>CAYMDU010000063.1:0-10198 GCA_964389495.1 uncultured Eubacteriales bacterium
CACTGTCGTAGGTGCAGGTGAAATCGGTGTACCCCGTGTTCATCCCCACCAACTGCGTGGACGTGCTGCCGCTTCCGTGCCCACCCGCCGCATAGGTGTAGGCGGTGGTCAGCGCGGTGCCGGCGGATTCCTTGATGCGCACCGTGCGCGCCGTGACGCGACCCAACGCGTCATAAGTGTAGGTCACACGCTCGGTGCGGTCGCTGCGGTTGCTGTCGGTGCTTTCCACCGCATACACCGCTTCGCTGTTTTGCCCCTGTTCGGCATCACCGTAGGTGTAGGCGGTGTGCGTGCTGCCCCACAGCGAACGGTACACCGCTCCGGTGGTTTGCCCGGTTTCGGCGTGGTAGGTGTGGGCCGTTTCCCGTTGCACCGTGGTGGCGGAAAGCAACGCTTCGGTTATGGCTTCGGCACTTCCCGTGGCCGCCGTGGTGAACACCCGTTCTCCGGTTTGGCGGCCCGACGCATCGTACAGATACCGTGTGAGTTCCCGTTGCGTGAGGTCGGCCGCGGCCGCCGTGTTCCCCGCCGCGTTGTACCACACGCACCCGACAACCTCACCGTTGCACGCCACCGAAGTTTGGCGGTCCCATTGGTCGTAGGTGTAGGTGTACTCCGTGCCGTTGGCATAGCGTTGTGTTGCCAACAACCCGGTTTCATCACTGTATTCATACCGGCACAGGGCCACCGCCGCGGCGCCGCTTCCCAAGCGGATGGCCACGGTGCGGCCGCGTTCGTCGTATTCCACGGTGTACACCTGACCGTTTGGTGCCGTGATGCCGGTCAGACGGTCGGCTGTGTCGTAGGTGTAGCTCACCGTTTGCCCGTTCACCGTGACACTTTGCGGCTGACCGTTGTTGGTGTTGTAGGTGTATTCGGCGGTGGCACCGGTGGCATCGGTGACCGATTGCAGCAACCCCGTGGCTTCGTTGTAGGCATAGCGGGTGGTGTTGCCCAGCGCATCGGTGGCGGTGGCGGCGAAGTTGCCGCTGCCGGTATACGATGCCAGGGTTTGAATGTATTGCAACTGGGACGACGCCGCCTCTTCGATGGCCCATTTCACAGTGTCGTTGACGGTTGCTTCGTCGTACAGGGTGTCGGTGAGACAGCCGGTTTCGGTTACCGTTAGGCAGCGTGTGTAGTCCGAAGCGGCGGTGAGCAACACAAAGGTGCCGTCGGTTTGCCGCACCGGGCGGTACAGCGAAGTGTTGTCGGTTCGCACGCCCAGCAGATGATAGGCACCCTCGGCCGCATCGCCGGCGGCCGTTTTGTTCAGGGTGCAGGGTTCGCCGCTTTCGTCGCCGGCCACGCTGTACAGCCGGAAGGTGTCGCTCCCCTGCCGTTCAAACCGCCACCGGGTTTCGCTGCCGGTGCTGTCGGCAAGGACGGCCGCCGTGTGCGAGGCGGTGCTCACCGCCCGGCCGGTGGCCACATGGCGCAGCCGGTACTCTTCGCCGCTTTGCGGAACGGATTTTGACACGGTGGACGCCAGCGCGTTGCCAAACGCATCGTAGGTGACAGAAGAATAGCTGCCGCCGGTGCTTTCGCTGCCAATCACGCGGCCCTGTTCGTCGTAGTAGTACCGATAGCTGCTGCCCGACGGCGTGAGCTGTTCGGTTAGGTTGTAGTTGCCGTCGTAGGTGTAGGACATCACGGTGTTGTCGGTGCCCTGTGTGCGAATCAGCTGGGCTTTTTCGTCGTATTCGTAGGTTTGGCCATAGGCGCAACGATACAAATACAACTGCGCAAACTGCGCGGTGTTCAGGTTGTAGCTGTACAGCAGGCGCACCCGCACTTCGGTGTAGTCGCCGAGTGCCACTGCTTCGCCGGCTGTCATTTGCCAACTGCTCACATAGCGGTTGAACGGAATATACACGGTGTTCACAAAGGCATTGCCGTTCATGAATTCCACCTGGATGCCGAACGAGGTGTTCACATCCAAATTGTGGCTTGGTTCTTCGGTGGCAATGGAATCGGCTTTGCCCCAGCCGCCGGCGCTGTAACTGTCGCCGGCCTTGCCGGCCACTTTCACGGTTTGTGTGGTCCAGTTAAACGTGCGAATGTTGCCAACCGCCTGCATTGCGTTGCCGTTCGGTGCGGCATCGCCCGTTGCTTTTGCCACCGTGCCGGCCCCTTGCTTTTCCCAACCGGCGATGCCGCGGGTGAAATCGCCGTTCACCAACAGGGTGTGCGGATTGGCCACTTCGCCGTATTCCAGTTGCAAATCGTCAAACCAGGCGGTGCCCACGCCCACGGCGTCTTCAATTCCCACCAGGCATTTCACGGTTTCGCCCGCGTTAAAAAACAGCGATACCGACCCATAGGCCCATTCGTCTTCTTCAGTGTGATTCACCGTGTAGCCGTTGCCGCCCAACGCGGTTCCGTGGCCGTTGCTCCACCGTTCCAGCCGCAATTCGGCACCGTGACTTTCAATGGTGGTTCCGCCGGTGTTGGCATAGCCCGACAGGGTGTACCACCCCGTTTTCGGTACATCGAAATAGCAGGCATAAAAGGCATAGTCGCCGCTTGCCGACGGCGTGCCGCTGCGTGTGACTTTCAGCGACCCGTCGGCCGTGCGGCCGCGCGTGCTGTCCCATGCAAAGGCGGCCTGCGATGTGCCGCTGTGCAGCGTGTAGAATCCGTCGGCACCGGTATCGAATCCGCGGTTCGGCAACAGGTTGATCACCGCTTGTTGCAACACGGATTGCTGTGACACTTTGTTGGCCATGAGCGCATTGGCGTTGCGATCGGCATAGTTGCTGAACACACCGCTCCCGTTTTCATGAGAAATCACGCCGGTGGTCTGCCCGTAGTTATCCAGCTGATACCGCACCGCCCGCCCGCGTTCGTCGGTCACAACGGTTTCGTTCAAACCATATGCCAGTGTGGCTTTCGAGTCCACGGCCGTGCCGAAACGGCGGGTTAGGCCAATGACACGGTGCATATCACCGGCATCGTAGGTGAATTCGGTGGTGCCGCCGTCGTTTCCGACCAGGCTGCTCAGGCGCCCGTCGGTGTAGGTGAATGTTACTTGCTTGCCATCGGGAAATGTGAGGCTTGTCAGCGTATAGCCGGTGTAGCCAAAAACGGTTACGCGGCCGGCCGGGTCACGCAGACTTTGCACCTGCTCATCGGAAGTTCCGGCATATTGCACGGTATACACGCGCCCGCCGCCGTCGGTCACCGTGGAAAGACGGCGTTTCCCGCCCGCCACCGTGTAGCTTACCGCCACGCGGTTGTTGCTGCTGTCGGCCACCTCGGTGAGATAGCCCCGGACATCAAACACCAGGCGATTGTTGTTGCGATCGGTAACGGTGCAGCCGGTTGTTTGCACCGTGAGGGCGTAGCCCAGGCCGTCTTCGTCGATATATTCGGTTTCATCGGCCGTCACCGGGAACGAATGAACGGTGCCGTCGCCGTCGGTCAGGCGATAGTAGTCGGTTGCGCCGTCGCCGTTGGCATCATAGGGGTGCAGGGCCATGTGGAAATTGGTTTGCCACCCCGTTCCCACCGTGGAGTGTGCCGTTGCCGTGCCGGCATGGTTGCTGTTGTACACCAGTGTGAACGAAATCGGCAGCCGATTGCCGCCGGCCGACAACGTGACCGGTTGCGTGACCACGGCGTTGCCGTTAAACACATTCACCGCCGCCGTGCCGTCCCGGCCGGCTTCCGCTCCCACATAGCTCCAATAGTCTTCCAGGCCGGTGCCGCTGCGATAATCCACGGTGAACACCGGCGCAACGGCTTCGCGCCCGGTGTACCGTGCGGTGCACACCGTGGCCTGTGCCGCATAGGGGCCGCCTTCGGTGCTGCTGCACAGCATCACGCCGGTGTTGCTGCCGGCATACCATGCGCGCGCAAGGCGCGTGATGTCCCACTGATACCGGTGCCCGTCGAATTCTTCGTACACCGGCACATGCGAAGTGTCTTGCGCGTCTACGGCCACGCCGCAGGCCGGCCGGTTGTTCCAAACAACGGTATCCACATTCCAATCGTCGGTTACCGCGTGCGCGGTGAGATACTGTTCCCCGCTGCTCACCATCACATACGCCGCCAGGGTGGCCGACACCACCGTGTCGCAATCGCCCAAGGTCGGCAAGATTTTCACGCGCAGCAAACCGCGGGAAATATGGCGGTCCAAATCGTCGCCCACCAGCATCATGGCGTCGCCGCTGTGGTTGGTGGTGGGCGTGGATTCGTCAATGTAGGTGGCTTCCACCGCGGCGGTGTCCGACAGGGCCACTTCAGGGTCCACAACCACCGGAAATACACGCTGTGCGCTGTGCAACCACTCGCTGTCGGCTGTGAGTTGCACGCGCAGGCAACCGTTTTCGTTGCTTAGTACCGTGTAGCTGAGTACCGTGCTCACGGCGCCGGCCGCATCGGTCATGCACGGAGCCGCGATGGTATACACCGCTTTGCCGGCGGCGTTGCGCAATTCCACCGTGCGCGGATCCACGGATACGGCCGTTAATTCCCCCACGGCATATTCGGCCACGAACGTGCCGGAAGCCGCGGCGTTTTTTAACACGAAATTTTCTTTGATCCCGGCCGATGTAACCAGGTATTCCAAATCGGTATCGGCCAACACCTCGGCATAGGTGATTTTCGAAGCCAACTGTGTGAGCACGGTGGGGTCGCCACTGCTTTCTGCTGCCGCCACACTGCCGGTTACTTCACGGCTGTTGGCATAGTGCCACCCCACGGTGTGGCCCTGCTGTTCCAAGGTGACATCGGCGGTGCCCCAGGTGACGGGCAACGACGCGGTATAGTCCGAGCACGCGGTTGTCCAGGTGTTCGCCGACGAACGCCCCTTCCCGCGCACCAGCGTGTTATCGTATTCTTTCCAGGTGCCGTTCTCCCAAAAATGAACCGGCACATCGTATTGCACGGCGCGCATCGTCCCGTCGCTCATGCGAAAGTGTTTCACCGTTTCTTCGCGCAGATCCACACATTCCGACACCACGGTGGCCGAAACCGTTTCTTCGGGCACCGCTTCGGTGACTGTTGTGCTGTTGCTATCGGATTCGGAGGAAGCAACCGCTGAAACCGCCGGCACTTGACAAAACAACAGGGCCGCTGCCGTCAGCAACGCCACCATTTGCCGAGGCACCAGACGAACTTGTTTCACAAAAGACACCTTCTTTATCAAAAGCAGTATCTTGGTTACTTGCAGTATAGCACATCGGCACAAAATAGTCAACTTTTTTTGCGCAGGGGGCTCTTTTTTGTGAAGTATGACCGCTATGGAAAAGAAAAGCCCGCCGTGCCAAACGGCACGGCGGGAAGAGTGGCATTGGCTGCTTGTTCAGTTGCGGCTGGCCAACAGTTTTTTGATTTTATCGTGCGGGTCGATCAGGCGCGTTACGGACACATCGTGGTTGAGAGACGCAATGAAATAGGCAATGTATTTGGACACATCCACTTCGCAGAACCACTCGCGTTGGCGCAATTCATCGGATCGATAGGTTAGGTTGGTGCCCAGCACGCCGGAAATGTAGCCGTCTTGATAGGCTTTGTCGAACTTTTCCAAGCCGTTGGTGAAAATCGCATAGGTCGCATAGCAAAAAATGCGATTGGCTTTGCGCTTTTTCAGTTCGTAGGCAATGTCCAGCATGGATTCGCCGGAGGAAATAATATCGTCGGCAATAAACACATCTTTGCCTTCCACCGAATTGCCCAAATATTCGTGCGCCACAATCGGGTTGCGGCCGTTCACCACATGGGCATAATCACGGCGCTTGTAGAACATGCCCAAATCCACACCCAGTGTTGACGCATAGAACATATTGCGATGCATGGCGCCTTCGTCCGGGCTGACAATCATCAGATGATCGGTGTCGGCATGAAGATCGGGAAAACGGCGGAACATGGCTTTTAGGGTTTGATAGGTGGGAATGATGTTGTCAAACCCCATGAGCGGCACGGCGTTTTGCACGCGCGCATCGTGTGCGTCAAAGGTGATGATGTTGGAAACACCCATGCGTTCCAGCTCTTGCAATGCCACCGCGCAATCCAGCGATTCGCGATAGTTGCGGCGGTGCTGACGACCGCCGAACAAAATGGGCATGATCACATTGATACGGTGGGCTTTGCCGCCCACGGCTTGAATAATCCGTTTGAGGTCTTGGAAATGGTCGTCCGGTGACATGCTGTTTTGGCGGCCGAAAATGTTGTATTTCACATTGTAGTTACCAACATCCACCAAAATGAACACATCGTCGCCACGGACACTTTCTTTGATGAGGCCTTTGCCGTCGCCCGACGAAAAGCGCGGACATTCCGCTTCCACCAAAAAGGTGTCTTTCGGCACACCGCTTTTAGCCGCCCAATCGGTTAGGTAATAATTGATTTTGGCGGCCAGTTCCTCGGTTCCGGGTTGGGCAATGATGCTCAACGGTGCTACTTGATTGGGCATGGTAAAGATTTTTTCGCTGCTTACTTCTTGTGCCATACTGTTCTCCATTCCTCTCCGAATTATTGGTTCAGCACCATTGTACCATACTTTGCGACAGTTTGAAACAAAAAGTTTGCAATTCCGCAAAAAATTTTTTCTTTTTTTGTCGGCATATGGACAAAGCCCCGGAAAATTTGGTATACTAACGCCAAAGAAGGTGATTTCATGGATTGGAAAAACGAACAGGCACCCACAGCCGACCAACCGGAACAGGCGTTTTTGGTTTCGGTGGATACGGGTGATTTCGATGTGGAAGTATCGCTGGATGAATTGGAAGAATTGGCAGCCACCGCCGGTGCCGTGGTTCTCGGCAGGCTGGTGCAAAAACGCGAAGCACCGGACAAAGCCACCTGTCTTGGCGGCGGCCGTTTGGAAGAACTGGCACTACTGGCCGAGGCCAACGAAGCCGATTTGGTTATTTTCGATCGCGAATTAACCGCCACGCAACAACGCAATTTGGAAAACCGTCTTCCCTGTCGCGTGGTAGACCGCACCATGCTGATATTGGATATTTTTGCCGCGCGCGCTCACTCTGCCGAAGGGCGGTTGCAGGTGGAACTGGCACAACTGCAATATTTGCTGCCGCGCTTGGCGGGGCAAGGCGCGGCGTTGTCGCGTCTTGGCGGCGGCATCGGCACACGCGGGCCGGGCGAAACCAAACTGGAAAGCGACCGCCGGCACATTCGCCGCCGTATTCACGCGCTGAAAGAGCAACTGCAAGCGGTGGAACAGCAACGCTTGCAGCGGCGGCAGCGGCGGCAAAAAGACCGTGTGCAAACGGTGGCGATTGTCGGATATACCAACGCCGGCAAATCCACTTTGATGAATCGTCTGACAGCGGCCGGTGTGCTTGCCGAAGACAAGTTGTTTGCCACGCTGGACACCACCTCGCGCGCCTTGAAATTGCCGGACGGACGCACAGTTTTGCTAATCGATACCGTGGGGCTGGTTCGCCGCTTGCCGCACCATTTGGTGGAAGCCTTTCACTCCACTTTGGAAGAAGCTGCCGAAGCCGATGTGATTTTGAATTTGTGCGATATTTCCAGTGCAGAAGCCGCCGAGCATTTGGCAGTAACCCGTTCGTTGCTGGCTCAACTCGGCCGCGGCGATCGGCCGGTTCTCACCGTGTTTAACAAATGCGACCGTCCCGCGGCGCTCCCCGCTTTGGAACCGGACGGCAGTGAGCCATTGTGCATCAGCGCCGCCACCGGTGCCGGCATCGACCGATTGCTGCACCGCATTGCCGAAGCGCTCCCTCCAAACCGGCGCCGCGTTACGCTGCTGTTTCCGTTTGATAAAGGCGCGTTGGCCGGTCTGTGCCGCCGCGAAGGCGCCGTGGATTCGGAGGAATACTGCGCCGAAGGGCTGAAAATGACAGTCACTCTCGACTTGTGCCTGCTTTCGCAACTGCAACCGTATGTAACGGAGGAATAGGTATATGCTATTCCTATAAAAATGGAAGTGGAATAGGCAAAATATAAATGTGTTCGCGCTCAAGTTGCAGCCTTTTTCAAGATCTCAAAGGCTGCTTTGATTTTTGCCGCCATCAATTTTCTACGCTCAATCAGGAATTCTTCATAGAGCATAGTTTCCCATCCATGAGGCAGAGCGTTCTCATCCTCCATCTTGCGTATTTGCTCATCAGACAATCCGGCACACACAATTGGGTAATATACAGAAGGAGCGTCGTCTAAGATGTCCATGTTATCTTTCCAATCGATGAACGCATAGTTTGCCATTTGGTTAATCTTTGCGTCGGAGTAACCTTGTGATTTCAGGTACGCCTTTGGAAAGAGATGGTGCTTTTCCAGCGATTTACGATCGCCATCTGTACCCGGCTCAAACAACTTTGATACAAGCAGATTGCTTTTGGAGAATAGAATTTTAGCATTCATAATGTTTAGCGATGCCACATAGGCATTCCACGCATTATTGCCTCGTCCTGAAACAGCCAAGCCGTCCGAACCAACTAAGGTAATATCAAAGTAATCATTCGTCAACCGTTCATCAACTCTGGACAGAATGAATTCCTTATACTGATCCAATGTTTTAAGGTCTTTGATAGAGTTTAGATGACTTTCTACCGTAGACTCAAACGAACCGGTATACAATGAGATGAGCGATGCGTAGAAGAACCACAGTGAGGTAAGGTACATATTTTCGTTATACGATGCGTTGAAACGATGCTTTGCGATCAAATACAAGGCATATGTGTAGAATATTGCATTGCCGGATAAAATCAAATCTCCGGACAAATAGCCTGCGTTCATGATCGCTTTTATAAACTCATGCCAACTGTGTACATCGAGAACATCGGGCAGTTTCTCCTTGAGCGTATCGAAACGTTGAATGCGAAGATGATCATCCACAGCACCTTTTTTATCGAAATCGGCGCCTCTAAGCAGTTTGTAGCCATATTTTAAGCGTGCTCTGTCAAATGCATAGGCCATAACAACACGAATAATGTCCTGTGCCGATACTGTGCTCAACTGATTGTAAGAGGTGGTTTTTCCCTTTGTCGGGGTTGTCGAATCTTTGCTAAACGCCTCAATCTCACGACGACCATCATCCCAATACAGCGATAACAGCGTGAGTATGAAGTCATTCTGCTTCAGCGAGACACCACCGGAATTTACACGGACAAAAATTTCAGATACATCCTCTTCCTCGGCGGTAGACTTAATATCAAATACCGGAAGCGTGTGACTTTTCAGATTGTAAGCACCGTTAATGCAGTCCGCAATCACTCCCTGTTCCTCATCCGAAAGTTCTAAACCTTTTGTGGATCTATAGTCACTTAGTCGCTTGATAAAATCGCCGATATACTTAAATGTGTTTGTGGAAGTGTATAGGTCACTAATGTTGTAAATCCATTCCGGGTCGTTCTTTGTCGCTTGACAACCAACTTCAAACTTATTTTGCAACGGACAATAGGAAATGATAATACTCTTTTCATCGAATTTGGCGTTGATGACTTTTTTCCCTTTAATAACGGCATAGAGTGAAGTCAGACGCTGTTGACCATCGATGATGACCTCCTTGGGCGTATCGTAGTTATGGGTGTCAATGCCAATCGTTTTCTTCTTGTCAAGAGACGGGCATTCCCACAGCATAAGATAGCCAATAGGGTATCCTCTCATCATTGAATCGAATAAGTCACGCACTTTTGAATCCTTCCATATGAAAGGACGTTGTAATTCGGGCAATCCGAGTTCACCTGTGTCAATTTTTTCTATAAGCTGATTGACCGTCAGTGTTGTATTGCTGAATATCTCTGGCATAGCTTACTCTCCCTTCATTTTCAGGAATCCGTTTTTGAACGCATCTGGGAAAATAAAGGTCTTTTCGCCAATGGCAAAGGTAACACGGATGTGCTTTTGGGCTTTGTCCAGTTTGGTAACTGTGCCTTCACCGAAAGACTTGTGGACAACCGCAGAACCGTCCTTGACATCGGGTACTACAAATTCGGCAGGTTTTTCTGCCTGAGTTGCAGGTGCAGCCGGCTTTACACCGTACTGAGAAGTAACCAGCGGAGTGGTCGGCTTCGGCTTTGCAGGGACCGAAACGGGTGTCGGACGAGTCGTTGTTGCAGAAACAGGCTTTTTCGCCGGAACGGGGATATCCTCGACAGGCGGCACTTCAAAAATGGTCGGTGCTTCCATTGTGGCCTGCTGATTATAGAACAACTGGTCATATTCAGCACGCTTGATGATGGTGTCCCAACCACCAATATCTTTGCCC
>CAYMDU010000064.1:0-10030 GCA_964389495.1 uncultured Eubacteriales bacterium
AAACGCCATATACCTCAACGCCCTTGCCCAACGCCGTGCGAACAACCGCACGCACAGCGGCGTTCATGCCCGGTGCGTCGCCGCCGCTGGTAAGTACTGCAATTTTTTTGATAGCCATAATTATCGTTCTCCTTTGTTCGTCTGAAATCGACCAACTCTTAGTATTATATACATCCGCTGTGCAAATAGCAAGCAAAAGCATCTTGAAATCAATATTTGTGCAAATTTTCAGTACAAATCTGCAACATTTTCGGCACCCAACGCCCGTTGCAATTCGCTTATCACCACCGGGTGCGGCGCTATCCACAGTTCCCGCGGCACACGCATCAATTTGCCGCTGTCTGCCACTCGCACATACACCGGTGTGTCCCCTTCCAGCACGCGCAACAGGCGCTGTGCCCGCTTCCATTCCGTGCTGGTCAGCGACGGCACCCGCAAATACAATCCGGGATGGCTCACTGCCGGCCGTGCCGGCGCCGTTTCTTTGGGCTTCGGCGCAGGAGGATCGGATTGTGCCGCGTCCGGCGAAGGCACCGCCTCAACCGACGATACCAGCACGCGCACTTCGCCCTCTTCGCGAATACTCAGCCGTCCCTTCACCAGCATCACCGCACCGGCATACAGCAGCGAACGGTACTGTTCCAACACACGCGAAAAGATCACCAATTCCAACGAACCGTACAAATCTTCCAATGTGGCATAGGCCATCTGTGCTTGTGCCCGCGTGGATTTCAGTTGAACACCGCCCACCATTCCCAACAGTGTCACCGTTTGGCCGTCTTGATAACGGTTGTCGGGAGAGCTCTCTTCCGCGGCCGCTTCGAGAATGCTGTCGATACGGTCGGTGTGCCAGCGGCGGTACAACGCTTCATACGGTTTTAGCAAATGGCCGGTGAGATACAGTCCCGACACTTCCTTTTCCATTGCCAGCAATTCTTCGTAAGGCAGCTCTTCCACCGCCGGCAGTTCCGGTTCGTGGTCGTCTGCCAATTCGCCTTGATCAAAAAAGCCAAGTTGCCCTTCCAAATTGCGGCGATTGGTTTCTTCCAGACGGTCGAGAATGTACGTCGATGCTTCCAGCATCTGACGGCGGTTGGCTTTCAGCCCGTCCAAGGCACCGCAGCGAATCAGGCTGTCCAACGCTCTTCGGTTGAATTCCCGATGCCGCACCATGCGGCGGCAAAACGAATAAAAGCTGGTGAATTCGCCCTCTTCTTCGCGGTCACGCACCAATTCCCGTATCAGGGAAGTACCCAGGTTTTTCACCGCCAGCAATCCAAAACGGATATGGTCGCCCACCACGGTGAACGCCGCATCGCTTTCGTTAACCGAAGGCGGCAACACCCGAATGTGCAACCGATCGCATTCACCGATATAGCCCGCCACCTTGCCGCTGTCCAGCGCACCGGTGAGCAAGGCCGCCATGTATTCCCGCGGATACCGTGCTTTGAGGTAGGCCGTTTGATAGGCCACCATCGCATAGGCCGCCGCGTGAGATTTGTTGAACGCATACGAGGCAAATCCCGCCATTTCTTCAAAAACGGCTTCGCCAACCGCTTGCGGCACGCCGCGACGCACGCAACCGTCCACCAGCACCGTGCCGTCTTCTGCCGTTAATCCGTGCAGGAAAATTTCGCGTTCCTTTTGCATCACATCGTGCTTCTTTTTGGACATAGCGCGACGCACCAGATCGGCACGTCCCAGCGAATACCCGCCCAAATCGCGAAAAATCTGCATAACCTGCTCTTGATACACAATGCAACCGTAGGTCACCTTTAAAATCGGTTCCAGTAACGGATGGCGGTAGGACACCCGTTCCGGGTGATGGCGATTTTCAATGTAGCGGGGTATCGATTCCATCGGCCCCGGACGGAACAGTGAAATCACGGCAATCAAGTCTTCAAAATGGTCGGGCTTTAACTGTGTCAGCACCCGTTTCATGCCCGCCGACTCAAACTGAAACACCCCGTCACTGTTTCCCTGTGACAGCATTTTATACACCGCGGAATCGTCCAAAGGGATTTCGTGTATGTCAAACGATACCTGCCCCGCCGCACGAATCATGCGCTGGGCATCGTCGATAATCGTTAGGTTTCGCAGCCCCAAAAAATCCATTTTGAGCAGGCCCAGTTCTTCCAGGGCCGTCATGGTGTATTGGGTAGCCACCGCTTCGCCGTTCAGGCAAAGCGGCACATATTCCGACACCGGTTTGGCGGTAATCACCACGCCGGCTGCATGCGTTGAGGCGTGGCGAGGCATGCCTTCCACTTTGCGCGCCATGTCCACCAACCGATGCACCTGTTCATCGGTACTGTACAAATCACTCAATGCTTTGGACTGTCCCAGCGCTTTGTCCAGCGTCATATTCAGTTCCCACGGCACACATTTGGCCACGGTGTCGCCCACCGCATACGGCAACCCCATGGCGCGGGCCACATCGCGAATGGCAGCCCGCGCTGCCAGCGTACCGAAAGTGACAATCTGCGCCACATGGTCTGCTCCGTATTTTCGAATAACATAGTCAATAACCTGTTGCCGTTTTTCGTTGCAAAAATCAATATCAAAATCCGGCATGCTCACACGCTCCGGATTTAAAAACCGTTCAAACAGCAGTTGATAGCGAATGGGGTCGATGCCGGTGATTCCGATACAATACGCGCACAAACTGCCCGCACCGGATCCACGCCCCGGTCCCACCGGTATGTCGTGGCTGCGCGCATACTGCACAAAATCGTTGACAATGAGATAATAGTCCACATAGCCCATCCGCTCCACGGTGTCCATCTCATATTCCAACCGCTGCACAATTGCTTTGTCGGGCGTATCCCCGTATTTCCGGTGCAATCCCGCACGGCACTGTGCGCGAAAATAGGCAACGCTGTCGCCGCCGGGAGCTTCAAATTTCGGCAACTTGGTTTTGCCGAATTCCAACTCCACATGGCAACGGTCGGCAATGCGCACGGTGTTGTCAAACGCCTCGGACAGTGCGGGAAACAGTGCCCGCATTTCTTCTTCGGATTTAATATAGAATTCTTCGGTGTCAAACGCCAACGGATTCGGCTCGTCCACCGTGGTGTTGGTTTGAATACAAATCAGCACTTTTTGCATCTGTGCATCGTCACGCGTGAGATAGTGCGCATCGTTGGTGCACACCAACGGTATCCCCGTTTCACGCGAAAGGCGCAAAATCTGTTGATTCACCGATACCTGTTCCGGCAATCCGTGGTCTTGCAATTCCAAATAAAAATTTTCGCGGCCGAACAGCGCCTGATAATCAAGTGCGATACGCCGCGCTTCTTCGTATCGGTTTTCACGCAGAGCGGTCGGTATTTCGCCGGCAAGGCAGGCCGACAGCGCAATCAACCCTTCGTGGTAGGTTTCCAGCAATTCCCGGTCTACCCGCGGCTTGCCGTAAAATCCTTCGGTCCACGATGCCGAAATCAACCGCACCAAATTGGCATACCCGGTTTCGTTTTCACACAGCAACACCAAATGGTGATTGGCGTTATCGATGCCGTGTTGGCGGTCGTGCCGCGTGCGCGGTGCCACATAGGCTTCGCATCCGAGAATCGGTTTAATCCCCGCTTTTTTCGCCGCTTTGTAAAATTCCACCAACCCGTACATAACGCCGTGATCGGTTACCGCCACGGCTGTTTGCCCCAGTTCTTTCACACGCGAAATCAGCCCGTTTAAACGGCAGGCGCCGTCTAACAGGCTATACTCGCTGTGTACATGCAAATGAACAAAGGCCATGATGCACCTATCTCCTTATATTCCGTTTGCCATCTCTATAATCCGTTGCAGCCGGTGATTCACACCGGACCGGCTGATGGGCGGATTGAGCTGCTGCCCCAATTCCCGCAACGACAGTTCGGGATTTTCCATGCGCAGCCGACACAATTCACGCAGTTCCTCCGGCAAAGCATCCAGCCCCAAAGTGCGTTCCAGTTTTTTCACCGCTTCCATCTGAACCAGTGCCGCCGCCACCGTTTTATCCAAATTGGCGTTTTCGCAGTTGGCCGCACGGTTCACATTGTTGCGGATATTCTTAATCATTTTCACGCTCATCAGCTCCAAGGACGCATTCATCGCCCCCATCAGCGTCAGGCAGTCTTCGATTTGCTCACTTTCCTTAAAGTACACCACATAATTTCCCTTGCGGCGCACCGTGCGCGCATGCAACCCACATTCTCCCAACAGTGCACTCAAATCACGGCTGAGATTTAAATAGGGCATGCTGAACTCCAAGTGGTAATCCACCTGAGGATTGGTTACCGCTCCGCACGCCAAAAACACACCCCGCAAAAACGAAGCCGGGCACCCTTCGCAATCCAGCACCGCACGGTTCAGACGCAAGGTCACTTCGTGCCCGTCGTGCCCAAAACGCGACAGCACACGGCGGCAATCCGGCGCCGGCACGGAAACCGTGTGCATACCGGGCTTGTCCGCAACAGGTGCGGTGTGCCGGGCATGCACACCGCACACGGTTTGCAGCAGAGCGGCATACCGGGTAGCTATCGCTTCGTTTTCCGTTTGAAGCAACACCCCGTTCGCCGAAAAAGCACGCCCGAATTCCGCCATGCCGTAAAGCTGTGCGGCCTCACAGCAGTTGCTTGCTCCGTGCAATGCCGCCAATTCGTTTTTTATATCCGATGAAAACGACATTTCGCTTCCCCCTAGACCAACTGCACTTCCCGTTCCAGTTGCACGCCAAAACGTTCTTTCACACAATCTTGTACCTGCCGGCACAGTGCCAATACTTCGGCGCAGGTGGCCTGCCCCCGATTGATTAAAAACCCGGCGTGTTTTTCGCTCACCTGCGCATCGCCCACCGATAGGCCTTTCAATCCGCACTGTTCAATCAATGCTCCGGCAAAGTGCCCCGCCGGCCGTTTGAAAAAGCTGCCGGCGCTGGGGTATTCCAACGGTTGCTTTTCGCGCCGACGAGCCATGTATTCCTCCATGTTGGCCCGTATGGCAGACGGCTCCCCCGCCTGCAACTTCATAGCAACCGACCACACGGTGAGATTTTCTTCCATAAATACGCTGTGGCGGTATCCCATGGCCAATTCCGATGCCCCCAATTCCACCGCTTTTCCTTGCGGTGTCAGCGCCGTTACCGACACAATCACATCCGACAATTGCCCACCGTAGGCACCGGCGTTCATATAAGTTCCTCCGCCGACTGTGCCGGGAATCCCATAGGCAAATTCCAATCCGGCCAAGCCGGCTTCACACGCCACCGCGCACAAACGCCCCAGCGACACTCCCGCCGGTGCAGTAATAACGGTGCCGTTCACCGCCACAGAAGTCCCATCGGCAAGAGGATGCAGCACCACGCCGGCAACCCCCTCGTCACGAACCAGCAGATTGGAGCCGTTGCCCACCACCAACAGCGGCGTTCCCGTGCAGTGACACAGTTGCAGCACATGTGCCGCTTGTGCTGCCGTTGTTGCCGTTATCCACGCATCGGCAGCGCCGCCAATACGAAAGGTGGTGTGAGCGGCCAGCATCTCGTGCTCTCGCACGCCGCATCCGCTTTCTTCACATTGACGCAACAGATGTGCCCGCTCCATACGCTCTCCTCTCATCTGCCCAAACAAGCAGCACCGATAACGCCCGCATCGTTTCCCAATACAGCCGCCACGATTTCGGTTTGCCTTTCGCAGAATTTGCTGTAACGCTCCAAGGCCACCTTTTCGCGCAACGGCACCAGCAAGGTTTCTCCTTCGTGGCTGATACCGCCGCCGATGCACACAATATCCGGCTGAAATATGTTGATTACATTGATCACGCCACATGCCAAATATTCAATGTATTGGTCCACCACGGCAGCGGCCACCGTATCTCCGGCACGCATGCCGTCAAATGCTGTCAACCCGTTCACTTTGTTGCTGTCGCCGCCTACCAATTCCCACATCTTGCTGCGGGGATGGAATTCCATGGCATGCTTGGTTTGCCGCACCAACGCCGTGGCCGAAGCATACACTTCCCAACAGCCGGAACGGCCGCAGGTGCACGGCTCACCGTTCATCATAATCACCGTGTGCCCCAATTCGGCGCCCGCGTAGTTGCATCCTTCGTATATTTTGCCGTCGATAACCACGCCACCGCCCACACCGGTGCCCAAGGTGATGCACACACAGCTGTCGGCCCCTTTGGCCGCACCGGCAAGAGCTTCGCCCAGTGCCGCCGCATTGGCATCGTTACCAATATATACGGGGCGCTCGGTTAATTCATTCATTCGCGCCACCATCGGCACATTTTTAAAATGCAGATTGTTGGCATATTCCACCATGCCGGTTTTGGTGTTGCAAGTGCCCGGGCACCCGATGCCGATGCTGTCCACCGCTTTCATCGGCACCCCCGCCTTTTTGGCCGCCTCGCGGCACAGACGAGCGATGTCGTTCATGATGTCATCCGCCGACCGATCGGCATTGGTTTTGCAATGCACCTTTGACAAAATTTTGTAGTTTTCATCCACCGCGCCAACCACCATGTTGGTGCCGCCGAGATCCACACCGAGTGTTACCATGTTCGTGTCCTCCTTATCACAAGCTCAGTTGCTTTTCTTTCAAAAATTCTTCCAATCGTTCTTGGCTGCTGTTAACAATCAGTTCCAGGGGGAATTCCACCGATTCCAAAAGACCGATTGCGTGTTCCAGCTTGCCTACCTGTTCGTGATAGTGCGCATCGGAATTCACCACAACCCGCACGCCGTACTGTTTGCACAGTTCCGCAATGCGCGTGCAGTTTTCCAACGAACTCTGCCGCACCCGAAAGGTGCCTTCGTTAATTTCCACCACCTTGCCATGCTTGGCAAAGGCAGGCAACACCGCTTCGTAATCAAACGGAAACACCGGCGTGCCGCAGTGACCGATAATATCCACATCCGGATTTTCCGCCACCGCCAGCCAGGCTTCCGTGATTTGTTCCGGCGTGCCGTGCGGCATCAAGCCGTCGTGCATCGACGCAATCACAATTTCCATTGCCTGTACAGCCCACACCGGCATATCCAAGGTCCCTTTAAAATCGCAAACATTGGCTTCCACGCCTCGCAAATGCCGCAATCCCGCAATGCGATCCGGCAAAATTTTCAAATTGGAAAAATGCCACAAATGCTGGCCGTCTCCGATTTTCGGTCCGTGATCCGTGCAGGCAATTGCCACCATGCCGCGCGCTGCGGCCGCTGTGGCGTTTTCGGTGAGCGTGCTATACGCATGAGGAGAAGCCAAGGTGTGCGTGTGCAAATCCGCAACCGGTCGAAAATACGGTTCCATTGTGTCCACCTCACTTAAAATACCTGCGGTTCATGATGCCGCGCTTTTTCGGGAATATCATCGGTCATTCCCAAGTTTTGCATCAGTTCGTGTGCCGCGTTATATCCCATTTTTTTCTGGCGGTTGTTCATCGCCGCCACTTCGATAATCATGGCCAAATTGCGCCCCGGTTTTACTGGAATGGTCAGCATGGGCACCGTGATGCCCAAAATGTTCATGTATTCGTTTTCCAAGCCCATGCGGTCGTATACTTTGTTGTTATCCCACGGTTCCATTTGAATAGCCAAATCAATCTTTTCGGTCATTTTAACCGCACCCATACCGAAAATGCGGCGAACATTCACAATGCCGATACCGCGCAATTCAATGTAGTGACGAATGTTTTCCGGTGCCGAGCCAACCAAGGATTTGGAGGACACACGGCGAATTTCCACCGCGTCGTCCGCAATCAGCCGGTGACCCCGTTTCACCAATTCAATGGCCGTTTCGCTTTTACCAATGCCGCTGTCACCCACCAGCAACACGCCTTCACCGGCTACTTCCACCAACACGCCGTGGCGCGTAACACGCGGTGCCAACTGAACATTCAAAAAGGCAATCAGCGCCGCCATGAAAGTGGAGGTGGTGTCAGCCGAACGGAAAAGCGGCACCGAAAACTCGCGGCAGGCTTCCAGCAATTCGGGCAACACTTCCAACTCGCGCGCCACCACAATCAGCGGCGGCTCATGCGAAATCAGTGCCCGCACGCTGGCCGCTCTCTGTTCGGGTGACAGGCCCTCCAAATAGCCGTATTCCCCTTTGCCGATCACCTGGATGCGCGTGTTGTCAAAATATTCAAAATACCCGGCAAGACCCAATCCCGGGCGATTCACCTCGGCGCTGATAATCTGGCGTTGATCGCCGTCTTGCGGCAGATACACCACCTCCAACGATAGCTCTTGCCTGATTTTTTCAAGCGAAACCGAATAGGTTGTCTGTGCCATAGTTTGCCTTCCTTCCTGCCGTGCAACGGTTATAGATAAGTATAGTATACCTTATTTTTTTCGGTCTGAAAAGCCCTTTTTTGAATTTTTCTATCCGTCTTGCCAAACGGAAAAAGCTGTGATATACTAAGGACATATTTAGCAGTAAGGAGGAGGCCCTGTGAACAGCTTTTCTGTCGGTCTATTCAACGATTCGTTCCCGCCTATTATCGACGGTGTAGCGCAAACCGTGAAAAACTATGCCGAAAACCTCAGCAAAAAAGATTGCCGTGTCACGGTGGTCACCCCCCACTACCGTGGCGTGGAAGATCACTATCCGTTTGATGTTGTGCGCTATCCTTCGCTGTCGGTCGGCGCCCGTATCGGCTATCGTGTTGGCGTTCCGTTCGACCCGGAAACCATTTACCATTTGCGCTCCCGCCGTTTTGATCTCATGCATGTTCACGCGCCGTTTGCTTCGTCTGTTTTGGTAAAAACCATCAATCACCGCCCGCGTGTACCGGTGGTGCTCACCTATCACACCCGCTTCGATCTGGACTTGGAAAAGCGGGTTCCCAACCCCGCCATGCGCAAAGTGGCCATGAAGTTTTTGCTGGAAAATGTGAAAGCCGCCGACGAAATTTGGGTGGTTACCAAAAGTTGCGGCCGCACCTTGCTGGACATCGGCTACGACGGCCCTTGGCGGGTGATGGAAAACGGCACCGATTTTCGCCGTGGCAAAGCCGCACCCGACAGCGTGGCTCTTTTGCGGGAAAAACTCCGTTTGCCAAGCGATGTGCCGGTGTTCTTGTTTGTCGGGCGCATGATGTGGTACAAAAACATTCGGCTAATACTGGATACCTATGCCCTGCTTCGCCGGCGGGGGCTGGATTTTCGCGCTTTGTTTGTCGGTGAAGGGTACGACTTGCCCGCCATTCAAGACTACGCTGCCGAACTGGGCCTGTCGGACTGCGTTACATTCACCGGCCCGGTGCGCGACCGCGAACAGCTTCGCGTGTTTTACAGTGCTGCCGACTTGTTCTTTTTCCCGTCCACCTACGACACCTGCGGTATTGTGGTGAAAGAAGCCGCCGCGTGCGACTGCCCCTCGTTGTTAATACGCAACAGTTGCGCCGCCGAAGGTGCTGTTCACAAAGCCTCCGGCTATTTGGCCGACGAATCGCCCGACGATTGCGCACAGGTGATTTTAGACGCCTGTTCCGACCGCGCCGCCATGCGTTTGGTGGGGGAACGCGCTTCGCGCGACCTGTATCTCAGCTGGGAGGATGCCGTGGACCGCGCTTACGCCCGCTACCGTGAGATTCTCAACCGCTAATTTTTCAAAATCTCTTGACAACTCTCCCGTTTTGCGTTAAGATAAGTCTTGTTCTTGTACGGGCCCGTAGCTCAGCTGGGAGAGCGCACGGTTCGCATCCGTGAGGTTCGAGGGTTCGATCCCCTTCGGGTCCACCAAACTAAGACATCCAAGCCCTACAAGGACTTGGATGTCTTTTGTTATGTATGTTCGCTGCCAAACAGGAAACGCTACTTTCAAACACCAGTTGGTCCTGCACAGCAGCATGCTCCTTCACGCCACCAAAGAAACGGAGGATACACCATGGATATGTTGGAGTTTATTCACCAGGCGGCAAGCAATCCCATGCTGCTGATTTCCACCTTGCTAACATTGGGCGTTATTTTGGTGAACGGATGGACCGATGCTCCCAACGCCATCGCCACCTGTGTATCCACCCGCGCCATCGGCGTGCGCAAAGCCATCATCATGGC
>CAYMDU010000065.1:0-9978 GCA_964389495.1 uncultured Eubacteriales bacterium
AGTCGGTGGCGGCCGAAAAGGCGGTGGCGCCCGGCACCGCGGTGAAACTCACGGTGTCCCAAGGCGTTGCCACTGTGGCCGTGCCCAGTGTGGTGGGAAAAAGCGAAGAGGCGGCCAAAAGCACGCTGAATGACAAGGGGTTAAAGGTGATTGTTGCTTATGAGAAAAGCAGTTCCGTTGCCGAAGGAACGGTTATCCGGCAAAGCCCGTCAAGCGGCAATGCCAAAGTGGGGGATACCGTTACCGTCACAGTTTCCAGCGGCAAGCCGGCGGTTACGGTGACTTTGAACGCCGTTGGCGGGCAGGTGGATGTTTCCACTCTCACCGTGCTGCACACCGGCACCTATGGCTCGTTGCCCACCCCCACCAGAGCGTATTATACTTTTAACGGTTGGTACACGCAAAGCAGCGGGGGTTCCCAAGTGACAAGCAGCACCACCGTTTCCAATACGAGCAATCACACCTTGTATGCTCATTGGACGGAAAATGAGTGGTCTGGTTGGGTTGATGCCGATTCATCTATTCCAAGTGGTGCTAAAACAGTAGATACACGAACTGTTTATAGGTATAGAGATAAATCAACAACTTCGAATACAACTGGAAGCACTCCATCAGGATACACCTATTCTCATAAAGAGGAAAATGGTGGATCATATTCATATGGTGATTGGTCATCATATACTACTACATATGCTGTTGAAACTAGTAATCAAGAAGTAAGAACTAAGACCATGTATCATTATCAGCATTGGCATAAAGACAAACAAGTATATAGTTATGCTGTTTCTGGTTATACACATCATTGTGAGTGTTTGATTGATGCAAATCTATCAGGCAGACCTTCTTCTACGGGTAATGCGACAACATACGATGGTTATGGTTCGGAATGCGATATAAGTTCTTCATATTCTTTTTGGTATAAGAAAACAGCAAAAACGGTATATAGTGTTCGTTCCAAAAAATGGAATCCTGCTTACATATACTATTATTACAAATGGGGTTCATGGAGTTCTTATTCGACAACTGTTTATACCTCATCCAGTGCCAGAGAGGTTGAATCCAAGCAGCAAATTAGATATCAAGAAAAATAGAGGGCAGTATATAAATTTGCTTAAATTTAACAGCAAATGTAATAAATCCCCTGCATATTTATCGAGATATGGCAGAACGGCATACGGCAAAGGTTGTTTTAAAATAAAGGAGGGACTGTTGATGAAACAGAAAAAGCGAAATTTCACGACTTTCTTCATTTGCCTGATCTCACTGCTTGCGATACTACCCAACATTTTGATTTGCACTTTGATTTGGCTGCCGGAATATCATTCTCGCTCCGTAACTGCCTCCTGTTCGGTTGTTGACCGTGTGGACAACGCCGATGCGAGTGAAATCAGCATAACCGACAAGGTGGAAACAACAATTGTGTCCACCGGCCTCACCATTATCGGAATTTCCATTTCGGTTTGGGCCGGATTGCACATTATTCAGTTCTTGGAAAACAAAAAATACGAAAAGCTGTCGGATATGGTGAATGAGTATGCCGAAGAACGAAGAATCAGGAACCGAGAATCCTTTTTGAATTTGCTGAAAAACAAAAGTGATTTGCTGAATGTGTATTTGTACAATGAATGTTTGCAAATTCCTGCTGATGAGTATTCAAGTTTGGAGTATTTCCAAATGAATGAAATCGAACTGATTTTCGACAGAGCATACACCTTGCATTATGCCCGCAGAAAATGGGACGCTGCCTTTATCCGGCAAGTTAAAGAACAAATTGCATATATGAAGAAGTTGGTGGCAAAAAACGCCAAAAAAGAAGAAACCTTTTTCATCCGGTATTTATATCTTCGTATTGCAGAATTTAATTTTTATCTGGGATACGAATGCGACAACGGTGATGACCAAGTGCATTGTTATTTGGAAACAATCGAGTACTACCTGAAAACATTCAAGGAGTTGAAAAAGCCGGAGGATGTTACGAGGCTTGGTTTCTGTATTAATAACAATGTTATTTTTACAGCCTATATGCTGAATTCTCTTGGCGAAGCTTACAGCAAAATATTGCAAACCATGCCGAAAGCCATTGTTTCCGGGAATGAGGCAGATAGAAATTTCTTTTTACTATGCAAAAAGAAGTTTTCCGCTTACTACGATGCCTTGTTTACATTGATGAAATCCGGGAAAGCCGAGTATGGCAAAAAGAGATTCAAGCACTCGTGTGAAGGCATGGGAAACAAATTCCACGAAGCCTATTTTCGCAATTACGGGTGCGGGCTGGAACGGATTTGGAAAATAGAACAGGATTGTCTTGATGACAAGGAACGCAAGGAACGATTGATTGAAATTTTTGAAAATTATAAGATGGCCATTGAAATTTGCATTGCCGATAACAAGATAGAAAAAAACGCCTTTTCGGTTTGGTTTTCGTTGTACCGCCGCTATATGAACAAGGTGCTTCAACTTGACCAAAATGCCAATGAGGAAAAATTGGACAAGAACGAAGTGTTTGAGCTAATTGGAAAATTTGTTGAAATCAGCGAAAAATACGCCGAGTATCTCCTTTTGGCCATGCCCGATAATTTGCTGTTTATCAAACATTTTGCCTTTGTTCAGCAAGACATATATTGGCTGTATCACGAAAGAAAAGAGTATAGCCGCTGCGCCAAGGCGTTTGGAAAATTACAGGAACTGTTGCCGATTTTGAATGTCTTATATGCAAGCGAAGACGGGAAAGACGATTATATCAAGCAAATATTCCTTCGGTGGGAGAAAATTGAAAATTGTGAAAAAGGCAAACCGGTTTGAATCATGACAGAATGGGGGAAACAATTCAACAGGAACAGAAAAGATTGCAATAGTAACAGGAGGGGACAATCTTATGCGCATTAGAACGGGAATCATAGAAATGACGGCTGTTTTCAGGAGAAACGGGTTCATCAAATACACCTGCTCACACTGCGGTGCGGAAGAAGGGCTGGTGTATACCATGACGAATACGCAAACCGCCTATTATCACGAGTTGGGCGGGGAAGACGCCAAGCAAAGTGCCAAAGTAAAAGCGGCGTTTCAGGCCATGGAAGAGCTGAACAAAGCCGAGAGCGAAATGGCGGAGTCTGTGAACATCCGCCGTGATTACGAAAAGGTGACACAAGCGGTGATTTGCTCCCGGTGCGGAGAAAAGCAAGTTTGGTCGGGTATTCCTTGTGAATGGAAAGCGGTGAAGTTTTTTAGGTTGTGGATTGTCGGGTTGGTCTTTTCTGCGATTGCGGGTGTGGCCATGCTTATAAGCCAAGGGGTTCCGGCCATGATTCCGTGGTTGCTCATTTTGGTGGGCCTTCCGTTTGTTCGCAAGAGCAAACGGAAAAAAGCGTTGAAACAAATACAAAACTCCCGGTTTGAACCGCCGGTTTATTATACCGAATCCGACATGGCGGAATGGAAAGAGAAATTGTCCGAACAAGAAAAAACCGTATATTGTGCCGACTGCGGGCAGAAATTCCAAGAAGAGTTCGGTGTGTGCCCTCGGTGCGGTAAAAGCATTTAGCAAAAATAAGATTTTGTGTAGGAAGATTTAAGGAGTGGATGTTGTGAAAAAGGTAGTAGCCATTTTATTGACAGTTGTTTTTTGCTTTTGTATAACCGCTTGCGGCGATGTAATCGATGACGATGAAATCAATGAAGAAAAAACAAAAAGCAGTTCAACTTCTGAGAATGATGTTGTATATGATACCGGAATTGCTTTATCGGACAATTTGGATGATTTCACATTCAAAATGAATAATACCGTTTACAAATTACCTATGGGAATAGAAGCGTTTACAAAAACCGGTTGGAGTTTTCCCGAATATTTTGATGAGTATGACAAGGAGATCGATTCCGACCGCAAAGAATCCGGATATTTAATAAACGGTGAGAATAAGGTGCGTGTTGAAATTTTTAATATGTCGGGGAATCGGAAACAGCTGAAAGAATGTCCGATCGGCCGCATGGAATATGATTTTTCCGGCGATTTGCAGTTCTATATAGCGGGGGATTTTTTGCTGAACGGAAAAACCTTTGCCGAAGTAAAGGAAAAATTGGGCGAACCCACTTCGCAGGATAATTATGGCGTGGAAATAAACGCTGTTTATGAAAAAACCGGTTCGGAATGGATATATGAACGGTATACTTTTTCTTTTGATGCAGAAACAGAAAAAATAACCGGCATAAACATGGTGAATTTTGTTGCAACGGAGAATTCGGTGAATGACAGTTCGGATACGGCCTATTTATCCAACTATAAAGCCCCAACTTTGTTAGGTGAGGACCCTGCCAGTTTTACGGTATCGATTATGGGGGATTTATATACACTTCCCGCACCCGTGAGCGAATTTAGTAAGAATGGTTGGGAAATAATCGAAAGCAGCGATGTCGGTGCAGGAACCTATGTGGACGAAGGTATTACGATGAGGAAAAACGGTGTAACTGCCAAATTCGGTGTTTATAATTTTTCCTCGCTTCAAGTGGATGCAAAGGATGCAACCGTTTTCGAAGTGAACACCGACGAGCACGAGTTTAAAGATATTGATTTGATTCTGCCGGGCAATATCAAAATCGGAACAACCAAGGCGGATGTGGAAAAGGTGCTGGGAAGCTCTAACGATTTTAGCAAAGAAGAAACAGCAGTGAGTACCGATTATCTTTTAAATAGCAGAGAACGATATATTCATATTTGGCTTTCGGAAGAAGAGGTGGTATCAAGTATAACAATTATACACAGAGAGTGTTTGTATAAATAGAAATTCGTTTGTTTTTAGGAGGAAGAGTATGATTTGCAAAAATTGCGGTGCGGAGTTGCCAAACGGCAAGATCGTTTGTGAGCAATGCGGAGCCGAAGCCGAAAACCGGGAAAAAGAAGCGGTGAAGTGCAACGGCTGCGGCAAATTTTTTAACAAAGAATTCGGAATGTGTCCTTTTTGCGGAGTCGAGCCGACAAACGAGGAGGTTGAAACGGCGGACGAAAAGGCGGTTCCCGCGGCAACCGAGGCGGAACTCCCGGCGGTGAAAGGACCCGGCGAAGGCGGGGTTGCCCTGTGCCCTCAAAGCGCTTCCGAGGGAAAGGATGAGTTGGTTTCGAACAAACTGCAAAGTACCTATAACACCGCCTATGGCAGCTTTCCAAGCACAAAAACCGCCCGACCGAAAAAGACGGGGATACTGCTTGCCGTTGGCGCGATGGTGGCGGTTTTCGTTGCGGTGCTTCTTCTATTCAACGGCTCGTTGAATACAGAAAAGGGTGTTCCCACCAAACAATTCGAAGCGGATATAGCCGAACTTTCCTATGTGAAAACCGGCATATTCAAGTATTACACCGGCGG
Organism: uncultured Eubacteriales bacterium; assembly: GCA_964389495.1. GTDB lineage: Bacteria > Bacillota > Clostridia > Oscillospirales > Acutalibacteraceae > RGIG3009. Next base: position 5,355 of record CAYMDU010000065.1, read on the forward strand.
GGAGTATATGCTCAACGAAATCACGGTGGACAAACGCCAAACCAATGTGGAAGAGAAAAACGACATCATCTATTGCCGTGTGGATATTTCCAACGAATGGTATGATGTGAACCTGTATGTGAAATTAACCTATAATTTATACAACGGCGATAACTGGGTGCTGGACGAAGACGAATACATCAGCGAGGAGTGTACATCCAGACCGTTACAGTGCGTGAGCATGTCGGAATTTCCCGAAAAGCTTAGTTTTGATATTCCTAATCCGCAGGATAAGTACGATTGCCAACACGGAATAGGGAAGGAAAACATCCACTATATCAGCGATGATAATTTAATGCCCTGTGAGGTGGAGTCCTACACTTATAAGCAAACCTCCTATTATAAAATAGTATCCTTCGAGGAAGTATTCGGCGCCGATATTTATGTGGATTATTATTTCCACCCCCAAAAGGGATGGGAACCGATAACGCGCGACTATTTTGTTGAAAATTATAAGATTCAAAATGCGTATTTGTTAAAACCCGATTTGATTTTCGGCAATTATGAACGAGCAGGGTACGAGTATCAATTTCTTCGATTCTATAATTACAACGCAACCGGAAATAAGGTCGATTATACATATACCGACAAAAGTGGCCAAAGTCACAGCGGAACGGGAACATTTAATATTTACAGCATGACTGTGAGCAGTGAGGAATATACATTCCATTATTCAATCACAGGTGAATGGTGGCGCCTTGGAGAAGAATACGGAGTATTCAGAAAACAGGAGTAGCAAAGCCCGCGCTTTCCGTGTGAATGGGATCGGTCAATTCGGTTTGCAAGGCACAAAGAAGTTGTTTGCCGTGACAACCGCCGAAAGGCCTTGCTTTGCCGTCTTCACAACACCCGCCAAATTTAATTCGGTTTTTTTCAAAAAACTATTGCATTTTTGCAAATGAGGCAGTATAATACTGAGTGAAAAGGTGTCATTTGGCACCAAACAGTACGAATGGCAGATGTTGGCCATCGGGTTGCAGCGCACTTTCTCGCAATGGGGTACCCCATTGGAGGGATGCGCGCATCCCTCCAATTCCTTTTATTGGGGAACTGCGAGGGTGTGCGCTTCTTTCCGGTTGCCTCTCCATTGCCGGCTATCAAGCAGCGAGCAGTCCGCCCGCTGCTTTTGTTATTTGCGCTGAAAGTTGAAAGAGAGGTATTTCGCATGAAGACATGGCAAAAACCCCTGGCACTGCTTTTGGCGATCACGTTGCTGGTCACCTGCGGCATTGCCGGCATTGTGCTGCCTGCGGCTGCGGAAAGCACAACCCCCACCGACCTGTTGAACGGCGCCGGTTCGTTCGATTCGGATGACTGGAAATCCAGCATTCTGAGCGACTTGAACAAGGCCGTTAACTCGGTGGTTGCCGACCCGACCAATGCCAGCAACCAAGTGTTGCAGCTTGGCAACGGCGAAGACGGCGTGTACACCGTTACTTCCTATTTCAAGTTCAATCATCTGTACAATGCCGAAACCGGTGCGTACAACAAGGGAATGGAAGTCGGCAAATCGTACACACTGGAATTCGATGTGTACGGCGCCAAAATCGAAACCTACATTACCAACTATGCGGTAACCGCCGACAGCGATATGCAGGCCGGTTGGAATGCCTATGGCGGCGATGACAACGGCTGGAAGCACTACAAAGTGACTTTCTATCCCAAGGATGATATCGCTTCGCACCACAAGGATTGGCAGCAATGGTATTTCTCGCTGGATAAAACCACCAGCCACGGCGGCGAAACCGATGCCGTTACCTATGTGGACAACTTTGTGCTCACGGAAACCCAGGCCACCGCGGTGACACTGGATGCCACCACGGCCGATTTGAAGCCGGGCGAAACCAAGCAACTGGCTGCTACCGTTACGCCGGCGCGTTCGGAGCACGAAACCATCGTTTGGACTTCGAACAACGAAACTGTGGCCACGGTGGACGCCACCGGTTTGGTGACGGCCAAGAAGAACGGCACCGCCACCATCACCGCCACGGCCGGCACACTTTCGGCCGCCTGCACGGTGAAAGTGGACGACAACCTGTTCCCGGCCGGCGATTTTGAAGGCGCCACCGATGGCAATGTGTTCACGGGCGGCCTGAATTCGTATTTGTCGGTGCAAGACGGCGTGGGCTATGGCGGCAGCAAAGCACTGGTGTTCTCCGGCGATGTTGCGGCGAACAAAGACCAATATGTGCGTGCCGACAAAGCGGCTCTGGAATCCAATTCCCGCTATTTTGTGGACTACATGGTGAAGGGGGCTGTCAAAGATGACTTGCAGTTCTATGTGCAGGGCCTAACCAACTGCTCGCTGGGCTCGCAGTACACCGTGAATTGCGGCGACGGCTGGGTGATGTACCGCCGGTTGCTCACCACTAACGACGACCCGAAAATCGGCACCTATTCCGTGGCGTTTATTAAGCGGTCTTCTACCACCAATCCGATTTATGTGGACAATTTCTCCATTCGCAAGGTGACCGATTCGACCAACCTGCTCACCAACGAAGGCGATTTCGGCTATTTGGGTTGGGAATGGTACAACCATGTGAGCAGTGGCTATGTGGAAGGGGCAACCGACCCGGCCGACAGCAACAACAGCGTGTTGAAAGTGAACGCGGCCACCAGCGCGGCGCACGCTTCGTTGTGGGGATTGCCGGTGCAGGCAGACACCGATTACACCCTGACTTTCCGTGCTAAGGGTGCTCAGCTTGCCGCGTATTTCAGCTATACCACGAACGGCAAATACTGGCACTATACCACGGCTTCCACGGATTGGCAGGAATACACCTGGCATTTCACCACCGATTCTTCTCCGAACGGAAACTACATTATGGACTTTGGCCGCATGAGTGGCGGCGATGAGGCCTATATTGACGACATCCGTTTGGTGAAAACGCAATATGCTACCGCATTGGATCTGACTGCCACCGGCGACACTACCATGACGCTGGGTCAGAGCAGCCTGGCACTGGCCGCAAAGACGGTGCCGGAAGGCTCGTATTTGAAAGACGATGTGGTGTGGACCAGCGATAACACCGATGTGGCCACGGTGGCCGACGGTGTGGTGACTGCCAAGAAGGGCGGCACGGCCGTGATCACTGCCACGGCGGGCACGCTGTCGAAATCGGTGACGGTGACGGTGAAATACCCCACCGAGCACTTTGTGAACGGCAGCATGGACACTTCCACCAGCGGTATCCACCTTTCGGCGGATTCCTTGAAATGGAGTTTTGCCGAGAACGAAGGCTATAAGGGCGGCACTGCGCTGGCGCTGAACACGGCAGAGGTGTATTACATCGACCAGCAGACCTATTACATGAAACCCAATTCGGTGTATGAGTTCTCGGTGCTGGCACGCACCGACGCAGGCGGTTCAGCCACCATTCGTTTGGACAAATCGTCGTTTGAAGGTGTGGAAATCGCGTCGTGGGCTGCCAATGTTGACGGCAATTGGAAGCGCGTGATTGCCCGCTTGAAGACCGGCGACAACCCGCGGATGGATCCTTCCTATGGCACCATCTTTAATGTTTCCGCGCTGAGCGGCGGCAATTTGTATATCGACAACATCAGCTTGAAGCTGGTTGAAAGCAAAGACACCCGCTTCCCCACCAACGATTTTGAAGTGGAGGATATGAGCTGGGATACCTACGGTCAGGTTGTGGAAGGGGCCGGTATCGACGGTAGCAACGCGTTGCAACTTCCCAACAGCAAGGGTACGCGCGATTTGTTCGGTCAAATCAACTACTTGGAGTCGCATGCGCTGTATAAACTGTCGTTCTACACCCGCGTGGACCAAGATTGGATTGATGAAAAGGGCTCCATGAAATTGTATTGGGGCAGCGCCAATGCGGCGGGCAACAATGTGATCTCTGCTACCGGCAGCTACTTTAAGATGAGTACCGAGTGGCAGTTGAATGAGTTTATCATTTCCACCGGCACAGCCACCGTGTTGCCCGGCAATGTGTTCTATTTCGACTGCACCACCAACGGCAACGGACACCTTTATATTGACAATGCCACCTTCCAGCGCATTGACACGGGCAACACAATCACAGCGTTTGCTTCGAACTGTGATATCAATATTCGCACTGCCACGGCAGCCAAAGCAGCGTATTTGACCGATTTGGCGGCCGGCACCGAAGTGACGGTTCAGGTGTATCCGTATAACAACAAGATTATGGTTCCCGGCAGCCTGGTGTTGACCATGGCCGATGGTACCAAGATTCCGATTTTGAACAAGAACAACACCACTTTCGGTGACGGTGACGGCACCTACTTCTCGTTCACTATGCCGGAAGGCAGCGGCCAGATTTCGGTGACCATGCAGGATGCAACCACCAACAGCTATGCCATGAATTCCATCGGCACTTCGGTGCACGACAACGGTGAGGGCAGCTATGACGGTATCCGTTTCCTGACCCGCATGAATGTGACCAGCTTTGCGGCCAGCGCTGATGGCATGACCGTCACCTACAACGGTGCCACCGCCACAGTGACGGAAATCGGTTCACTGTTGGTGCGTGCCGGAAATGAGGGCAGCCTCACCTATGACAACGCCAAGTGGAAGGCTGTGGCGTACAAGAAGGGCGAA
>CAYMDU010000066.1:0-9848 GCA_964389495.1 uncultured Eubacteriales bacterium
AGCAGGATAGAGGGTCCGCCTCCTAAGCGGAACGCCCCCGGTTCGAATCCGGGCAAGCGCGCCAAAAAGCGCCGAGAAAGATTGCTTTCTTGGCGCTTTTTCTTTTATTTCTTTTTAACACGGCGCGTGTTTGATTGTAACCTGTGGCGAAGAAGAACAAACTTTTGTATGCTGTTCACGGCTGCGTTTGCCGTTTTTTCATGGCTTGCCAACTGACAAAGCCATAGAGATCGTTCACCAAGAACGCCGCAAAGCAAACAACAACCGAAAGGTACCGCATGTCTTCGGTGGCGGCCAACGACCACAGCAAAATAAGAACCAAATCGTTGGCGGCATAGGCCAAGGCAAAATACGGGCTGCGGCGGAATGTGAGATACACCGCCAAAAAGCTGGTGGTAACCGATACGGTGCTGGGCACCATGTTGGCAGTGTGAAAATATGCCAAAACGAAATAGAAAGCACCGGTCACCAGCAGGGCAGCCGGCCACAAAAGCCATTGTTCCTGGCGGCTCAGGGTGTTTACTTTCACTTCGGATTTGTTGCCCCGATAGGGGTTTTTAAGCCACGAAACAAGAGCAAAAACCGCCATGGGCAGGGTCATTCCCCAATAGGTGATCATTTCGCCGTAGTAGCAAAAGGTGTAGGAAATCAGCCCATACAGTAAGCTGAATATTATCATGAGAACCTGGCCCAGCGGGTTGCCTTTGGCGTTGAAAATGAGAGAGGTCACCCCGATTATTGAGGCGCAAAGAGTGAGGTAATTGGTTCTGTCGAACAGGCAAAACGAGGCTGCAATCAGGAACACCGAAGTGCCCCAAAGACATTTTTCCTGCTTGGTAAAATAGTGCTGCTGTGTTTTCATAAACTCCTCCTAAAATAAAAGGCACCCGCCGGCACATCTTCCAAGACCTAACGATGTGCAAACGGATGCTTAATGCATCGCTACCCGGTGGCAGCAGACCCTATGTGATTTGTGAATAGTATAGCAGGCAGCCGCCAAAAAGTCAATACGGAAAATCTCTGTACCGCCGTCTTGCAATGTGTTTGAAAACAGTGTATACTGTTTTGTAAATTCCCAACAGCCGACGAAACTGTTAGAATGTCGGTGCATGGCCATTGCAAGCAAAGGAGGAAAAACGGTGGGACTGTTTTTAACGCTGGCTTTTTTGTTTTTTGTGGGGTCGGTTATCGGCTGGGTGATTGAATTGCTGTTTCGGCGGTTTGTTTCTTCGGCCAATCCCGATAGACGGTGGATCAATCCGGGGTTTTGCACCGGCCCGTATTTGCCGCTGTACGGTTCCGGCTTGTGCATTTTGTATTTGGTGGCGTCGCTGGAAAAATACAACCTGATTCAAAATCCCTTTTGGCAAAAAGCGGCGCTGTTTGCCGCGATGGCAGTGTGCATGACGGCCATCGAATACCTGGCGGGTATGCTGTCTTTGAAAGTGGTAAAGGTGCGGCTGTGGGATTACCGCGACCAATGGGGGAACATTCAGGGTGTGATTTGCCCGAAATTTTCCTTGATTTGGGCGGCATTGGGGGCGCTGTATTATTTTTTGATACATCCCTATATTTTGAATGCCTTGGATTGGTTGTCTTGCAATTTGGCGTTTTCTTTTGTTGTGGGATTGTTCTACGGCGTTTTTATTATCGACATGGTGAACTCGGCCCAGTTGGTGGCCAAGCTGAAACGCTATGCCGAAGAAAACAATTTGATTGTGAAATACGAAGCGTTGAAGATGCACATTCGTGCGCGCACCGAGCGGGAACGCTATCATTTCTTTGGGCCGTTTCGATCCGACAAGCCGTTGCATGAGCATTTGCGGGAATTGAAAGAATCGTTTGAAAGTCGGCGAAGCGAAAAATAAGGAGAAACGGCGGACTTCTTGACAAACGGCGGTTTGCGTGGTAAAGTTTAAAAGAAAGAAACATAAAAAGAGGTGCGTTTTCATGTCAAAACAAGTATTGGTTGAAACATCGGCTCGCCATGTTCATCTCAGCCAAGAGCATTTGGATGTGCTGTTTGGAAAAGGCTATGAACTAACGGTGAAAAAAGAACTGTCGCAACCCGGTCAATATGCCTGCACCGAGCGTGTGGATGTTGTCGGTCCCAAAAAGACATTGGCCGGTGTGAGCATTCTCGGCCCTACCCGTTCGTCGTCGCAAGTGGAACTGTCGTTAACAGACGCGCGTTCCATCGGCGTTACGGCGCCGATTCGCGAATCGGGCGATATTGCCGGGTCCGGTGCCTGCAAGCTGGTTGGGCCCTGCGGCGAAGTGGAGCTGGCCGAAGGTGTGATTGCCGCCAAGCGGCACATTCACATGACACCGGCCGATGCCGCCGAGTTCGGTGTGCAAGACAAAGATGTGGTTAGTGTTCAGGTGGAAACCGCCGGCCGGGCATTGACTTTCGGCGATGTGGTGGTTCGTGTCAGCGAAAAATTTGCGCTGGCAATGCATATCGACACCGACGAGTCCAACGCGGCTTGTGCGGCGCCCGGCACCATGGGCACGGTGATTCGATAACCGTTGCAAAGGCCGTCCTAATGGGCGGCCTTTTTCACAAGGAGGATCTGTATGAAGCAAAAAGGAGACCGCGTGCAAAAAATCATTTTCTTGGTGGTTATGATCAGCATGGGCCTTTCGGCCATTGCTGTTGCCGTGTTTTTGATGACGGCACCTTCCATTCCCACCGAGGGCGAACCGCGTGTGAAAAGTGACTATGTGTTGATGCTGTTGCAATGCTTGTTGGGCATGGTGGCCATGCTGTTGCCCAGCATGTTGCAAAAGAAATTCGGGCTGGTGATTCCTTCGCGCATGATGGTGGTGTATGCCGTGTTTCTGTATTGCTCCATTTATCTGGGCGAAGTGCGGAGTTTCTACTACCAGTTTTCAAATTGGGATAACATACTGCACACATTCAGCGGTGCCATGCTGGGGGCGTTGGGCTTTTCGGTGATTAACTTGTTGAATCGCACCGATCGCGTGCCGATTAGTTTGAGTCCCCTGTTTGTGGCGGTGTTCACCTTTTGCTTTGCGGTAACCGTTGGTGTGGTGTGGGAAGTGTATGAATTTTTGGCAGACGGGCTTCTTCACACCAACATGCAAAAATTCGCATTGGAAGGCGGCGCCGATTTGGTGGGTCGTGCGGCACTGGCCGACACCATGACCGACCTGATTGTGGATTCGCTGGGTGCCTTGGTGATTTCGGTTGTGGGCTATATCTCGCTGAAATTTCAAAAAGGTTGGGTGGAAAAACTAACCTTGCGTGTTCGCAAAGCCGAAAACCGACAGGAGGAAACACAGTGAAGAAAAGTCAACTGTGGTTTATGATAGAGGGAGTCGGATGCGGGCTGCTGCAAATTGTGGTGGCAGAGTTCTTGGCTTCGGTGTATTATCGCGACATTCCGTGGTTGCGTGTGTCGGTTCCGGTGCTGGGGGCACTGGTGTCGGCGGTTGGCTTTTTCTTTTTGATGCGGCGGTATCCCGGCATCAAGTTGCCGAAATTTGCATTGGGCGGATTTGCCTATGCAGTGATGCTGCCCGCGTGGACGGTGTACCGTGCGGCGTTTCGGCTGTCGCTGTTCCCGCAGCGCGTGTTAAATGAAAGTGACGGCCGTGCCGTGCTTCGGTTGATTGGCTGGTATGCGGCAGGCGTGATTGCCGCACACGCAGTGATTGTGATGGGATTTATCGTTCGCAAACAGCGGCGAAAGAAACAGAAGAACAAATGAAACAACGCCCCTTGGCCGAAAACGCAGGCCGAGGGGCGTTTGTGCGGTTAAAAACGATGGCATCCCGGTTCCAGCAAGTGTGAGCAGCCGTTAATCACGGCAACAGCCGGGCAGGGGGTTGTTAGTTCGTACCGAACGATTCCGTTTTCATGCCACCAGCGAGAAGAAATTGTGCCGTGATCGGTTTCCAGAGAGGCGGAGAAGTGCTCCAACCGGTCGGTGGGATGAGGGCAAAAACGCACTTTGGGAAAGCCGGCTTCGGCCGGTTGAATACCGGCGCACACCCCGTATAACCAATCGGCAACGGCGCCGTAGGCGTAGTGGTTAAAGGAATTCATATCGGGCGACCACAGGGTGCCGTCCGGCCGAATACCGTCCCAATGTTCCCACATGGTGGTGGCGCCTTGCGTTACGGGATACAGCCACGAGGGAAAGTCCTGTCGCAACAGCAACCGATAGGCAAGATCGGTGTAGCCGTGTTCGCTGAGCACATGAAGAATATAGGGCGTGCCCACAAAGCCGGTTTTCAACTGCACACCGTCCTTTTCGATTAGAGCAGCCAGGGAGGCGGCTGTGGCAGCGGGCGCATCGGTCAAGTGAAAATGCAGAGCCAACACATGCTCGGTTTGTGTGCGAAAATCCCCGTCGTAGGCGGCTTTGAATCCGTTAACGATTTGACCGTGGAGGGTTTCGTAGCGGGAAACTTCTTCGCCGAGAAGGTGCCCGGCGGCGCAAACCAGTTCGGCCGAATGAGCATAAAAGGCGGTGGCAATCAAGTCTTCGCGGCTGGCTCCGCGGTATTCGCCGTAGGCAGAATCCAATCCCAGCCAGTCGCCGTATTGGAAATGGTCGGTCCACAGCGGAAACGACGGCGTGGAAGAAGTGATGTAGTCAACCCAGCGGGTCATAGCGGGGAACAGTTGCTGCAAGATGGCGGTATCGCCGTAAAAGCGGTATAAGTGCCACGGAATGATGGTGACGGCATCGCTCCATGCGGCCGCGGCAATGGGTCCCGCCACATTGGGAATAACCACGGGAATCGCACCGTTTGCCTCTTGGGAATCGCGCATATCCAACAGCCATTTGCGGAAAAACTCCCGCACATCGAAATTGTAACAAGCGGCACCGATAAACACTTGGGCATCGCCTGTCCAACCAAGGCGCTCATCGCGCTGAGGGCAGTCGGTGGGAATGTCAAGGTAGTTGTCGCGCTGTCCCCACACAATATTGCGGTAAAGCTGATTCAGCAACGCATCGGATGTTTCCAAACGGCCGGTTCTTCGCAAATGACTGTGAATCACAACGGCGGTGAATGCAGAAGGATTTACGGCGCCGGGAAAGGCATCCACGCGAACATAGCGAAATCCGTAGAAAGTCAGGGTGGGGAAAAAGTGCTGTTCGCCTTCGGCGCAGGTGTATTCGTAGCGGCATTGGGCATCGCGGTAATTGGCGTTGTAGAAATTGCCGTTGCTATCCAGGATTTCGGCAAAAGACAACGACACCGTTTCACCGGCGTGGGCTGTTAATGACAAGGCAACGGTGCCGGTGATGTTTTGCCCGAAATCCAGCACGGTTTCACCATGGGGTGTGTGAATAACCGCCGTTGGTTGCAACCGTTCATGGGTTACAATCGGTTCGCCGATGGCCGGAGTGAGAACCGAAGTGTCGTTGTTGGTGCTGATAACGGCGTGTTCCTGAAACGACAGAACGGCAGAGGCGTTGTAGGACAGGCCGTGATAGATGTCGCAGAACCGGTAGCCGCTGTCGGTAACCAGCCAACTTTCGTCGGTGCCGAGAACGGTATGGGTACCGTCGGAAAAGCACACGGCCAACTCCGCGATAACGGCACAGGAACGGCGCTTGGCTTCTTCCGGCAAGGTGTGCCACCCCATGGCGCCGTCTTGGGAGATGACGCCTTTGTACCACCCGTCGGCCAGGCGCAATTCCAACACATGGCGCCCCGGCGAAAGAGAAGCTATTGGATATTCCTGCACCAAAATACGCGTTTCGTAAACCGTCCAGCCGGGGGCCAAGACCTGTTGGCCGAGGCGTTCACCGTCGAAAAAAACTTCGTACACGCCGCGCGCGGAAGCACGCAAGACAGCGGAAGCCACCGGCTTTTCCACCGAAAAGTCTTTTCGAAATTGGGGGACAGCCCCTTCCGTGCTTTTGGGAGAGCAAATCCAATTGGCTTGTAACACGAGTGTATCCCTCCTGTTCTGCTTGAATCACAGGTTCATCATAGCATAGACGGTGCCAAAAAGCTATCCCTTAATTTGCAAAAACAGGGGGCGAATTTTTCAAAGGAGGCCTTATTGAACAGTGACGCCGGTATAATAGTGCGTTAGAATTTCTTGATAGGACAACCCTTGCTCGGCCATGGTTTTGGCACCGTATTGGCTCATGCCGACACCGTGCCCGTAGCCGGTTACCGAGAAAACAAAGCCTTTGTCGGTGTGCTTCACGGTGAAACAGGCAGAACGCAGGTTCAATGCGGTGCGCACTTCACGACCGGTGAAAGTTTTGCCGCCAATCGTGAGAGCAGTTACCGTTCCGGCGCCGGAAACCGCGGGGGTGCCGGTGATCCACTGAGAAGCGTTGCCGCTGAGGGACAACTCGGAAAAGGCGGCAGCAAAGTCTTTGTCGGTAACGGTCACCGTGGAAGCGGCGGCCGGCGAAAGGGAGTCTCCGCTGCTGGCAACGGATTGCAAGTAGGGATAGTCGGTGCCCCAAACGGTTTTGGCCGATTCCGTTTTGCCGTTGTTGCAACTGTGATAGGCGGCGAATATGGGAGACCCGTTGTACCGTATCAGTTTTCCGGTAACCGCATCCACGGCTTGTGTGATTTTCGACAAATTGGCGTTGTAGTCGTCGCCCCAGCGTTTTTTCAGCGCCTCGGCGGAATACGCTTCCGGGAACGAAGACGGCACATCGGAAAAGTGTGCTCCGTTTAGGCCTTCCAGTCCACGGTTGCGCTGATAGGTGTAATAAGTATATGTGGCAACCGCTTGGGCTTTGAGTGCTTCTTCGGGGTAAGAAGCCGGCATTTCCGCCGCCACCGTGTAAACAAGAAAATCCCGTTCGGTGAAGGTGTAGATCACATTGGCGGCGGTGTCCAGTACCTTGAACACCGCTTCTTCGCCTTTTTCCGTTGCGGCGGCTTGGTCGGCAGCGGTGGTGGAAGTGACGGCGGACGCAGCGGTTGTCGAAGCCGGCTCGGTCACCCGGTCGGCAGCGGCCGAAGACAGCAACGGCAGGGGCAACAACAGGAACAGAAGGTAGCAAAGAACGCACAGGGACGCATAAGATCGCATGGGGAATCCTCCTTGATAGATAAAAATGTGAAACTTTCATTTTCTCGAAAAAAACAAGAAAAATCAGTTTGAATATGCAATATATAAATTATGGAAATTCATTTTTTGAGAAAGGACAGTTGACAAGGCGGGAATATCGGCGTATAATACTAACACTGTTTTCAGAAAGGATTTGGCTATGGAACATTCATTTACCGGCTCGTCCCTGTTCTCATCTTTATGTGATCAGGTGCGGGAAAAGAACTGCATTTCACCGGAAAAGTTGGCGAATGCCGATGTAAAGCGCGGGTTGCGCAATGCCGACGGCACCGGTGTGCTGGCCGGATATACCAATATTTGTAATGTGCACGGCTACATTATGGACGAGGGCGAAAAAGTGCCGGTGAACGGCGAGCTGACCTATCGCGGGTATTCCATCAACGATTTGGTCAACGGCAGCTATGGGCAAGGGCGCTTTGGGTTTGAAGAAATTGTGTTTTTGCTGCTGTTTGGATCGCTTCCCACGGCTTCGCAAACGGCACAATTTCAAGATCTGCTGTCGTCGCATCGCGAATTGCCGGAGTATTTTGCCGAAGATATGATTATCAAGGCACCGTCGCCCAACATCATGAACAAGTTGTCGCGTTCGGTGTTGGCACTGTATTCTTACGACGGCAACGCCGACGATACCTCGGTGGAAAATGTGCTGCGGCAGTCCATTGGGCTGATTGCCATGATGCCAACGATTTTGGGCTATGCCTATCAAGTGAAACGGCGGCATTACGACCGGGAAAGCATGTATTTTCACCCCATGCTTCCGGGGCTATCCACTTCGGAAACCATTTTGCGCACCATTCGGGCCGATGCCCAATACACCGAAGAAGAAGCCCGATTACTGGATTTGTGCCTGATGTTGCATGCCGAGCACGGCGGCGGTAACAACTCTGCTTTTGCCACGCGGGTGCTGTCTTCGTCGGGAACCGATACCTATGCGGCCATAGCGGCGGCTATCGGATCTCTCAAAGGGCCGCGCCACGGCGGTGCCAACCTTAAAGTCACCGAAATGCTGGCCGATATCGAAGAAAATGTGAAAGATTGGGCCGACGAAGACGAGGTGGCCGCCTATTTGCGCAAGCTGCTCAAAAAAGAAGCCGGCGATCGTTCCGGCCTGATTTACGGCATGGGGCACGCAGTGTATACGCTGTCCGATCCGCGGGCGGTAATTTTAAAGCGGGAAGCGGCGCGCATGGCCGAAGAAAAAGGCTATGGAAAAGAATTCCACCTGCTGGAATCGGTGGAGCGGCTGGCACCGGCAGCCATTGCCGAAGTGCGCGGCACCGGCAAAGCCGTGTGTGCCAATGTGGACATGTATTCCGGGTTGGTGTATCGGTCAATGGGTATTTCCGAAGATTTGTTCACACCGCTGTTTGCCACAGCGCGTATCAGCGGATGGTGTGCGCACCGCATTGAAGAATTGCTAACTGGTGGGCGGATTATCCGTCCGGCCTATAAACCTTCGGTGAAAATGCGCGACTATGTGCCGTTGGAGAAACGCGGAGAATAAGCAAACCGCGCCGGAGCATTTGGCTTCGGCGCTTTTTGCAAACGGCGGTTGATTTTCTTAAAAAGTGTGGTACAATGAAAAGGAGATTGCAAAGCAAGGAGGAACAGCCATGCAACAACGGTACAAAGCAGCGAGCGGTGTGGCGGCGGCAGCCACAATTGTGCTGACAACCTTGCGGTTGGCAGGGGCCTATCACGCAGCGGTGCTGCTTTTGTCGGCTGTGGCAACGGCGGCGTTGTTTTTCCTTGGCGGTGTCTCTCGCCGGAAAATGAAACCGGTAAAAGGAACAGCGGCCGTTATGTTGGCAGCGGCCTCCCTGCTGGTGGGCACTTCGCTGATTGTTTATGCCGTGGGCACTGTTGCCCGGTTGGGGCAGGGGATATATCCCTATCCTCAACCTGTGACCGTCACGGTTATCAGCCGATTGCTGGCTTTTATCCTGCCTGCGGGGGCGTTGGCCGGGGGCGTGTTTTTCCTGGTGGTTTCCGTGCGTTGGGGGAAAACGCGGCAGGTGGAACGCCGGGTGGCCGGCGAAATCGCGCTAACACCGGTGATTTGGAGCTGGGCACGCCTGATGTGGTACATGGCTTCGTTCACCAGTGCGGTGAACCGTTTTCGCAGTCTGCCGGAAGTGGCAGTGTTGGTTTTGGAAATGCTGTTTTTGTTGCAGTTTGCGCGCTATGCGTCCGGCGTGGAAGAAAAGCAGCCGCGATTCGCCGTGGCGATTGCGTTGAGCACCGCCATGTTGGGGCTCACCGTGTGTTTCACCCGCTTTGGTGCGTATCTCATGCAAGACGAAACTTTGTTTTCGGCCGGAGCGTTGCTAACGGCACCGGATTTGGGGCTGGCGCTGCTGGCAGCGGCGTTTGCCGTGGGGCAAATGTTCGGCAGGGAAGCCGAAGCCGTTGCCAAGGTCCGCGAACAGGAACCGCCGCCTGCCGAAGAACCGGCGGCCGTTTCGGCGGGGGAAGCCCCGGTTTTTGAAGAATCCAACGAACCGCTCGAAGAAAGCGGGCACAAACCGCTGGAATTGGAAGACATTATTAACGAAATTATCAACCGCGAACCATAAAATTGTAAATGAGCCGTTAAAATTTTATCAAAGTCCTTGAAAAACCGTGCAAACGGTGGTAGAATATTACAAGATTAAGAATTTGGAGGAATTGAGTTATGGCAGTCAAAGTAGCAATCAATGGGTTTGGCCGCATTGGCCGTCTTGCATTCCGTCAGATGTTCGGTGCCGAAGGGTATGAGATC
>CAYMDU010000067.1:0-9837 GCA_964389495.1 uncultured Eubacteriales bacterium
GGAGGCAAGGGGGTGTTGCTTTGCTTTGTCTTGAAAACAAGACATTTCTGCCCCCCTTCACTCGGTAACAACCCCTCCGGCTTTTTGCTTCGCAAAAATCCACCTCCCCTTGCACAGGGGAGGCTTGAGGGAATTGTGCGGATTTCAAGTAATGCGGGTTTGGACAGAGAAGGTGAACAGTGTTATCTCTGTTGAAACAGCATTATCACCGTTGCCTGTTGAACACTCGCACTGCCGCATGTCCTCCCTTCTTTTCCCGTTTTTCCAAAATTGCTGTTTACAAGCGCCGAAGTTTGTGATATAGTTATAGTGGTTTTATAGGTACACTCTGAATTTTTCAAAAGAAAGAGGGTGTTTGCATGAAAAAAATCTCATGCAAATCGGCGTTGGCGTTGCTGATTGCGCTCACCCTGCTGGTTAGCTGTTTGCTGCCCGGCTTGGTGTTGCCTGTTGCAGCTGCCGATGAGTTCACTTTGGCGCACAGCCAGCTCACCATGTGGCTGGGCCGCACCCGTTCGGCCGGCAATGCCACCATTGGCAACACCACCATTCCCGCGGCGTCCATCACTTGGAAAAGCAGCGACACCGCGGTGGCCACGATTGATAACTACGGTACCATCACGGGCCTTTCTCTCGGTACCACCACCATCACCGGTTCCTATGGCGACGACACGCAATCTTTTTTGCTCACCGTGGCCGACGGTTCTGCCTATCTGAACGATGCCGTACCCCACACATTGGGGGATAATCTGCTGGTGAACGGTGATTTCGAAAACGGAAACATCTATTGGGACAACGCGACTGTCACCGCCGGTGCGGGCAAAAACAGCACCGCCGGCTTGCAGCTCACCACCGCAAACAAAGGCTACAATTACAAAAAAGCCATTGCGTGGAAACCCAACACCACCTATCAGCTCTCTTTTGACTACTTGCCGGCCGATAATGCCAGCTTCTATGTGGACATGACCAATATGGGCGCCAACGCCGGCCGCGTTACCAAAACCTATTCGGCCACAAGTCCGGCGCCCACCGAATGGCAAACCTACACCAAGGTGTTCACCACCTTGCCCAGTGCCTATCCGCAAACGGGCTACACGCTGTATATTTGCAGCACCACCGTGGGCAGCACCCCCGTGGTGATTGATAACTTTGAACTCCGCGAATACACCTCCACACAGGCCATCACCGGTCTTGACATCAACTACAAAGCGCTCACCATGCAGGTGGGAGCACAACAAACCCTCACCGTGTCTACCTTGCCGCACGGCGGCAACCTCAACGGCATGGTGTGGGCGTCGTCGAACCCGCAGGTGGCCATTGTGGAAAACGGCATTGTCACCGCTGTGGGCAGTGGCACCGCCACCGTTACCGCCACCACCTTGGGCGGCGGCAGCATTTCGTGCGAAGTTACCGTTAAGGGCCATGCCGCCATGCTGCAAAATGCCGAATGTAACAGCACCGGCTCCACTTGGATTGCGGCCGGCGGCACCAACACGGTGTATGTGGCCGGCGCCGGCAAATACGGTTCTTCTGCCTTGCGCGTGACCCGTAGCTATCCGGTGGCACAAGCCATTCACGGCTTGCGGCCGAACACCACCTACACCCTGCGCGCCATGGTGCAATGCCCCAATAACAACGCATGGTTGAGCACCACGGTGACTTGCGGCGACACGGTGCTGTACAGCAAAGTTGACCAATACTACGACCGCTACGGTCTTTATGGCGGCACCAAATTGCCGCTCACTGTGGGCCTCACCTTCACCACGCCCGACGAACTGCCTTCCGGCACCGCGGTGCTCAGCTTTGCCACGCTGAAATCGGCCACCGATACCGCGCCCACGGTGGGCACCGTGTCGGCCGGTTCGGTGTCTACCGCTTCGGTGGAACAGGGCGAAGGCGCCGTTACCGATAACGACGACGACCTTGCTATCGAAGGCAAATACTTTGTGTATATCGACGAAGTGGTGCTCACCGAAAGCCGTGCCGCCGATATTGACCTCACGCCCACCAACCTCACCTGGACAGGCGACAACGGCACCGGCCAAGTTACCCCCGGCACCGGCATTACCTTTGCCGTTACCGTGAAAAACCAGGGCAGCGACGATTTGCCGGCCGGCACCCCCTTCACGGTGGACATTGCCGCCGGCGGTGAAGTGGTGCGCACTCTCACCTGTACCGACGGGTTGGCCGCCGGCAAAGAAGTCACCGTGACCGACACCGCCGCGTGGACGGCCACGGCCGGCGACCACATGATTTCCGCCCGTGTGAACGCGGCGTGGGATGTGTTTGAAACCAACAGCACCACCAACCAAACCTGCCAAATCAACCTGCGCGTGGCCACTGACACGGTGGCGCCCAGTTATGACAATGTGGCGGCCGCGGTGCAACAGGCCGGCATGGATCGCCTTACTTTCAGCGACGATTTCACCAGCCTTTCCACCATTGACACCACTGCCAGCGGTGCCGAAGGCTACAAATGGTATGTTACCCGTCCGTGGGGCGGCACCACCCTTACCACCAATGACTATTTTGTGAAAGACGGCGTGCTCACTCTTAAAACCGCCGAACCCACTTATAACATTTCTCTCAGCACCGCCGATGTGAAAACCGGCAACGGCTATTCCTACCAAAACGGCTATTTGGAAGCCAAATTCCGCATTGTGTTGCCCGATGCCGGCAACGGCGCCGGCGTGCCCGCCATTTGGTCGTTCACCCAAAACAAAGCGCTGGAAAGCATCAACGGTTCTTGCGACCATTGGGTGGAACTCGACTGGTTGGAGTATTGGGGCATCACCAAACAGCGCCCCGGCGGCTACTACACCATGACCATGCACGATTCCCGCACCAATAACGCCACCAAGCAATACAACAACAGCAATGCTCACCTCACCGGCTTGGGTAACACCGACTGGCACACCATGGGCTGGCTGTGGGAGCAGGGCAGCATTCGCACCTTCCTTGACGGTGTGGAAGTGCAAAACAACCTGTTCAGCGCGCTGGCGCCCATGGTGCCCGCCCAGACTCCCAAAAAAGACGATAACAAAAATCCCCTTGGTTCGTCCACCGACAACGGTGCTTTTGCCTTGGCCGACGAAGAGCCTTGTGTTCTCTATATCGGAGGCTCGCTGGACAACCCGCTGGAAATCGACTACATTCGCATTTGGCAAACCAGCGAACCGGCCGTGGTATCTGACAATATGACCATTACCGCCGACGGTATCTCCGAATCCGCCTACGGTACGCCGCAAATCACCGTGTCCGAACATGACACGGCGCGCCTGACGGTGACCGTGCCCGCGGGTGAAGATGCCGGTACCCTCACCTGGGAAACCAGCAACCCCACTGTGGCCACGGTGCATGCGAACGGTTTGGTGTATGCACGCAATGCCGGCACCGCGGTGATCACCGCCACCAACGCCAACGGCCAATCGGTGCTGTGTGTGGTTACGGTGACGCACAACCTTATCACCGGCGGCGATTTTGAATGGGACAACGACCTGTTGTACAAAAACTGGTCGTATAGTATCTTGTCGAGCGGGTATTTCAGTGTTGTTGAAGATCCCAAAGACAGCAGCAACCATTGCCTCAAAGTCAGCGAAGATTTGACAGACAAAAGTTCCAGTTATTACTACGCCAAATTCCCGGTGCAAAACGGCAAAACCTATCGCCTCACCGGCAAATACAAAGACACTTTAAGTCGATTTAGTTCGACACCGTATTTTCATTTCTATAATACCACTTCGATTACCGACAACAAAAAATCGGGCACTACCGGCACCAGCGGCTGGTTCGAACCTACTCTTAGCAGTGCCGATGCCAACGGATGGAAGGAATTTTCCATTGATTTCACCATCTCCGACACGGCTTCGCTGAACACCTACTATGTGTGGGGCATCGGCCGAAAAGAAAAAAATGTGTTGATCACCTACGATTACGACGCCTACTACGACGACCTCAAACTGGTGGAAGTGGAAGATGTGGAGCCGTCGGCCTACACGCTCACTGCCGGCAGCACCGCCAACGGCAGTCTCACGCTGGCGGCAGACGGCAAAGCGCTGACTTCGGGTGTCACTGTGGCCGCCGGCACCACGGTTACCGTTACGGTGAATCCCAACAGTGGGTATCGCCTGCAAGCGGGCAGCCTGCGGTATTCCTATGCCAAGGCTACCTTTGACGGCGACGCCGCCGGTGCCAATCCCACAGTGGAACGCCGGATTCTCAACAAAGCCGGCGGCTACACTGCCGACAACTTCGGCCAAGGCACCGGCCGCGACTTCACCTTTGTGATGCCGGCGGCCAATGTGTCGCTTTCGGCCGTGTTTGAAAGTGAAACCGCCGCCGACAGCAGTGCGGTGTCTACCCTGGGGTCTTCGGTGTACAGCGTGGTGGGAGCCGACAACAGCGTGGCCTACAACGGCGTGCGCTTCCTCAACCGCCTGTATGTGCACGAGGACACCAACCTTGACGCCGGCGATATCTATGTTCTCCACAACGGTGCCAAGCACAAGGTGGTGGAATTCGGTTCGTTGCTGAAACGCACCGACAACACCGCCGGCGAACTCACGCTGGAAGGGTATGAAGCACACGGCACCGACACCGGCACCACTCGCATTTGGCGCACCCGCGCCTATCACGGCGGCGATGTTTATCTGGTGGACTACACTGCCGACTATTTGGATTTCACCGTTATCATGACCACCAAGGTGGCCAATCGGGGGGCTTTCCTGTCGCGGCAATACACCACCCGTGCCTATGTGAAACTCGACGACGGCACCGTTTTGTACAGCGGCGAGGCTGTTACCGATTCGCCGCTGAGCACTCTGGAACGCCTTCACGAGTGATGTGCACCGTTCCCGTTTTTAAACGCACTCAACGCACCCGCCACGCGGGTGCGTTTTCCCTTTTGTACACCGAGCCCACAGCAAAATCGATTTGCGGGCACGGCGAAAATACGGCTTTACTTTTTGGGACAAATGTGCTAGAATGAAAAAACTGTTTTGTTTATTGGGAGGCGAGAACACATGAAGGTATTGATGATTAACGGCAGCCCGCGTGTGGGAAGCAACACCGGGTTGGCCTTGGCCGAAATGGAGCGGGTGTTTGTGCGGCACGGGATTGAAACCGAAACGGTGCAAATCGGTGCCGAGGACATTCGCGGTTGCCTGGGCTGCGGCTATTGTTTTAAAAACGGCCGCTGTGCGATTGACGATGTGGTGAACGAGTTGGCTCCCCGGTTTGAAGCATGCGATGGGCTGGTTATCGGCAGCCCGGTGTTCTACGCTTCGGCCAACGGCACGCTGGTGTCGTTGCTGGATCGCCTGTTTTACAGCACTCCGTTTAACAAAACCATGAAGGTGGGGGCTGCGGTGGCGGTGGCGCGTCGCGGCGGCTGTTCGGCCACATTTGACCAGCTGAACAAATATTTCACCATTGCCGGTATGCCGGTGGCGTCGAGCCAATATTGGAACAGCGTTCACGGGCGCAAGGTGGGAGAAGCGGTTGGCGATGCCGAAGGCATGCAGACCATGCGGACACTGGCGGAAAATATGACCTTTTTGATGAAGAGCATTGCGCTGGGAAAAGCGGCCTATGGTATTCCCGAAAAAGAGCCGTGGCAGCCAACGCATTTTATCCGATAACTTGTTTGGGTGGAGGTTTGTATGCGAATTATCACTATCAGCCGTGAATTCGGCAGCGGCGGCCGTGAGTTGGGCAAGCGATTGGCCGATTGCCTGGGATTTGATTATTACGACAAAGAAATTGTGGCGGCGATTGCCGCGCAGCGTGGGTTGGATGCGGAATATGTGGCGGCGCTGGAAAACCAAGCGTGGCGCACGGTGCCGCTGACATTCCGCCGTTCGTTTGCGGGTGCTTTGCCGGCACAAACAGCCGGCAGTGCCCTGCTGGTGGAACAAAAGCGCGTGATTGAAGGCATTGCCCGTTTGGGAAAAGACTGTGTGATTGTGGGGCGCAATGCCGATGTGCTGTTGGCCGACGAGCACCCGTTTAATGTGTTTGTTTGTGCCGATACGCAGGCGAAAATCCGCCGTTGCACCGAGCGTGCTCCGGCCGACGAACGGTTGTCGGAACGGGAAATCGAACAGCGGATGCGCCGCATTGACAAGAATCGGGCAGCCACCCGCGAAATCATCACCGGCAGCCCGTGGGGGCATGCCGCCACCTATCATTTAACGGTGAATACCACCGATTGGTTAATCAAAGAATTAACGCCGGCCGTGGCGGAATTTGCCATGCGTTGGTTTGGGAGACAGGTATGACTATTCAATTATCCGATCATTTTAACTACAAGCGTTTGCTTCGCTTTACTTTGCCGTCGATTGTGATGATGGTGTTCACTTCGATTTACGGCGTGGTGGACGGCTTTTTCGTTTCCAATTTTGTGGGAAAAACATCGTTTGCCGCGGTGAACTTCATTATGCCCTTTTTGATGATTCTCGGAACCATCGGGTTTATGTTCGGTGCCGGCGGCAGTGCCCTGATTGCCAAAACTATGGGCGAGGGGGACACCGACAAGGCGCAAAAGCTGTTTTCGCTGTTTGTGTATGTCGTCGCGGTCTGCGGCGCGGTGATAGCGGTGCTGGGCATGGTGTTTGTTCGGCCCATTGCGCAATTGCTGGGGGCCGAAGGACAACTGCTTAACGACGCGGTGCGGTATGGTCGCATTATTTTGGCGGCGTTGCCGGCGTATATGTTGCAATATGAATTCCAAAGCTTTTTTGTTACGGCCGAAAAGCCGCAACTTGGCTTGGCGGTGACGGTGATTGCCGGTGTTGCCAACATGGTGCTGGATGCGCTTCTCACGGCGGTGATTCCGTGGGGGTTGGCTGGCGCTGCGGTGGCAACCGCTGTGAGCCAGGTGCTGGGCGGGTGCCTGCCGTTGTTGTATTTTGCCAAAAAGAACAGCAGCCTGCTGCGCCTGCGCCGCCCAAAGATGGACGGCAAGGCTTTGCTGAAAGCCTGCGCCAACGGGTCGTCGGAACTGATGAGCAACATTTCCATGTCGGTTGTGAGCATGCTGTACAATCTGCAATTGTTGAAATATGCGGGGCAAGACGGTGTGGCCGCCTATGGCACGCTGATGTATGTGAGCATGATTTTCCTGGCCATTTTCATCGGCTATTCCACGGGCATTGCCCCTGTGGTGGGCTACCACTACGGGGCGGCCAACACCGACGAATTGAAAAGTTTGCGCAAAAAAAGCATTGCGATTATTGCCGCCATTTCCGTGTGCACGTTTTTCCTGTCGGAAGTGTTGGCAAGGCCGCTGTCGCTGGTGTTTGTCAGTTACGACGCCGAGTTGCTGAAACTGACGGTGCATGCGTTTCGCATCTTCTCGTTTTCGTTTTTGTTTGCCGGTATGGCCGTTTTCGGTTCGGCCTTTTTCACGGCACTTAACGACGGCCTGACTTCGGCACTGATTTCGTTTTTGCGCACGCTGGTGTTTCAGTTGGTGGCCGTGCTGGTGTTCCCGTGGCTGTGGGGCATTGATGGTATTTGGTGGTCGATTGTGGCCGCCGAAGTGATGGCCATTATCACCACGGTGTGTTTCCTGGTGGGCAAGCGCCAAAAATACGG
The DNA here is from genome assembly GCA_964389495.1 of uncultured Eubacteriales bacterium. Lineage (GTDB taxonomy): Bacteria > Bacillota > Clostridia > Oscillospirales > Acutalibacteraceae > RGIG3009. Next base: position 7,597 of record CAYMDU010000067.1, read on the forward strand.
CTATTAAAGGATGAACAACACAAAGGAGTGACAACCGCATGGGGGTTTCGTTTTTCTTTAACAACATTCTTCTCGGTATCGGTTTGGCTATGGATGCGTTTTCGGTGTCGGTGGCCAACGGATTGCACGATCCGTGCATGAAGCGGCGCAACATGTGCGGCATTGCCGGTGTGTTTGCGGCGTTCCAGTTTATGATGCCTCTCATCGGTTGGATTTGCGTGTCTACCATTGCCGGCTATTTCAAAGCGTTTGAAGTTTGTATTCCGTGGATTGCCCTGTTGCTGTTGGGATATATCGGAGGAAAAATGCTGATTGACGGGTTGCGCTCTCACGGCGAAAGCCACGAAGAGGCGGCTGTGGGGTTGTCGGGATTGCTGGTGCAAGGGGTGGCCACTTCGATTGATGCGCTGTCGGTGGGATTTACCATTGCGGACTATCCGCTGACAGAAGCGCTGGTGGCATGCTTGCTCATCGGTACCGTTACCTTTGTGATTTGCTTCGTGGGGTTGCAACTCGGCAAAAGCGTGGGCACGGTGTTGGCCGGAAAAGCCGGCATTGTGGGTGGCGCCATTCTTATTTTTATCGGTTTGGAAATCTTTATCGCCGGTGTGTTATAAACAAGCAAACAAGAGCCGCCGCACGGCATGCCGTGCGGCGGTTTTTATGAGTGTTCTTTATCAGTTGATATAGTCGAGTACTTCCAGGGACAGGATTTCAAGGTAGTATCCGTAGGCGTCGGTGTCGCGTTCGTGGTAGGTTATGCGAACACGATCGCCGCCGTTGCCGTGATATTCTCCGTTGAGCAAGTCACCTTTCAGTTCTTCTTCGCCGCGGTCGGCCGGGAAAACCGCCTTGGCGGTGGACAGGCGATCGAATTCCGCAATGCACAGGGCATCTTCCTGCACGGTGAGCTTTTTCAGCACCATGTATTGCCCAATGGAAAAAGCGATGTTTTGCGGGAAATACAGTTCTTTATCGCTGTCATAGGTGAGATAGGTGCCGGTGAGTTTGCTTGCTTTTTGCCCGAAAAAGCGGGTGGTGGTGCGGTCGATTTGGCGTTTGGTGAGGCCGGCGTTGATGTCTTCGCCGTCTCGGGATAATTGAACAAGGGCAAATTGGATGATCTCGTCGTCGCTGAAATCACCGTTTTCATTGCTTTTGGTGATGTTTCCAAACCCAAAGAGCGAGAGGAAATAGTCGTACAAATCGGATTGGATACCGTAGAAGTCGGCATTGCCTGCTTCGTAGGTGCCCACCGGGGTGAGCGGTTTTAAGGAAGTATCGGATTGGCTGCTTTTGCAGGCGGTGAACCCAACAAGCATTGCCAGGGCCAGCACCAGGCACAGTACACGCTTCATGAAAAATCCCCCTTACACATTAAAACGGAACAGAATCACATCGCCGTCTTGCACAACATAGTCTTTGCCTTCGGAACGAACCAGCCCCTTTTCCCGTGCGGCGGCATAGCTGCCGCAGGCCATGAGATCGGTATAGGCAACCACTTCGGCGCGAATGAAGCCGCGTTCGAAATCAGTGTGAATTTTGCCGGCGGCGCCGGGGGCTTTGGTGCCCGCGGTGATGGTCCAGGCGCGGCTTTCGGTGGGGCCGGCGGTGAGATAGGAAATGAGGCCCAAAAGATGATAGCTTTTTTGAATGAGCCGATCCAAGCCGGAATCGGTGAGACCCAGTTCACCGAGAAAGAGCGCTTTTTCTTCGGCGTCCATGTCGGCAATGTCGGCTTCCATTTGGGCACAGATGGGGAGCACTTCGGCGTGTTCCGCTTCGGCGGCGGCACACACTGTGCGGTAATGCGGATTGGCATCGGCGCTGCCGCCGACAAAATCCGATTCACTCAGGTTGGCGGCGTAGATCACCGGCTTGCGGGTGAGCAAGGGGGTGACATTCAGCACCGCTTCTTCTTCGGGGGTGCATTCCACCGAGCGTGCGGGCAGGCCGCTTTCCAGAGCGTGCTGAACGCGCTCCAACAACTCCACTTCGGCTTGCAGCGATTTGTCGCCTTTGAGGGCTTTCACGGTGCGGGCCAAGCGCCGTTCCACGGTTTCCATGTCGGCAAAAATCAGCTCCAGGTTGATGGTTTCCATATCGCGTGCCGGATCAACGCTGCCGTCTACATGGATGATGTCGTCGTCTTCAAAGCAACGCACCACATGCACAATGGCATCCACTTCGCGAATGTTGGCCAAAAATTTGTTGCCCAGCCCTTCGCCGCGGCTGGCGCCT
>CAYMDU010000068.1:0-9747 GCA_964389495.1 uncultured Eubacteriales bacterium
ATCCCGAAACCGCTGTCGGCATAACAAAAAAGAGCAAGGCACAACACCTTGCTCAGTACATAGAAGTTGAAACAAAAAGAAAATCGAGTATTCATAAGTCAAATCCCTTATGAATACTCGATATGGTCGAGATGACAGGATTCGAACCTGCGGCCTCTGCGTCCCGAACGCAGCGCTCTACCAAACTGAGCCACATCTCGCTGTCAGCGTGAGATATTATACCCCGCTGTCGGCGATTTGTCAAGGCCTTTTTATGCGTTTTTTACGGCGAAGCGCGAATTTTTCAAAGCAGCGGTCAAAGTGACGGCCGCAAGATTATAACTTGCCGCCTTTGGCACCTTTGGCGCCGCCGAGAGATACGGTGGACAACAGGTTGGTGTTATAGCTGAATTGCAGAGCTTCGCGATTGCGCTGGCGCTTGAAGGCCAACGCAATCATTTCGTCCAACAGTTTGTCAAACGGCAAATCGGTGGCTTCCCACAAATAGAAAGACAACGACCCGGGAATGGTGTTGATTTCGTTAACCCAAAGTTCGCCGGTTTCCGGATTATTTAAAAAATCAATGCGGGACACCCCGGAGCAACCCAAGGCACGGAATGTTTTAACCGCCAGCGATTGTACCTGTTTGGTTAATTCGTCCGGAATATCGGCAGGGCAACGGCGCTTTAAGTCGGACATACCGCCGCTTTTTCCCGATTTACTGCCGCCGCTCAAATACTTGTCGCGGTAGCTCAGAATCTCATCGCTATTTACCGGTTCTTCACAGGCGGATGGGCGGGCGCTGTCGATATCGCCCAATACAGAGCAGTTGATTTCACGCAAGGGCGTAACGGCCTTTTCCACCAATACGCGCGGAGCATAGGCAAAAGCATCGTCCAAGGCGGCGGCCAGTTTTTCGCGGGTGTCGGCGCGGGCGATGCCAACCGACGACCCCAGATTTACCGGCTTGACAATCATGGGGTACCCCACGGCTTCTTCCAGCCGTTCTTGAATGGCCTCGCTGTTTTGAACATAGAGTTTGCCGGAAAAGGCAAACGCATCCAAAACCGGAATGCCGGCATCGCGCAAAACCGCTTTCATGGCGTATTTGTCCATGCCCAATGCGGAGGAGGTGACATCGCAACCGGTGTAGGGAACATTCAGCATTTCCAGCATGCCCATCAGGGTACCGTCTTCCACATTGGTGCCGTGTACCGTGGGAACAGCCACCTCAAACGAAGCAACCACATTGTTACCGAAGCGCTTGGCAGGGTAGCGGATTAAATCCACGCCGCTGGCACTCGGTGTGGGAAGCACGCGTGTGGCCGCAGCCAGTGTTGCCGGCATATCGCGGTAGTTTTCAATATGTTCCAGCACTTCGCCGGTGTAGAAGCGATTGTCTTTGGTTATATACAGGACAATCGGATCATACTTATTGCGATCCAATGCGCTGAACGCCTGGATACCGGTGATTACAGACACCTCGTGCTCGACACTGCGCCCGCCGCATATAACGGCCACTTTTGTTTTCATGTTACATCACCTTTCAAAAGTTATCCGGCAAATCGTTCTCCAACAAAACAATACGCCGCAAAGAAGAAGGAAGGCGGTTTAAAACAGCCAATCCGTCTTGCAATGTTTTCACAACAAAAATACGGTCTTCGGCAAACCCGCCGGCCAACAGCCCTTCTTTTAACGGCGGTGCTTGCCGTTCGCCCACCAACACGGCATAATCGCAACAGGAGGCGGCATACTCGCCCAATTCGCGGTTGAGTGTGCCCATGCGTTCGCCCAGTTCCACCATGCCCGGGGTGACCAATATGCGCTGCGCGTCGAATTGTGCCAGCACATCCAGTGCACCCCGAAAGCCGGCGGGATTGGAGTTGTAGGCGTCATCGATGAAGCCGTTGGGAAGGAGCTGCAATCGGTGTTCTACCGGCCGAAGCATGTGTACCGGGTATACCAATTCGGATAGCGGTATGCCCAAATGGAGAGCCACGGCAATGCAACCGGCTAAGTTTTGAATGTTGTGAGCACCGAGAAGTTTGGTGGTGAAGGTTTGCTTTTCGTTGCCGATGGAAACGGTGAAAACGCAGCCGGTGGTATCCACTTTTTCAATCGTGGCAACGCAGTCGCCGCCGGCGAGCCCATAGGTGGTTATGCCACACGAAGGCGGATTTTCCGACAAGCGGCGTGCAATGTGCTCGTTATCGCCGCAGGCAAACAAAGTGCCGTTGTCGGGCAGTGCCTCGGCTAGTTCAAATTTGGTTTGAACAATGGTATCCAACGACCCAAAGGTTTCCAGATGCTGCTCCCCAATGGAGGTGAGCACACCGTAGCGCGGAGAAACCAAATCGCAAATCTCACGAATATCTCCACGGTTTTTGGCACCCATTTCTGCCAAAAAAATCTCATGGGAAGGCTTTAACCGTTCTCGGACGGTACGCACCACACCCATGGTGGTGTTGTAGCTTTCCGGTGTCATCAGCACATTGTAGCGCACCGACAGCAAGGCGTGAAGAAAATTTTTGGTGCTGGTTTTCCCGTAGCTGCCGGTGATGCCGATAACGGTTAGGTCGGGCATGGCTTCCAACCGGCGGCGCGCATCGCGGACATAGCGGTTGGCGATGCTTTGTTCCAACGGAAGAAGCGCGGTATTGACAACGCCCACCCACAGCCAAGGAACCAATGAAAACAAAGCGGTAAAGCCGATGCAACGCAAAGGCGAAAGGAAAAAGCAACCGGCCAAAACCGCGGCGCAGAAAATGTACATGGCCGCCAGCAAGCGTTTAACACGTGCGGTGAATACCAAGGGCTTTTTTGCTTTTTGGGGGATATTCAACAATGCCGTGGCCAGCAGGAGAACAGCAGAAACGGCATAGCAATACACTGTGGGTAAGTACATAGCGGGAAGCAACAAGGCGGGAAGCAGGCGACGCACAGCAACCAAGCGGGATTCGTTGGTTTTGCACCATTGGCGATAGCGTTCCCGACGGTAGGAATTCAGCTGCAACATATGTACAAAATACAAAGACTGCACAACAAACGAAGTGGCAGCGGCAACAAGGACCAGTAGCTTTAATACGGTTTCCGGTGTCATGATATAATTACTCCTTTAAAAAGGCATCCAGCACACGGCGGCACTGCGGGAATTGTTCGGCAAAAGCATAGTGCCCGCCGTGAAGTACCACCAATCCTGCGTCGGGAATGCGTTGCTCCATGAGCTTGCCGTCGGACAGGGGAGTGGCGGTGTCATTGTCGCCCCAAATCAACAAGGTGGAAGCGTGAATACGCGACAACAGCGGTGTGCAGTCTAACCCCAGGGCAAGAGTCATGCTTTGCCGCATCACGGCGCTTGCCTGCCGATAATCGGAAGAACCGAAGCGGTTGCGTGCCTTTTCCACAGCGTGTGGAAACAGATGGCGCAGGCCGGGCAAAGAAAACAGCGCTTTCATGATTTTAAAAGTGTAAAGGCGCATGTAGTAGGACGGCGAATGATGAGCGGGAATACCGGCGGAGTCAATCAAAATTACTTTGTGAACGGTGAGGGGTTGCTCATCGCGCGAAAGCATCTCAATGAGAATACGCCCGCCGTTGGAATGGCCGATTACCACGGCTTCTTCAATGCCTAGTTGCTTGCAGAAAGAAAGGACAAAATCTGAGTAGGCGGCGGTTGCCCACGGTGCCGGTGGTTCTTGCGATTGGCCGAAGCCGGGCAAATCCGGAACAACAACACGGCAATAGGAAGAAAGATGGTTGGTGAGAAGATGATACAAACTGCCGTCGACTCCCCAGCCGTGCAGCAACAGTACGGTTAAATCACCGGTGCCGCAGTCAATATAGTGCACACGAAGACCGTTAACATCGATTTCCAGTTTTCTCGCCTCCTACCACATGATTTATTACAGCATATCATAAACTCCTTGAAAAATCAATGCCGCAATAGCAGTATATGCGGTAAAAAGTTTTTATAAAATGCTGCAAAATCGAAATTGACGGAAAAATTTCAAAAAAAGGGTTGACCTTGCCGGAAAACTGTGGTATAGTATAGCTACCTCAAAAGGGGTTATTTTTTTGCGCCGTTTTTTTGGCGGCGTTTTGCCCCTGAGGGAGGCTCAAAAACCCGTTTCGGGAATTATTGGAGGTGCCGTTATGAGAGTCAAGATCACCCTGGCATGCACTGAGTGCAAGCAGCGCAACTACAACACCATGAAGAACAAGAAGAACGATCCGGACAGACTGGAAATGAACAAGTACTGCCGCTTCTGCCGCAAGCACACCGTGCATCGCGAAACGAAGTAAGCAGCGGAAGGGAGCAGCAAGCGATGTTTTTTTGGGGTATCATCCTAATGATTGCCGGTGCCTTGGCGGCATTGGTGTCATTCCTCGCCAATCTGAATATTTTTGCGGATATTAAGGCGTTGGGTCTGGATGCCTGGATCGCCCGCTTCTTTGCGGCGGCAAACATCACCGGCGAGAAGATTGCCTTCTTTATCGGTGCCGTTATGCTGGTTGCCGGTCTTATCATGTTCATTGTCGGCAAGGTTCGCAAAGCCAAAAACGGCGAAGCAGATAAGGCTTCCGAAAAAGGCGTCAAGTTTTTCCGCGACCTGAAAGGCGAGTTCCGCAAGATCACATGGCCGACGATGGCCGCCACCACACGCAACACAGGTGTCACGTTGGCCATGTGTGCGATTATGGGCATCATCATCTGCTTAATTGATCTTGGCCTTGGTCAGCTTATCAAGCTGTTGCTGGGCTGATCGGGAGGGAGGATCTATGGCAGACGAAGCAAAGTGGTATGTGGTTCATACCTATTCCGGCTATGAAAACAAGGTAGCCACCAACTTGGAAAAAATTGTGGAAAACCGCAAACTCCAAGAGTGGATACACGAAATCTCGATTCCGACAGAAACTGTCACCGAGATTAAAGATGGCCAAAAGCGCGAAGTCGAACGGAAAATTTTTCCGAGCTATGTCCTCGTGAAAATGGTCATGACTGACGAATCGTGGTATATCGTGCGCAACACGCGCGGGTGTACCGGCTTTGTTGGTCCCAACGGCAAGCCCACACCGCTAACCGATGAAGAAGTGGCGGCTCTTGGCGTTGAAAAGCATCCTGTCGAGATTAACTATGTCGTGGGCGACATGGTTCGCATCATCGACGGCCCGTTGGAAAATTTCAGCGGTCGTGTCGACGAACTCGATGCGGAGAAGAACAGAGTTCGCGTAACCGTTTCCATGTTCGGCCGGGAAACACCGGTGGAATTGGAATTGGATCAGGCGGAACTCATGGAATGAGAAATCTCATTCCCCAATCGTTGAGGTAATGGGCTATCGCCCTTTTCCTGTGCGTCGGACACTTTTCCGACTGTGGGAGGTGCCGGCTGCTTCGGCATGACCGTGTACCGCCTTACCACAATTTTTGGAGGTGCAAGAAAAATGGCTCAAAAGATTTCCGGGTACATTAAACTGCAAATTCCGGCTGGCAAAGCCACGCCGGCGCCCCCTGTTGGTCCGGCTCTCGGTCAACATGGCGTAAACATCATGGCGTTCACAAAGGAATTTAACGAACGCACAAAGAACGATGTGGGATTGATTATCCCCGTCATTATCACGGTGTATGCCGATCGTTCGTTCACCTTTGTCACAAAAACCCCTCCGGCAGCCGTTCTTATCAAGAAGGCTTGCGGCATTGAAACCGCTTCCGGTGTGCCGAACAAGACGAAGGTTGCCAAGATTACCAAGGAGCAGATTCGCAAGATTGCCGAAACCAAAATGCCCGATTTGAACGCTGCCAATATTGAGTCCGCCATGAGCATGGTGGCCGGTACGGCGCGTAGCATGGGCGTCGAAGTTGTCGACTGATTTGTGTTCCGATTCCGGGTGGGAGGAAACACCTAACATTCCGATTTACCACTCATGCCAACAGCGGCTGTGCAGCCGTTTGGATGGTAACTAATAGGGAGGAAAAACCAATGAAACATGGTAAAAAATATGTCGACAGCGCGAAGCTGATCGACCGCGCCGCACAGTACGATGTGGCAGAAGCCTTGGATATTGCCGTGAAAACCGGCAAAGCCAAATTTGATGAAACCGTTGAGGTTCATGTGAAGCTGGGCGTTGACAGCCGTCACGCCGATCAGCAGGTGCGTGGTGCGGTGGTTCTGCCGCACGGCACCGGTAAGAAACTGCGTGTGTTGGTTTTCGCAAAAGAAGACAAGCATCAAGCCGCTTTGGATGCCGGCGCAGATTATGTCGGCGCTGACGATTTGGTTGCCAAAATCAACGGCGGCTGGATGGATTTCGATGTTGTGATTGCCAGCCCCGATATGATGGGCTTGGTTGGTCGTTTGGGTAAAGTGCTCGGCCCCCGCGGCTTGATGCCCAACCCGAAGGCCGGTACCGTTACCCCGGATGTTGCCAAAGCTGTTACCGAAGCCAAGGCCGGTAAAATTGAGTACCGCTTGGACAAAACCAACATCATTCACTGCCCGATCGGCAAGGTGTCTTTCGGCGTTGAAAAGTTGCAAGAAAACTTTGATGCGTTGCTTGGTGCCATTGTTCGTGCCAAGCCGGCTGCTGCCAAGGGCCAGTACATCCGCTCTTGCGTTGTGGCGTCCACCATGGGCCCCGGCGTGAAAATCAACCCTTCGAAGGTCGGTTAAGAAAAAAAGCTTGCTTTTTTTCTGAAAGTCTGATATAATCTATTTGCTGTTCTTCCACAGACAGCGGGTGCACGGTTTGTGCCTAACGGTTTCCGCCCGCCGAGGTCGAATGCACATGGGATTCTTTGTGTATTAACGCCTTTTCTGTGAATTGCAGAAAAGGCGTTTTTTCTGGAAAAACGGCATAATGATTCACAATTCGGGAGGTGAAAAACAATATGCCGAGTGAGAAAGTATTGCAAGAAAAGCAACAGTTGGTAGCAACGCTAACGGAAAAGCTGAATGGCGCAAAGTCCGGTGTGGTTGTTAGCTACGAAGGTATCACAGTGGCAGACGACACAGTGCTCCGTCGCAAATTGCGTGAAGCCGGTGTGGAATATGCCGTGGTGAAAAACACGCTGTTGGGTCGTGCTGCCGACAATGCCGGCTACGGCGAGTTGAAGAGCGTGCTGGAAGGAACCACCGCTATCGCAACTTCCGCCGAAGACGAATTGGCGGCCGCAAAGTTGCTCTGCGAGTATGCGGAAAAGAACGAAAAGTTCCAGGTGAAGGCCGGTTTCTTTGAGGGTAAGGTGATTTCTGCCGAAACCGTGAAAGAACTGTCCAAGGTTCCGCCGAAAGAAGTGCTGCTTGCTATGTTCCTGGGTGGCTTGAACGCCACCATCGCCGGTCTGGCTCGTGCTCTGAACGCTGTTGCAGAGCAAAAGGGCGAGGCGGCACCCGCCGAAGCGTAAGAATTGCGCACGGTATGTATTTAGAAATTTAATTTAACGGAGGTATTACTCATGTCTGAAAAAGTGACCAATCTCGTAGAAGAGATCAAAGCTCTGACTGTTTTGGAGCTGAACGAACTCGTAAAGGCTATCGAAGAAGAATTCGGCGTTTCCGCTGCTGCTCCTGTGGCTGTTATGGCCGGCGGTGCTGCTCCGGCTGCTGCTGCCGAAGAAAAAACCGATTTTGATGTTGTTTTGGCTGAAGTCGGCCCCAACAAGATCAATGTCATCAAGGTTGTCCGCGAAGTTACCGGCCTGGGCCTGAAAGAAGCCAAGGATTTGGTTGACGGCGCTCCGAAGGCTGTTAAAGAAGCTGCCGGCAAGGACGAAGCTGAGGAAATCAAGAAGAAGCTGGAAGAAGCCGGCGCCAAGGTCGAACTCAAATAAGACCGTTTTTCAATTTCTCAGTAGCATGGGCACCCTCGCAACAACATTGTTGCGAGGGTGCTTTTCTCTTTTCGGAATTGACTGAAAAATGATAGTTGCGTAGTTTTTGGAATTTTGGTATTATAAAATAGGGTGATGAATTTGGCCAATTATATAAGCAGCATAACCTTTGACGGTGTTTTGGATCGAACCTCCTATTTAAACTATCTGCCGGTTATTCGGTATTTGTCCAAAGAACGACAACTTTCTTTTTCCTCAGATGTGACTATTTTTGTGGGCGAAAACGGCACGGGCAAATCCACTTTGCTGGAAGCCATTGCCGTGGCCTATGGATTTAATGCCGAAGGCGGGTCCCGCAACTTCACATTTTCCACGAATGCCACGCATTCGGAACTTTGCAAGCATATATCCGTTGCCAGAAGAAACTATGCGCGTGACGGCTTTTTCCTGCGCGCGGAGAGCCTGTACAATGTGGCAACCGATATTGACCAAATGGATGCCGAAGAATACGAATATTTGGATCCGCCCAAGGTGATTGGCGGATATGGAGGGGTATCTCTTCATGAACAATCGCACGGTGAGAGTTTCCTCTCGATTGTGCAAAACCGATTTTTCGGAAAAGGGATTTACATCCTGGACGAACCGGAAGCGGCATTATCACCCATGCATTTGCTCACGCTAATGGTCGAAATGAATGAACTGGTGAAGAAAGAATCTCAGTTTATTATTGCCACTCATTCACCGATATTGATGACCTTTCCCAATGCGCAAATCCTGGAATTTTCGCAAGAGGGAATCCAAGCGGTGCGTTACCAGGATACCCAACATTTTCAAATCACCAAACGGTTTTTAGAAAACCCCGAAAAAATGTTGAACTATTTGTTTGGAAACGAGGAGTTCTGATTGTTGAAACACAGCCCTGTCGGGGAAGCGGTGTGGCCGCTCCTCGGCAGGGCTGCTCCTTTTTTACTCAATACTGTTTTGGCTTCGAAGTTGACGAAATTCATTTTTACCTTTGATTTTGTTTCTTTGTCTTTGGCAGGGGCAGTTCCGGCTCCATGGCGTGAAACAAGGTTTCGAGGAAGTCCCGATCGTCCACTTTTTCCACCAAAAGCATATCTTTTGCACCGTTGTAGGGTGGTTCGTGGGACGCGTTTGGCAACAGCGTCGTGCTGCTGGGCAGAATTTTCACCAGCAGTCGATCGTCGCAAAGATAGGCGGCAATTTTTTGGTTGTAATAAATACAATATTCACCCATCATTTGCCGATGAGTGATGTCCTCCAAACCGGAAAGTTGGTCGAGAATAAAATTCAGATACTCTTTACTTGTTGCCATGGGTAGGTTCTCCTTGCTTTAATTGTTTCAATGTGCCTTGCCTACACCGTACATTAACAAGCCCTGTGTGCTGCCGGCCGAGTAGATTATCTGCTTCCTTTGCTGCGGTTTTATAGATGCCATTTGTGTAGTGGACAAATAAGTAATCTACCGCGTTGACCTTTCCCACCGCCTGACGGCAGAAGCTTCGCACGGGTGCAGAGAGAGAGAACACCCATATTGGAGAGCAGACGGTCACACGGTCGTATTGCGTTAAATCAATGTCGATGGGTTCAATGGGCATATCCCAGCGGTGCATGGCATAGCGTCCGCACCACCAAAAACCCGGCGTGCCTTCGGTTTGCTCGACTGCTTTGATTTCGTAGAGCTGTGCACCTGTTTGGTTGGCGGTTTCGCAGGCAATTTTCTTCACATAGCCCATGTGGGAAAAGTAGACCACCAAATGGTGCTTGTTTGTGCCGATATTCGGATATGCGGCGGTATCAACGGAAAATTCCTCCTGTTTTTGGAACACCCACGCAACAGTGCCGGTGATCGCCTGTGCCAGACCGAAGAGAAAGTAGGCGGTGGACATGAAGTTCAGGGGAAACATATAAAACTGAAT
>CAYMDU010000069.1:0-9557 GCA_964389495.1 uncultured Eubacteriales bacterium
CCTTTATTGTCTTGATACCGGCAAATATTGTTTAGAACTTTTAGTTCTACGCAAATGCAAGCTCCTGAAAAGCAGTTTTATTTTTTGCAAAAGTGACGGCAATTATTCATCTTTTTAACACTTAGATAAAATAATATAACAAAGGTCCCTGTACGATATCATTTCATATCGTACAGGGACCTTGCTTAACGGTCGATTTTTCTTTTTTCATCATAGCATATCTTCCAACCCCTCCCCATCGCAAGGGCCAATTTGCGCGGCAAAAAAAGCACCGCCGAAACCTGTGTATCCCGCGGTGCTTTGGCTATTGTTTTTTTGTGGACAAGCCGGGAGCGATGCCGCTTTATTGCTTGGCATCGTACCATGTTTGCCCCATGTGCACATCGGCGCGCAACCGCACTGCCAGCGAAACCGCCGATTCCATTTCTTCTTGCAAAATCGCAGCGGCTCGCTCGGCATCGCCGGCTTGGGCCTCCACAATCAGTTCGTCGTGAACCTGCAAAATCAGCTGTGCTTGCAAGCCCTCCTGCCGCAACCGGCGGTGAACACGAATCATGGCCAGTTTGATGATGTCGGCAGCAGTTCCCTGAATAGGCATATTTCGTGCCACCCGTTCACCGAACGAGCGCGTGACCCGATTGCTCACTTTGAGTTCCGGCAAGGGGCGGCGGCGGCCGAACAGCGTTTCGGCATACCCCACCTCGCGCGCCTTTTCGATCAAACCGTTCATATATCCCGCCGCGGTGCTGTAATGAGCCAAATAGCCGTCGATATACCGTTTGGCTTCGCCGTAAGACACATGAATATCCTCTGACAGCGAATGGGCACCGATACCGTACACAATGCCGAAATTCACCGCTTTGGCCTGCGAACGCATCAGAGGTGTCACCATGCTTTCCGGAACATCAAACACTTGGGCCGCCGTGATACGGTGAATATCCGCGTCGCTGTTAAAGGCTTCTATCATTGTTCGGTCACCGGACAATGCCGCCAGCACGCGCAATTCAATTTGCGAATAGTCGGCATCGCACAGTACCGCCCCTTCCCGCGCATGGAAAAAGCGACGCAACTCGCGCCCCAGTTCCTGCCGAACCGGAATGTTTTGCAAATTCGGTTCGGTTGATGAAATGCGGCCCGTACGCGTTTCGGTTTGATTAAAGCGGGAATGAATTCGCCCATCCGGGGCAATGGCCTTTTCCAATCCGTCGCAATAGGTGGATTTCAGTTTGGTTAGCATACGGTAGTTTAAAATCATCTCCACCACCGGATGCGCGTGGCGCAAACTTTCCAGCACTTCGGCATTGGTGGAATACCCGGATTTTGTTTTCTTTTTGGCAGGCAATCCCAAATCTTCAAACAGGGCTTTGCCCAGCTGCTTGGGCGAATTGAAATTAAACGAATAGCCCACCGTTTCGGTGATAGCGGCCGTTAATTCGGCAATCTGTTCGTCCAGCGCCGCGCCAAACCGCCGCAAGCCGTCGCGGTCAACCGCAAAGCCAACGCGCTCCATATCGGCCAACACCAAGGCCAGCGGAATTTCCATTTCCCGCAACAGCTTTTCCTGGCCGGCAGCGGCAATTTCCTGCTCCAATCGGTTTGCCAACGGGGTTAATACCCGCAGTTCTTCCGGCTGTTCCCCTTCCGGAACCGCCACGCCGTATTGCTGCGCCACTCGCAGCGGGTCATACCCAGAAGCCAGCGGATCCAGCAAATAGGCCGCCAGCGTGGTGTCCATCACAATCGCGCTCGGCACCGCTCCGTGCTGCTGCGCGCACGCGGCCAGCGCCTTGCTGTCGACAGTGCGTTTAACCACGGTTTCCGACGCCAGCAGCGCCCACACCCGGTCATCGGACAAGGCAAAACAAGCCGCTCGCCCGCCGGCAGCCACCCACACGCCGCTTTCGGCAACCACCACATCCACCACCGTTTCTTGCAGCAGTTGTTCGGCCGGCACTGCTTGCAACGGCGGCAGGGCGGTTTCTTCTTCGGCCGGCACGATAACCGGCGACAAGTCCATGCGTTCCATCAAGCGGAACAGTTCCAACTGTGTCATGCGCACCGCCAACCGGTCGCGCTGCGGTTCACGCAAAAGGTAGTGCGCCGGTTCGCAATGCTCCAACGGCACAGAACGGCAAATCTCACCAAGTCGGCGGCTCAAATAGGCACTCTCCCGCCCGTCTTCCAGTTTGCGACGCAAGGCGTCTCGTAAGTCACCGTCGTTCACATGAGCATACACACCATCCAGCGTTTCATAACGATGTAGCAAGTCCAAAGCCGTTTTTTCGCCAACACCGGGAACACCGGGAATGTTATCGCTGGAATCCCCCATCAGGGCTTTTAAATCAATCAGCTGTTCGGGCGTTAGCCCGTATTTTTCATGAATTGCGGCCACATCGTATACTTGCAGTTCCGGCTGTCCCATGCGCGTGGCGGTTAACAGCACCGTTACACCATGGCGAACCAACTGCAACGAATCGCGGTCGCCGGTAGCAATGTAGCACGGTTCTTCGGCCTGCAAGGCGGCTGCCGACAATGTGCCGAGAATATCGTCGGCTTCGTAGCCGTCTTGTTCCACCACGGTGCACCCCATCAGCACCAGCAATTCTTTGATGAGAGGCAGCTGAAGCGCCAGTTCATCCGGCATGGCATGCCGCCCCGCTTTGTAGGCGCTGTACAGAGCATGACGGAATGTGGGTGCTTTGCGGTCGAACGCCACCGCCACTTTATCGGCTTGGCTTTTGTCCAACAAGCGGTGGTACATGTTCAAGAAGCCCACCAACGCATTAGTTGGCGTGCCGTCGTGCGTGGTTAATACTTTGATTCCGTAGAACGCGCGGTTGAGGATACTGTTGCCGTCAACAATCAGCAGAGGCATGCCGTTTCATCCTTTCCGTTATAGCAAGAAACCCCGCCAACCGAGATCGGCGGGGTTTGGTACCGGCAAAATCAGGCGCGATTGGCACTGCCCAGCACATTTTGAATCTTGTGCTTCACCACTTCGGTGATGCAGTCGCGGCCTTCGCCCAAATATTGGCGGGGATCAAAATGCGTGGGATTTTCAGCCATGTGGCGGCGAATACCGGCTGTCATGGCCAGGCGCAAATCCGAATCCACGTTGATCTTGCACACGGCCAGCGACGCCGCTTCGCGCAGCATATCTTCCGGAATACCAATGGCATCGGCCATTTGACCGCCGTATTGGTTGACAATCGAAACATATTCCGGCATCACCGAAGAGGCACCGTGCAACACAATCGGGAACCCGGGCAGGCGATCCATCACTTCGCGCAAAATGTCGAACCGAAGCTGCGGCTTTTGGCCGGGCTTGAATTTGAAGGCGCCGTGGCTGGTGCCGATGGCAATGGCCAACGAATCCACACCGGTGCGCGTGACAAAATCCTGCACTTGATCGGGATCGGTGTAGTTGGCTTTGTCGGAATCCACGCTGACTTCGTCTTCCACGCCGGCCAACTGGCCCAATTCGCCTTCGACAGTTACGCCGCGGGCATGCGCATATTCCACCACTCGACGGGTGACATCCACATTTTCTTCGTATGGGAGATGAGAGCCGTCGATCATGACGGATGTGAAGCCGCCGTCGATGACTTCTTTGCACAGTTCAAAGCTGGAACCGTGATCCAAGTGCAAAACAATGGGCAGGCCCGTTTCTTCCACAGCCGCCTTGACCATGTTGTACAAATAGGCATGGCGTGCGTATTTGCGTGCCGAACCGGAAACCTGCAAAATCACCGGAGAATTCAATTCTTTGCAAGCATCGACAATGCCCTGCATGATTTCCATGTCGTTGACATTGAAGGCCCCGATGGCATAGCCACCCTCGTAGGCTTTTTTGAACATTTCTTTTGTGTTGACCAAAGGCATAACAGAAACCTCCTAGCATAGTATGAATTTATTATACACCACTTTTATGAATTATGGAAGAGGTTTTACAAAAAAACAGACCTGTTTCCGACAAAAAACTTGTCAGAGCCCCCAAAGATTGGTATACTAAAAAGAAAAGGAGTGATTATCATGCGTGAAGATATCACCAGTATTCCCGTGAGCGAAGTGTTTGAACCCAAAGACGGGTGCCCCCTTTGCCGCATGCGCGATTTGTTGGAAAAGCGCGTTGCCGAATACATCACCGGTGCCGCCATGATGGAACCGGATGTGCGAATGGAAACCAACAAGCTGGGATTTTGTATTGACCATTACCGGCTGATTTTGAAACAGCGCAACCGTTTGGGCGTGGCGCTGATACTGGAAAGCCACCTGGCCGAGCTGGAAAAGACCGTCTTTCAGGGGGCACCCCTTGTCGGGAAAAGCGCCAAGCGCCAGGCCAAAAGCGCCCACGAACACACCGGCACCTGCTTTTTGTGCCGCCAAGTAGAATGGGCCATGCAACGCATGACAGCCACCGTGTGCCGGCTGTGGGAAAACGAAAGCGATTTTCGTGTCCTGTTTTCCGAACAACCCAGCCTGTGCCTGCCGCATTTCACGGCGCTGGTGTCGGCGGCGGAAACAGGCGGCATGAGCAAAAAATGCGTGCCGGAATTTTCCAAAGCGGCCGCGGCCATCTCAAAAAAGGCGTTGCAGGAACTGCACGGCGATGTGGCCCATTTTTGCAAAATGTTCGACTACCGCAGCAGCAGCGAAGGAGCCGACTGGGGCAATTCCCGCGATTCTCTGGAACGGGCGGTGAGCTACCTCACCACGCGCCTGCCGTGAGTGGGGCTCTGTTTGCCGCCAATGTGCGCTTTGACAAGAAGCGGCACTGCCTGCCAAATGCGCCATGGACAGAGAAAAATCGAGGGCACAGGTTGTGCCCTCGATTTTTTTGCACACAAGAGTTCGCGTTCTTTCTTTCAACCGACTCTTACGGGGCTGGGTAAAAAATTGTTCTTTTGAACATTAAGAATTCAGATTGATCCACATGGCGGGGCGAACGACATAGTAATCGAGATCGACATTGCCGCCGTACACACCGATACCACCGCAAATGTCAACAACCGCGGCGCTATCCTGATAGTCGCCGGGCGACCGTAACCACCACCAGCAGTTGCCATTGCTACTATTAAAATATGCTCCCCTGGCAACGGCATATGTCGTGGGTTTGCACTCTCTTTCACTGCCGAAGCTGAAATACTTGTTGGCTTCGGTAAAGCTCAGCAAAAACACCTTGTCCTGTGTGGCGTTGCCCGGATCGGTATCATAAGAAGGATTCTTGTCTGCCGGTACCGTCACCGTGGGAATCCTTGCCTTTTCATCCGCAGAAAAGGCCGTGTTCAAAAATTCGGTATTCTACCATACGGGATTGGCGGCGTGAAACAACGCTGATTTTTGAAAAAAGGAACATGGCGGGCAGCGCTTACGGCGTGTTTCGGCAATGTGCAAATCGCCTTCTTCGCTTGTCTTGAAAATTAAACATTCCGTATCAAAAAAAACGAGAAAATTATGAAAAAATCGATTTTTCGACACTTGCGCCGGGGAAAAAGTCCTTAAAAACAGCGATTTGTTCACATTTTCCACAGAGTTTTCCACAGAAACCTGCTGTTTTAAATTATTACAAAGAGTTATATTCCCTTGCATTCGCCGAAAAAACAGCCGGATTTCGGAACAAAATATTTGTATAAAACGGCAACAGGTGCCCATACTGGCAACGAAGGGAGTGGCGTGGATGATCAAAGGAACCAGTCGCCAAATTCTGGAAATCACCAACACCGGCAACCCCTATTTTGAGCGCGCGTTTCTGGTGGTGAAACCGTTGTTTGCCGACCAACCGGCAGAAAACTTACAACGCGAAGCGCAACGCACGCTGGCAACGCATCGCGGCTACACCGGATTGCGCCGGGCGCACCGTTTGCGGCGGTGGGGCCGGGTGGCGTTGTTGGCAACCGGCGGCGCTTTGGCTTTGCTGGCGGAAAAAATAATGCTCACCCTGGTGGGGTGAGCATTTTTAGTGTATTCGGTTTTATTCGGTGAGGAACAAAACGCCCAAGGTGTTGGGCCCGCAATGCGAAGAAATGGTGCAACCGGCCCGCGTGACGAAAATTTCATCGAATGTTTGACATTCTTCCACCGCGGCTTTGGCAATGGCAATGCGTTCTTCGGAAATGCCGGAATGGGTAATGAACACGCGGTTGGTTCGGATGTCGGTGCGGTCTTTCAGCAAATCGTGTACATACTCGCGCAGCACTTTGTCCAGCGTGCCGCGGTATTTTTTCCCCACGCCCATTTTGCCGCTGGTGTTATCCACTTCGATGCAGGGTTTGAGTTGCAGTAAGTTGGCCCCCATCATGGACAGAGCCGAGCAACGGCCGCCTTTGTACAAAAATTCCAGCGTGTCCAGCACAAAGCTGGCCTGCACTTTGGGAACCAAGGCCTGTACTTCTTGGGCAACCTGGGCTGCCGGCATGCCGGCGGCGATGCGGTCGGCTGCTTCCAGCACCAGCAGCCCGGTGCCGGTGGAAAGGTTGCAACTGTCTATGGCATATACGCCTGGCAGTTCTTCGGCGGCCAAACGGCAATTGTTGTGCGACACCGACAAACCGGAACCCAAATTGAGATGAATCACTTGATACCCTTGGTTTACAAACGATTTGAAAAAATCGGTGTATTCGGCCATGTTGATGGCCGCTGTTTTCGGCAAAATATGCTGTTCGTTATAGATGCGATAAATATCGTCGGGAACCAAGTCGATTCCGTCTTGATATGTGTTTTCGCCCAAATTCACATGAAACGGGAAAGTACGAACGCCAAAGCGTTCTTTCAGCTCCGGACTGAGATCACAGGTGCTGTCTGCACACAAAATCACGTTATTGTCCAAAGTGCATGCTCCTCCTACATTTTGAAGTTGCCTTTATTGTACCACATACCCGAACCGATTTCAAGGCTTTTCGACAATTCTCCCGCACGGCCCATGCACCGGTTGTTCACACCGTGAAGGTGTGTTCTCCGGGCAAAACCGCCAGGCAAATCGGGGTTGGCAAATGGTCGGCCTGCACCTTTACGGTGAGCGGTTTTTCGGCGGTTACCCGCAAGGTGCTCTTGCCGACAGACGGCACATAGTCGGTACATTCCACCGACACCCGATTGCCGTTGAACACCATATTCCGCAGCCCGCAACGGTTGTGCGAAAGCAAACAGAATTCCACGGTGTTTGACGGGGCATCAAAGCGCAAGCCGATAATATTTTCAATCAGCATGGTAATGGGCGCCAAACCGCTCCATCCCACAAAATCGGGACGCACCAGTTCGCCTTTTTCCGCGGTTGACGGGAGATACGCTTCCGGTGCGTAACATTCCCATATGCTTCCATAGGCCGGATTTTGGGAAACGGTGCAAATGGCATCCAAATAGCGAATGGCCGCTTCGCGGGCCAGCTCCGGCTTGCCGCATTGCGCAAGGCCGCGAATAGCCGCATAGTTGGTGGGTGCCCACACACCGCCCAACCAATAGCCGCCGGTGGCGTCATAATTGGGATCATCACGCGACAGGGTGGCAAACGGAACTTTGGTGTAGAACACATCGGGGTTGAACAGCAACTGCACCATGCGCTCTTGCCGTTCACCCTGTGCTGCACCGCACAGCAACGCCCAAAACGATGCCGCTGTTTTGGAATTCAGGTATTTCACTTTGTCGTCGGGATTTCCGCGAATGAAGAAATCCAAATAACAGCCCGCTTTGTCGCTCCAATGATACCGATTAATCAGTTTGCAAATACGGGCGTGTTCGTCTTTGTAGAATGCGGCACGTGTGTCGTTGCCGAGTGCGTGGCAAATCCGGGCCAGACACTGTGCAGAAAGCGCCTGCTGACAGGCCAAATCCACATGGCACAAATCGCTACCGTTTAATTGCAACGAAGGATAGCCGCCGCGCGGCGAATTGTCCATGCCGGACGAGCCGGAATCTTCAAACCAATACAGCCCACAAGAGCGCGTGTGGTGCTTTTCGATATAATCGTAGCAGCCTTCCAATGCCGGCAAAACCTGTGCTAATCGGGAGGCATCGCCGGAAACACAGTAGGCTTCCCATTCCGCCCAAGCCATCAGCGGCGGATTGATTCGTTCATCGTAGGCCGGTGTTTCTTCTTCGATACAGTAGGCCATGCTCATGTAACCGTCTTCTGTCCGGCGCAAGCAATACAAATTGTCCAAATTGTTGAGTGCTGTTAGGGTGCCGTTGGCATAATTCGTGATGAATGTCATGAAGCAGGAATCCCATTGCCAGACGATCCCCACGCCGGGCATACAGGTGAGTTGCGGTTTCCACCCGGCCTTTTCAATGTATTCGATATTGCGAAACGCCAATTCCCAGGTTTGATAGTACACGGCTTCTCCGGAAAAACCGGTTCCGGCAAGGCCGCACGGTTATATACATACGGTGTCACGGCTGTCCCCTCCTTTTTGTCTTATCATACAAGATGATACCCTTTTTGTCAATATTCCGTGCAAAAACGAAATCCCTGCATGGTGCAATAAAATAGCAAGAATTCCGTTCACCTTCGTGAACGGAATTCTTGTGTTTCGAACTTACTGGCGCATGGTCGCATAGAAAACGACAAATTGGCTTTACTCCGTAAGCAACAAAATTGCTTCGGTATATTTTTCTTTTCTCTTTAATGCTTTCTCATCAACAATATCAAGTCTGGACAAATCGCTATTATGCTGTAAATCCGCAAGCTTAACTGCTCTGGCAATAGGATTTTTCTTTATCTCTGCCACATATGTTAGATAAGGTATACCTTCCTCATGTGTTAACAGCATAAGAGCCTCTATTACCTCGTTATCAAATTCTAAATTTCTCAAATCATCGAAAGTGAAATCGGTGTCCTCAACAACATCGTGCAATAATGCGGCAATTGTGCTGTTTTCATCCTTCATTTGCTCCGCAAGATGAAACGGATGGAACACATATGGCATACCGCTTTTGTCAATCTGCCCCTTATGTGCTTCAAAACAAAACCTCAATGCTTTTTTGGTCGCTGGTGTGTATATCATAACTCAACAACCTTTCTGCGATTTTCTTCGCTTCATATATTGTAATTTCAGTCATGCAACTATTTCCTTGTCCAATAAATAGTTCCCTCATATATGAGTTGTCAGGAGGTAATTCAAACCAATCTGAATCATTTTGGCGAAGAACATGGAAAGTTGCTGGTTCTGTATACCGTATGACAATGTTTGGATTGTCATCGTTTGAATAATACTTAATCATAGGATGTTCACGCTCCTAACAGGCTCTGATCGAAGGCAAACAACGCCTCGTTAATTTCAAAGACATTGTAGTTCTCGTGAATAATAAAGTATTCAATTAAGAAAAGGCAGTTCTTTTGTCCCTAAATCCACCCTACACGCTATCTTCGCGAGTTCAAGTCCAAGCAGAACGGAAAATTCGTTAAAAGTTTGTAGTGAAGTGTGAACATTGAAATGTGCCCTAAAACCACAAAAAGCCCTTGAAAATCAAGGGCTTTTCAGGTGGGTTCCATATTGTGGAACAAAGATGGAGGCGACACCCGGATTTGAACCGGGGAATCAGGGTTTTGCAGACCCATGCCT
>CAYMDU010000070.1:0-706 GCA_964389495.1 uncultured Eubacteriales bacterium
CCTCGTGGAGGAAACGCAGGCAGGCATCAAAGGTGGCGCCGCCCCAGCACTCCAAGGAATGATATCCGATATCGTCCAGCATTTCCAGCGCCGGCAACATTTCTTCGGTGGTCATGCGCGTGGCAATCAGCGATTGCGGTGCATCGCGCAAAATTGTTTCGGTAATCCCGGCCTTTGCCAATCCAATCAAATCCTTTCGTTTAGCGTAGCGACAACCCGCTTATTGCAAAGAAACCAGCGGCGTGCCGGAGTTCACGCTTTCGCCCTTGCCAACATGCACGCCGGCAACCACACCGTCGTGCGGGGCCATGATTTCATTTTCCATTTTCATGGCTTCCAGCACCACCAGCACATCGCCGGACTTCACCGACTGACCGGCCGAAACCAACACATTAACAATCGTGCCGGGCATCGGTGCGTTAATCACTTCGGCATCGGCAGCCGGAGCGGCAACCGGAGCCGGGGCAGCGGCCGGAGCCGGAGCAGCAACCGGAGCGACAGGAGCAGCCGGTGCAGCAGCAGGCGCGGCGGGAACAGCAACCGGGGCCGCCGTGGCACCCATTTCCTCCACTTGAACATCGTAGGCTTTGCCGTTTACGGTGATGTTAAATCTTTTCATGATGAACTCAACCTTTCCTTTTATGTTTCAACCTGTGCCGCCAATCGGCACTGTTCTTTTACAGACGAATGTTCGCGTGCTTTTTCG
>CAYMDU010000070.1:716-9417 GCA_964389495.1 uncultured Eubacteriales bacterium
CCGGACAGCATTTCAAAATAGGCGGCCACCGCATCGCGCGTTTGCTCGGGTGCAATCACATCGGTTAGTGCCCCCTGCTGTGCGGCCAACCGGGCGTTGCAACAGGTGGTGCGATACTCTTCGGCCAGTGCCGCACGATCGGTTTGCGGATTTTTCATTTCGGCCAAACGCTCTTTCCACAAAATGTGAATGGCCGTTTCCGGTTTCAGTGCCGAAACCGAAGCCGTATCCCACGCCAGCACCGCATCGGCGCCGGCGGCTTTTCCAGCCACGGCGATATAGACCGGGCCATAGGCTTTGCCTGTGAGCAAGGTTACCTTGGCCGTGGTGGCTTCGGTGTAGGCTTGGCACACACGGGCCGCACCTTTCAGGCTCGCAAAGCCTTCGGCATCCACCACGGTGAGCAACGGCAGCGAAAAGCTGTCGCAAAAGCGAACAAACCGTGCCACGCGCGCCGTGGCGCAGCAGGAAATGCAATCGTCAGCCAAAGTGACAATACCGCACACCATACCGTTGATACGCGCCAGCGCCACGGTTTCATCGCCATAAAGCGGGAACAGCGACTCGGCATCGGCCAAGTAGGCCGCCGCTTCTTTGGAAGAGACCACCGTACCGGCAGCGGGCACCGTTTCGTACACCGGGGCCGCCGACAAATTGTTGGTCGGCAAATACCCCAGCAAGTCGCGCGCTTTGGCCAACGCTTCGGCGACATCGGCAGCCACCACATCGGCTTTGGCGTTTTCATCGCCCACATTCAAGTAGTAGTCGGCCTCTTGGGCGGCAATCACCACATCGGCGGCCGCCGCTATCAGGGCCGAAGAACCAACACAAGCGCCGGTGACAACCGCTATCTGCGGCACCACGCCGGACAGTTCGTTGGCCGAAGCCATGATTTCGGCAATGGCATCCATGGCGTCAATTCCTTCGCCGAGGCGCGCACCGTCGCTGTCGAATATGCCAACCACCGGCGCACCGTTTTGCGCCGCCAAGCGGTAAACGGATTTGATTTTGGCCGCCTGTGCCTTGCCCACAGCGCCGCTGCAAACCGACTTGTCCTGCGCAAAGGCATAGACCGGTGCCTCGTTCACGCAGCCGTAGCCGCACACAACGGGAACTTCGTTTTCGCCGTCGCACATCAGGCGATCGATTTCAACAAAGGTTCCCGCATCGAAAAATTGTTCCAGGCACTCGCGTGCCACGGACGCTTGCTTGCTCATGCTTATAACCTCCAAACGGCAAAGCCCGAAAGCCATCCTATGCCATTATAATAGTTACTAATATTATAGCGCAGTGCACTCAAAAAAACAAGTACCCTGCGCAATAAAATCCAAGAAATTTATGCAATATTTTTCACGGCCGACATTCGCTGCACGGCCGATTGAAGAAATCCGGTATGCACTGTTCCAGCCCGTTTCCGGCTTTTTCAAAGCCAAGCCCTTGCAGCAACGCCTCGCAAGACGGATTTTGGCAATACGCTGTCAGCGCGCCGCGGTTGGCGGCGGCATTCAGCACGGCACGCACCAACCATTCGCCCCACTCCGTGTCTTCATAACGCAAACAAAGCAGCTCGGCTTTGCCGCCGTTCATGCGAAACAGCGCGTATCCGTTTTCCTGTTCTTCCACGGTTAACACCAACGCCGACAGGGGCATGGACAACTGCTCTTGCTGTGCCAGTTTGGCGGCCGTCTTGTCATCGGCAGGTAATATGGTAAACATGGCTGGTCACTTCCGTCCTTTCCCGCTTCGTATATAAGCAGCGGCAATTTTCTTTTCCACTTTGGATGCCTGCACCAAGGTGCGCACTTCACGCGGGTCCAGCTTGCGCCATTTGCCAACCGGAAGCATCCCCAACTTGATGCCGCCGAAGGCCACCCGTTTCAAACGAACCACTTCCAACCCCAGTGCTTCGCACATGCGGCGAATTTGGCGGTTGCGGCCTTCGTAAATGGTGATTTCCAGCACCGTTCGCGGCGGCTGCTCGGCCGTTGCCTGCTCGTTGGACAGTACAAACACTTCGGCCGGCAGCGTGCGCCGTTCATCCAGCAAGATGCCTTCTTCCAGTTGACGGATTTGTTCCTCGTCAACCGTGGCGCGCAATGTCACGCGGTAGCGTTTGGGAACATGAGCAGCCGGGTGCATCATCGCATTGGAAAAATCGCCGTCGTTGGTTAGCAGCAACAGGCCTTCCGACTCGCGATCCAAACGACCCACCGGATACACGCGCACTCCCACATCGCGAATCAAATCGGCAACGCAGCGCCGCCCTTTTTCGTCGTTCATGGTGGTGACATACCCGCGCGGTTTGTTTAACATCAAATAGGTGGGTTCTTCTGCTGCCGCCACCCGCTTGCCGTGAACGGTGATCACATCGCGGCGGTCGTCCGCTTTGTCTCCCACCCGCGCCGGATGGCCGTTCACGCGGACCGCACCTTCGGCAATCAATTCTTCCGCTTTGCGCCGCGAGGCCACGCCGCGGTCGGCCAGCAGTTTTTGCAATCGTACCAAAGCCATTTGTTTTTCCTTACCTCCACAGTTCGTTCCAAAGCCGACACCACTGCCGACGCCATTTTTCAAAAAAGGAAACAGCCGAACGCTCTTCCACCGACGATGCCGCCAACAGCGGCACTTCGGCCAGCACACGGCCGTTTGCTGTCCATCGCAGCCGTCCCAATTCCTCCCCCGCCGCAACCGGCGCCCACGCAAAGCGGGGCAACTCCCATTCGCAGCGCACCTGTGCCCTTTCGCCTTGCAACAAAACCGCCGACATTTTGGCCGGCGCCGCCAGCAAAACTGCGCTTTGGGTTCCGCCGCACACGGCCACCGAGGGCAACACGGGTTCCGGCAAAGTCACGCACTCCGTTTGCGAAAATCCATACTCATACAACGCGATGTGGTCGTTCCAGTAGTCGCCGCCGTTCAGCGTGACCGCTATCAGGACAACGCCGTTGCGCCGGGCCGCAGAAACCAAACATTTGCCGGACTTTTTGGTGAATCCGGTTTTCAGCCCGACAGCCGGTTCGTACAGCCACAGCAACCGGTTGTGATTTTTCAAGGTAGCAGAACGGCCGCTCACTGTAACGGTTGTTTGCTTTGCAACGCACAAATCGGCCAGTAACGGCTGTTGCAGCACCGCCGCACCCAAGCGTGCCATGTCGCGTGCCGTGCTGCCGTGTTCGCCCGCATCCAAGCCGGACGGCGTTACAAAAACCGTTTGCGTCATGCCCAGTGCCGCCGCTTTGGCGTTCATGCGGGCAGCAAACGCTTCTTGCGACCCGTCTGTCAGCAATGCCAACGCATTGGCGGCATCGTTGCCGGACGAGAGCAGCAAGCCGGCCAACAAATCACGCACCGTCAGCACATCGCCGCCGCGCAATCCCATGGCCGACCCTTCCACAAGCACCGCCGTTTCCGGCACCGTCACGCTGTCGTCGGCATGCCAGTACTCCGCCGCCACCAGGGCCGTCATCAATTTGGTGGTGCTGGCCATCGGCCGGCGTGTGTCGGCCTCTTTTTCGTACAGCACACGCCCCGATTCCGGTTCGTACAGCACTGCCGACAGCGACGAAACCGCTGGGCGGGGCACCGAGGCAGCCTGCACCGGCTGTGTTCCCGCCAGTAGCAAGCCCACCAGTATCATCAGGCATGCTGCTTTTTGTTTCATCGCCATCCCCCCGTTTATACGAAGGTATGCGGCGCAACGCCTGTTTATTTCTTATCCTTGTTTTTGGAAAACAGACCGCCGATTTTATTAACCACATCCGGCACCATGTTTACCATTTGGTTCAGGGTGTCCGGCGAAGAAACCATGGGCAGCACGCGAACATCGCCGTGCGATGCCACCAAAAACGCAATCGGAATAATGTTGATACCGGCACCGCCGCCGCCACCGAACAATTCCTGCGACCCTTTGGTGGGCAAATCCGAACCGCCTGTTGCAAAGCCGTAGGAAACGCGCGACACCGGAATCAGTGTGGTGCCGTCGTCCAAAGTCATCGGTTCGCCAATCACGGTACTGACATCCACCATTTCCCGAATTTTTTCGATGGAAACGCCCATCAAATCCTGCACCTTGTTATCCATGTTTCGAATCCTCCTTTGTATTTTTTGCACGGTGACGCATACCTGCATATGCCAACACCGCACACAAGGCCGCCCACACAATACGAATCGGCATCGTGTGCCCCCGTATTTCCGCCCGGACACGGCCTGTTTCCGCCAAATAATCCGGTTCCACCGTCACACGGCGTTGCCGAATACGCACCTGTGATTGAAGCGTTGTCAGCGTCGGGTACAACGCCGCACACATACGGCCGGTATCTTGCGCCGTGGTAGATGCATCACAGGAAGCTATTGTGATTTGCAGCACCAGCTTGTCCACAATCACAGCGCGAAGCATCCGCCCCGCTGCTTTTTTGGCAATGCGCACCAACGCACGGCTTTCTTCCAGCACCGTGCGAACACCGTTGTCTTGCAATCGTTGCGCCAGCGTGTTTAACCGCTTTTGCGGTTCTTTTTCCGCGTTGTTCGGAACCGCCGTGCGGGAGGAAGAGGATGAAAAGCGGTAGACCGGTATGCCAAGCACACGCACGCACAGCAACAACTCTTCGTTATATGTCAGGCAAGCTCCTATCGGTACCAGCAGCAGAACAATCACAATGCCCACAACGGCCAACACAAGTTTCCCAATCATTCCGCTTCGCCGCTTTCCGCCTGGTTTTGCTCGATAATTTCTTCCAAGGTGGTTTCCACCATGCGTGCGCCTTCTTCTTGCTGAGGCAGCGGTGGCAATTCTTGCAGCCCCGACACGCCGAAGCAACGCAGGAACACTGGCGTGGTGCCGTATAGCAAGGGACGCCCCGGCAATTCCAAACGGCCTTTTTCTTCAATCAAATTTTTTTGCACCAAGCCTTGAACCACCGCGCTGCAATCCACACCGCGCACCTGTTCAATAAAGGCTTTGGTAACCGGCTGATTGTAGGCAACAATCGCCAGCACTTCCATGGCTGCCTGCGACAGCGGCGTGTTGCGGCGAATATCCAGTGAGCGGCGCACCGCATCCGCATACTCTTTGCGCGTGCAAAGCTGATACTGCTCGTCCAGCTTCACCATGAAAATGCCGCCGTCGCGCGCACGCCATTCACTCATCAAGTCCGCTGCCAGGCGATGCACCGTTTCCACATCCAGTTCCAGCACTTCCGCCAGGCGTTCGGCCGATACCGGATCGCCGTTTGCAAACAGTATGGCCTCCATGGCCGCACGGTATTCTTTAAATTCCATCGGTTGCTTCCCCTTCCTGCGAGGCATTCAACAAAGTCACCTGCTGTGTGCGGCCCTCACCGTCCACGCGGATACGCTTGCCTTTAATCAGTTCCAGCACCGCCAAAAAGGTGGCCACCAATTCCGATTTTGTGTGCGCATTTTCGTACAGCGAATGATAGCTCACCCGTTTTCCTTTGCGTAACTTGCGCAACACAAACACAATTTTGGAAGACACCGACACGATTTTTCGCGCCACAATGGTGTGGAACACCTGCGGCGACGGCGGCAACTTGCGCCGCCCGCGCCCGGCCGCCGCCAAATAGGCTTCCAGCAACTCGTCGGCGCGGTGACGGCGGCGGTAGGTGTAGTCCGGCGCGATTTCCGTGGGCAATCGAACAAACAAATCTCCGCCGATGCACTGCTGCTGCATGCGACGGGCCGCTTCACGGCACAGTTGATATTCAATCAATTCGCCCGTGAGCTGCTGTTTCATTTCCTCGCCTTCTTCGTGGCGGGGCAGCAGCATGGCCGATTTGATTTGCACCAACCGCGCTGCCATATCCAAAAACTCCGTGGCCACTTCCATGTCGGTTTCCTGTGCCGCCTGAATGGCCGCCATATATTGCTCCAAGAGCTCATGGATCGGAATATCGTATATATTCAATTTGTTTTTCTGCACCAAATGCAGCAGCAAATCGAGCGGCCCTTCAAAATCGGCCAGCTTGTAGGATATTTCCATACGGCACTCCTTAGAATTGATTGGGCAACCCCACAATCGTGCACAGCAGGTTCCCCAGCAGTGTCGCCAGCCAATCAATGGGGGCATCCAGTGCTCCCGACACAATCAGCACAAGAACGACAATGCGCAAATGCTCATGATAACGGTCCAAAAACCAGGTGACGCGCGCCGGCAGCACGGCCGAAAAAATGCGCGAGCCATCCAGCGGCGGTATCGGCAACAAGTTGAAAACCGCCAACTGCAAATTGATGCGTGCAAACACGCTCACCAACATCACACCGGCATACGCCAACAAAATTTTGTTGCCCGTGGCCAGCTGCGCCATGCGAAACAGCAACAGCGACAGCAATGCCATCAGCACATTCGATGCCGGACCCGCCAGTGCTGTCAGGGCGGTGTCGCGCTTGGGATTGGAAAAATTGCGCGGATTAATCGGCACCGGCCGCGCATATCCAAAGCCGAACAGCACCAACATCACCGTGCCGATGGGATCCAAATGTTTCAGCGGGTTGAAAGAAAGGCGCCCATGCCAACGCGGCGTATCGTCGCCCAGCCGTGTGGCGGCCCAGGCGTGCGCCAGTTCGTGCACCGGCAACATCACAAACACCAGCGCCGCGTATCCGAATATCAGTAACAAGAGCTGCCAAAACGGCATGCTGCTTCCGTTGCGCCAAATTGCATTAAGCACAGGCAAACCTCCCTTTGCAGTTGTTGTATTCAGTATAGCGCAAATGAAACAGAATTACAAGAAAAAACCGCGTGACAACCGTCAATTTTAAAAAATTTTAATAACTTGTAAAAAAAGCCTTGCTTTTCCGAGAGAAATCTGCTAATATAGTTCCGTTGCATTTGTGACATGGCGGTTTTTACCGTTCGGCACATAAATTAAAGGAGGTGCAGAACATGGCTAAATGTGATTTCTGCGGCAAAAGTGTTACTTTCGGCATTCAGGTTTCTCACTCGCATCGGCGTTCGAACCGCACTTGGCGTCCCAACATCAAGCGCGTCAAAGCTGTCGTAAACGGATCTCCAAAAAAAGTGTACGCCTGCACCCGTTGCTTGCGCTCCGGCAAGGTCGTCCGCGCAATCTAATCATTGTTTGCAGAAAAATCCCCGTTTGTAAAAGCGGGGATTTTTTGTTTCTGTTGCTGTTGCGGCTGTCCCGGCTTGCTCCCGCTTTGGCGCCGCGGTTTTGTTTTTGGGCAAACAACCATCATTTTTCATTTTCCCTTGTGTTTGCGTAACTTTTGGTCTATAATAATACAAACGGAACAGACAGGAGGACACACATGAACATTTGGCACGACATTTCGGAATCCCGCATCCGCCCCGACGATTTCACCGCTGTGATTGAAATTCCCAAAGGCGGCAAAAACAAATATGAAATGGACAAAGAAACCGGGCTGCTTCGTTTGGACCGTGTACTCTACACCGCCACGCACTACCCGGCCAACTACGGATTCATCCCCCGCACCTACGCCGACGACGGCGACCCGTTGGATGTTCTCGTTATGTGCCAGGAACCCATTGTTCCCATGACCTTGGTGCAGTGCTATCCCATCGGTGTTATTCAAATGACCGATGGTGCTTCCACCGATGAAAAAATAATCGCCGTTCCTTTTCGCGATCCTTCTCTTTCGGATTACCGCGACATTTCCGAACTCCCCCGCCACACCTTTGAGGAAATTCGGCATTTCTTTTCCGTGTACAAAACGCTGGAAGGGAAAAGCACGGCGGTCGACGAAATATTAGGACGCCAAGAGGCGGTGAACATCATCACCCACTGTATTGAAGAATACCACCGCCTCTACGGCGACAAACACTAAAAAGGATGTGCAACCATGACCCACGAATACGGCAACGAAAATTTAACCATGCTCACCGATTTCTACGAAATCACCATGGCCAACGGCTTTTTCGAAAACGGCCACGGCGAAGAAACGGTCTATTTTGATATGTTCTTCCGCACCGTGCCCGACGGCGGCGGCGTGGCCATCATGGCCGGGCTGGAACAGATTATTCACTATTTGAAAAATCTGTCGTTTTCAGCCGAAGATATCGACTATCTGCGCAGCAAAAACCTGTTCAGCGAAGCCTTTTTAAACTACCTGCGGGATTTCCGCTTTTCCTGCGATGTTTGGGCCATTCCCGAAGGAACCCCCATTTTCCCGCACGAACCGCTCATCACCGTGCGCGGCCCCGCTGTTCAGGCGCAATTCATCGAAACCATGGTGTTGCTTGCCGTCAACCACCAATCCCTCATCGCCACCAAAGCCAACCGCATTGTGCGTGCCGCCAACGGGCGCGCCGTGATGGAATTCGGCTCACGCCGCGCGCAAGGGTTCGACGGCGCCGTCTATGGCGCACGCGCCGCCTACATCGGCGGTTGCATCGGCACTGCCTGCACCATTGCCGACCGCGAATTTGCCATTCCCGCCTTGGGCACCATGGCCCACAGCTGGGTGCAACTGTTCGACAGCGAATACGACGCTTTCAAGGCCTATGCCGAAGTGTATCCCGACTCCTGCACCCTGTTGGTGGATACTTACAATGTACTGAAATCCGGTATTCCCAATGCCATTCGCGTTTTTAACGATGTGCTGCTCCCCCTCGGCTACCGCCCCAAGGGCATTCGCTTGGACTCCGGCGACATCACCTATCTCACCAAAAAAGCCCGCAAAATGTTGGACGAAGCCGGCTTCC
>CAYMDU010000071.1:0-9130 GCA_964389495.1 uncultured Eubacteriales bacterium
CCAGGGTTTGCAACCGCCGCGTGATTTTCGGAAGACTGGCAAAAAAGGTCAGCGCTTCTTCCACCGTCATTTCCAGCACATCGTAAATGTTTTTTCCTTTGTAGCGCACTTCCAAGGTCTCGCGGTTGTAGCGCTGCCCTTTGCACACCTCGCAAGGAACATAGGTATCCGGCAAAAGGTGCATTTCAATTTTTAAAATACCGTCGCCCTGGCACGCTTCGCAACGCCCGCCTTTTACATTAAAGGAAAACCGCCCTACTGTGTAGCCTCGCATTTTGGCATCGGCCGTTGACGCAAACAATTCGCGAATATCGTTAAACACACCGGTGTAGGTGGCCGGATTGGAACGCGGTGTACGCCCGATGGGCGATTGGTCAATGGCAATCACCTTGTCCAGCGCTTCCACACCTTCCAGCCCGCGATGAGCGCCGGCCCGACAATGGGCACGGTTGAGCTTGCCGGCCAGCTTTTTATACAAAATCTCATTCACCAGCGACGATTTGCCCGAACCCGAAACACCGGTAACGCAGTTAAACGCGCCCAGCCGAAACGATACATCAATGTTTTTCAAATTGTTTGCCGTGGCCCCCAGCACGCGCAATTCCTTGCCATTGCCGGGCCGGCGGGTTTTCGGAACCGGAATACACCGCTTGCCGCTAAGATATTGCCCGGTCAGCGACCGCTCACATGCACACACCTCGTCCACGGTGCCGGCACAAATCACTTCGCCGCCGTGCACACCGGCACCGGGGCCGATATCCACAATCCAGTCGGCTGCTCTCATGGTTTCTTCGTCGTGTTCCACCACAATCAAGGTGTTGCCCAAGTCACGCAGGCGGCACAGGGTATCCAGCAGCTTTTGGTTGTCCCGCTGATGCAGGCCGATACTCGGTTCGTCCAAAATGTACAGCACCCCGGTCAACGAGGAGCCAATTTGCGTGGCCAGCCGAATACGCTGACTTTCGCCGCCGGACAAGGTGCTGGCTGTGCGGGACAGGGTTAAATATTCCAGCCCGACACTGTTCAAAAAGCCCAGCCGTTCGCGTATCTCTTTCAAAATGCGGTCGGCAATTTGATGCTCCCGCGGCGTGAGTTGCGTATCCAGCTCTTTCATGAAAGCCAGCAACTCGGTTACCGATTTGTTGCACAAATCCGCAATGTTGGTTCCGCCCACGGTTACAGCCAAACTTTCCGGTTTCAAACGCTTCCCGTGACAATCCGGGCAAGGCACTTTGCTCATGTAGGTTTCCAATTCGCTGCGCATCCACTCACTGTTGGTTTCCTGATGCCGGCGCTGCAAATTGTTCACCACGCCCTCCCACGAAGTGAAGTATTCACCGGTGCCGTATTCCATGCGCCGTGTCATGCGAATTTTTTCGCCGTCGGTTCCGTACAAAATAACGCGGCGCGCATCGTCCGACAACTCTTTCCACGGCGTATCCAGCGAAAAGCCATAATGCGCCGCCAAGCCTTCGTAATACATTTGAGCAATGGTGCCGCCGTCCATATAGCTCCACCCGCTGGCGCGCAAAGCCCCCTGGCGGATCGACAAGGTTTCGTCGGCCACCACCAAATCCGGGTCAATCGACATGAAAATACCGATACCGGTACACTTTGGGCACGCCCCAAACGGGTTGTTAAACGAAAACATACGCGGAGTCAGTTCTTCCATGCTAAACCCATGATCCGGGCAGGCATAGTTCTGCGAAAATGTCAGCTCCTCGCCGCTGTCTGCCAAGTCCACCGTCAGCAAGCCGCCGGACAAGGCCGTTGCCGTTTCCACCGAGTCGACCAAGCGCGACCGAATATCGTGCGAAATCACCAAGCGGTCAACAACAACTTCCACGGTGTGTTTTTTGTTCTTTTCCGGTGTGATGGTTTCCGAAAGGTCATACAGCACCCCGTCCACGCGCACACGCACATACCCGGAACGGCGAGCCGCATCCAGTTCTTTTTGGCACTCCCCTTTTCGGCCGCGCACCACCGGCGCCAACAACTGCACCCGGGTGCGTTCCGGCAACGCCAGCAACCGGTCCACAATTTCATCCACGGTTTGCTGGCGTATCTCACGGCCGCACTTTGGACAATGCGGCACGCCGATTCGCGCATACAGCAACCGCAAATAGTCGTAAATTTCGGTTACGGTTCCCACGGTGGACCGGGGGTTTTGCGAAGTGGTTTTTTGGTCAATGGAAATTGCGGGCGACAATCCGTCGATCGACTCCACTTCCGGCTTTTCCATTTGCCCCAAAAACATGCGCGCATACGAAGACAAACTCTCCATGTAGCGCCGCTGCCCCTCGGCATAGATCGTGTCAAATGCCAGCGACGATTTCCCCGAACCGGACACCCCGGTGAACACCACCAGTTTGTCCCGCGGAATGGTCACATCCACATTTTTCAAGTTGTGCTCCTTGGCACCTTTCACTATCAATTTGTCTTGCATATTGTTCTCACTTACCCTGTTTCAACTTTTCAATTTCATCGCGCAACCACGCGGCGTGTTCAAATTCCAACAGCTTGGCCGCGTGCTTCATCTCTTTGGTTAATTGTTCAATCCGCTGCTGCCGTTCCAGTTTCGACAGTTTCTTCCCCGTCCGCTCATCGCGCGAAGCCGACGGCGTGATTTGCAGCACATCGCGCACTTCCTTGATGATGGTCTTGGGCACAATGCCGTGGGCTTCGTTATATTGCAACTGAATGGCACGCCGACGCTGTGTTTCCCGCAACGCCTGCTCCATGGACGGCGTTACCTCGTCGGCATACAAAATCACTTGTCCTTCGGCGTTGCGGGCCGCACGCCCGATGGTTTGTATCAGGGAGGTGGCCGATCGCAAAAAGCCTTCTTTGTCGGCATCCAATATGGCCACCAGCGACACTTCCGGAATGTCCAATCCTTCTCGCAACAGGTTAATTCCCACCAGCACATCAAACTCACCCAAACGCAAATCGCGGATAATTTCCATGCGCTCCATGGTATCAATGTCGTGGTGCATATACCGCACCCGAATTCCCACATTTTCAAAATAGGCCGTTAAGTCTTCGGCCATCTTTTTGGTGAGCGTTGTCACCAACACCCGTTCTTTTCGTTCGGCCCGCCGGCGAATTTCGCCGATCAAATCGTCAATTTGGCCTTCCACCGGCCGCACCGTCACTTCCGGGTCGGGCAATCCCGTGGGACGAATCACCTGTTCCACCGGGCGACCGCTGTGCGCATATTCAAATTCGCCCGGCGTGGCACTGACAAACACCGCTTGATGCACGCGCCGATAAAATTCGTCGAAATTCAGCGGCCGGTTATCATACGCACTCGGCAACCGAAACCCATAATCCACCAAATTCTTTTTGCGGGCATAATCGCCGCCGAACATACCGCGCACCTGCGGCAAAGTCACATGCGACTCGTCCACAAACAGCAAATAATCCTCGGGGAAATAGTCCAGCAAGGTGAAGGGCGTGGAGCCGGGAGCTCTGCCGGATAAAACACGGGAATAGTTTTCAATCCCTTTGCAAATGCCGATTTCCCGCAACATTTCAATATCGTAGCGTGTGCGCTGCAACAGGCGCTGAGCTTCCAGCAATTTCCCTTCGGCCTTGAATTCTTCCACACACTGTTCCAATTCGCTTTCGATTTCGCCAATGGCTGTTTCCAACTTGTCCGGCGGCACAATGTAGTGAGAAGCCGGATAAATCGCCACATGGCCCAGCAGCCCTTTGAGTTCGCCGGTTATCGGATTGATTTCACTCAAACGGTCGATCTCGTCGCCGAAAAATTCCACACGAATCACCGTATCGTTGGAATAGGCCGGGAAAATTTCCACCACATCGCCGCGCACGCGAAATTTATTGCGCACAAAGTTGATGTCGTTCCGCTCATATTGCAAATCCACCAACCGCGCCAGCAATTCGTCGCGGTTTTTGACCATGCCCGGACGCAACGAAATAATCATATTGCGGTAGTCAATGGGGTTGCCCAAGCTGTAAATGCACGACACGCTGGCCACAATAATCACATCACGCCGCTCCGACAGCGCCGAGGTGGCCGAATGACGCAGTTTATCGATTTCGTCGTTAATTGCCGAATCTTTTTCAATGTAGGTGTCGGTTGACGGCACATACGCCTCCGGCTGATAATAGTCGTAATAACTGACAAAATACTCCACGGCGTTGTTGGGGAAAAACTCTTTAAATTCGCTGCACAGTTGCGCTGCCAATGTTTTGTTGTGGGCAAGAACCAGGGTGGGCTTGTTGACCTGCGCAATCACATTGGCCATGGTGAAGGTTTTGCCCGAACCGGTCACGCCCAACAAGGTTTGCTCGCGTTTGCCGTTAACAATTCCTGCCACCAACTGTTCAATCGCCTGCGGCTGATCCCCCGTGGGACGGTAGGGTGCCTGCAATTCAAACCGATCCAAGCTATCACCTCCCCATTGTTGTTAGTATAGCACACTGACACCGAAAAATAAAGAGTTGCACCGCATTTCGCTGCGGAAATTTTCACAGCGATATGCAAAAAGCGAGAGCCCCGCTTTCGCGGAACGCCCTCGCTTTTTTGCATTGGCCATTATTCGTTGTTTGTCTTTTCTGCGTACTTATCCAAAGCCATGCGATACCCGCCGCCGCCGTATAGCAAGCACCGATTTACACGGCTGATGGTTGCCGAACTCACCGAAGTTTGTTCGGCAATTTCCTGATAGTTTTTTCCTTCTTGCAGCAAAATCGCCACATCCAACCGCTGTGCCATATCCTGAATTTCCCGCATGGTGCAGATATCTTCAAAAAACAGCCGGTACTCCTCCGGCGTTTCCAAACACTGAATCATGTTCAGCAGGCGTTCCACCGAAGCCGTTTCCATGATATTCAAAGGTATTCACCCCTTCTTCCTTTTATAGTATAGTACCACTTTATCGCGTTAAAGTCAAGCGCGTTTTACACCCTTTCGC
Source organism: uncultured Eubacteriales bacterium (assembly GCA_964389495.1). GTDB lineage: Bacteria > Bacillota > Clostridia > Oscillospirales > Acutalibacteraceae > RGIG3009. The sequence goes on from CAYMDU010000071.1 coordinate 4,944, forward strand.
CACCCATCGGTTTCCGCCTGTTAGATATTCTGCGAAAAACCAATTTTTTGTCAGAAATCTCTTGACTTTGCCTTGTTAAAATGGTACACTTAAAACCGTATTATACACACGGATGTTTCCGTTGACAGATGAGGACTTTGTTATGATCGCTTGTGCAACATTTGGTGTCATTACGGTCAGCATTATTCTACTAGTCCTAGTAGGGCTAGTCGGGAATAGTGCTAAAAGTGATGCCAAAAGCTGCTGATAACCGGAAATTTCGAAAGGCTCATCGCATTGCCTGAACGAAATATCTGCTATGCTTGTAAGCCTTACGGTCACTTTTAGCGATCGTAGGGCTGTTTTTATTCTTAACGAACAATCCGTTTCCAAGGAGGCTGCTTACAATGCAAATGACCGGTGCGCAAATTTTAATGGAATGTCTGCTCGAACAAGAAGTAGACACGGTATTCGGTTACCCCGGCGGCACCATTCTGAATGTCTACGACGAATTGTCCAACTATCAAGATAAAATTCGCCACATCTTAACTTCGCACGAACAAGGCGCTTCTCATGCCGCCGACGGCTACGCGCGAAGCACCGGCAAAGTGGGCGTTTGTTTTGCCACCTCCGGCCCCGGTGCCACCAACCTCACCACCGGCATTGCCACCGCCTACATGGATTCGTCCCCCGTGATCTTCATTTCCTGCAATGTGAACGAAAACCTCATCGGGAAAGACACCTTCCAAGAAGTGGACATCACCGGCATCACCATGCCGATCACCAAAAGCAATTATTTGGTGCGTCGTGTCGAAGATTTGGCCGACATCGTGCGCGAAGCCTTTGCCGTTGCGCGCAGCGGGCGGCCCGGCCCGGTCTTTATTGATATTTTGAAAAATGTCACGGCCGAAACCGGCGACTACTGTTTTCTTCCTCGGTCCGAACATGCCAAAAGCGGCAAGCTCGCCGCGCTGCTGCACCGCTCTTCCCGCGACTTAAAAGCCCCCACACCCGACACTTCGGACATTCAGGTGTTGGCCGAAATGATTAAAAAATCCGAAAAGCCGCTTCTCATTTGCGGCGGCGGGGTTGTACGCGGCCGGGCGCAAGAAGAATTCACCGCTTTTGCTGAAAAAATCGATGCTCCGGTTGCCATCACGCTCATGGGTGCCGGCGGCTTCCGCGGGCGAAACCCCCTCACCACCGGCATGATCGGCATGCACGGCTCACAGGCTTCCAACATGGCGTGCGACGGATGCGACCTGCTCATCGCCGTCGGCTGCCGCTTTTCCGACCGCGTGGCCCTGAAACCCGACAGTTTTGCTCAACAAGCCACCATTGTTCAAATCGATATCGACCGCGCCGAAATCAACAAAAATGTTCTCACCGACCACCACATTGTCGGCGATGCCAAAAAAGTTCTCGCCATGCTCAACGAAATCGTGGAACCGGCTCACCACGCCGCGTGGAAAGACTATGTGTTCTCTTTCCCCACCGAAGCGGAATACGCCGAAGGAAGCACCACCCTCACCCCCAAGCAAATCTTGAATTCCATTGCCAACCTGTTGCCGCAAGACACCATCGTTTCCACCGATGTGGGGCAGCACCAAATGTGGGCCATTCAGCATTTCCATTTTGACTATCCCGGTCAGTTGCTCACTTCCGGCGGGTTCGGCACCATGGGCTTTGGCCTCGGCGCCGCCATCGGTGCCAAAGTCGGCAATCCCGAAAAAACCGTTATCCACATCACCGGCGACGGCAGCTTCCGCATGAACTGCAACGAATTGGCCGTGGAACAGTGCTACGACATTCCCGTTATCACCTTTGTGTTCAACAACGGCACACTGGGCATGGTGCGCCAATGGCAAACCCTGCTTTACAACGGCAACTATTCGCAAACCACCCTGGACCGCGCCCCCGATTTTGTCAAGTTGGCCGAAGCATACGGCCTGCGCGGCAAGCATGTATCCAGTGTTGCCGAATTGGAAGATGCCATTCGCGAAGCACTGGCATGGGGACACGGCTATGTGATTGACTGCGCCATCGACTTAGACGAAATGGTGCGTCCCATGGTCGGCGGCGGTGCCCACATCACCCAATTTATGTTAAGCTAAACGGGAGGAAACCAACATGAGTCCCATCACAAGACAAACCTTGGCCGTATTGGTCGATAACGAATCCGGCGTTCTGTCGCAAGTGTCCCGGCTGTTCTCCCGCAAGGGCTACAACATTGAATCCCTGGCAGTAGGAACCACCGACGACCCCGACACTTCGCGCATCACCATTGAGGTGCTGGCCGACGACGATCACACCCGCTTGCTGTGCAATCAGCTCCGCAAGCTGTTGCCGGTACACTCTGTGAAAATGCTCACTCCCGAAAAATCCATTCGGCGTGAGCTGGTCATGTACAAGGTGCGTGCTTCCGACAGTGCGCGCCGCAACGAAATCATCCAAATTGCCAACATTTTTCGTGCCACCATCATCGATGTGTCGGTGGGTTCGCTCACCTTGGCCATGATTGGTGCCGAATCCAAAACCGAGGCAATGGAAAAAATCTTGGCCGAGTTCGAAATTCTCGAACTGGCCAGAACCGGTGTCATCGCCCTGGAACGAGGCCAGGATACGATAAAAGACGAAACAAAAGAAAAAGGAGAGTTCGATTATGGCAAAAATGTATTATGAAAGCGATTGCGACCTCAGCCGTTTGAACGGCAAAACCATCGCCGTTATTGGCTACGGTTCTCAGGGGCATGCTCATGCCCTGAACCTGCGTGATTCCGGCTGTCATGTTATCATCGGTTTGCGCAAAGGCGGCAAATCGTGGGCTGTCGCCGAAAAAGACGGCTTCGAAGTGTTCACGGTTGCCGAAGCCTCCGCCAAAGCCGATATCATCATGATTTTGATCAACGACGAAGCACAGGCCGATGTGTACAAAACCGAAATCGCACCGCACCTGACCGCCGGCAAAGCCCTGGCTTTTGCTCACGGCTTCAACATTCGCTACAAGCAGATTGTCCCTCCCGCCGATGTGGATGTGTTTATGGCGGCTCCCAAAGGCCCCGGCCACACCGTTCGCGGCCAATATTTGGCCGGCAAAGGCGTTCCCTGCCTGTTGGCTGTTGAACAAGACGCCACCGGCAACGCCTACGACATCGGTTTGGCCTACATCGCCGGCATCGGCGGTGCCCGCGCCGGTGTTTTGGAAACCACCATGCACGACGAAACCGAAACCGACCTGTTCGGCGAACAAGCCGTGCTGTGCGGCGGCGTTGTCGATTTGATGCGTTGCGGTTTTGAAACGCTGGTAGAAGCCGGCTATGCACCCGAAAACGCCTATTTTGAGTGCATCCACGAAATGAAACTCATCATCGACCTCATCAACAAGGGCGGCGTTGCTGCCATGAACTATTCCATTTCCGACACCGCCGAATACGGCGAATATGTGTCCGGGCCGCGCGTGTTGCCCTATGAGCAAACCAAGGCCAACATGAAAGCGGTCTTGAACGACATTCAAGACGGCACCTTTGCCGGCAAATGGATTGCCGAAAACAAAAACGGCCGTTGCTTCTTCAACTCCAAGCGAGAAGCCCTGGCCCAGCATCAAATGGAACAGGTGGGCAAAGAACTCCGCGAAAAAATGCTCTGGAAAAACGATTCCGATTTAGACACCGCTTCCAACTAACCGTCTGCTCGCCCGGCGGGAAGCCCCGCTTCCCGCCGGTTAGCGCAGCCGCGAATACCCGTTCAACAACCGGGTATCGGCCGCTACGCTAACCTTGAATTTCAATCTCGGAGGGATCTGCCTTATGTTATCCGACACCATCACCCGCGGCGTGGAACGCGCCCCCAACCGCAGCCTGCTATATGCCTTGGGCCTAACCGAAGAAGAAATGAATCGCCCGCTGGTGGGCATTGTCAGCTCCCACAACGAGATTGTTCCCGGCCACATGGAGCTGGATCGCATTGCCGAAGCGGTAAAAGCCGGCGTGCGTGCCGCCGGCGGCACGCCGATCCTGTTTCCGGCCATCGCCGTGTGCGACGGCATTGCCATGGGGCATATCGGCATGAAATACTCCTTAGTAACACGGGACTTGATTGCCGATTCCACCGAAGCCATGGTTATGGCTCACCAGTTCGACGGATTGGTTATGATTCCCAACTGCGATAAGAATGTGCCCGGCCTGCTCATGGCCGCGGCGCGGCTGAAT
>CAYMDU010000072.1:0-9103 GCA_964389495.1 uncultured Eubacteriales bacterium
CATAAGCCGTTTGAGAGTAGTGTAATTTTATAAGGGACTTAAACTTATCAAGCTCAATTATATCATCCTCATAGGTTTGAGAGTAGTGTAATTTTATAAGGGACTTAAACACGGTCATATTTGCTACCGTCAATAGTACCGTTTGAGAGTAGTGTAATTTTATAAGGGACTTAAACAAAGACCTTACACAATGGTTTACAGACCAGTTTGAGAGTAGTGTAATTTTATAAGGGACTTAAACGGCTGAAACAATAAAAAAAGGCACTATGTCGTTTGAGAGTAGTGTAATTTTATAAGGGACTTAAACCACCGTTCCAACGGCAACAATTATTATAGGTTTGAGAGTAGTGTAATTTTATAAGGGACTTAAACTTGCAATCTCTTAGCCATTGCGGCGCTCATGTTTGAGAGTAGTGTAATTTTATAAGGGACTTAAACCGGTATGAAGATTGGGACGGTACGCGCAAAGTTTGAGAGTAGTGTAATTTTATAAGGGACTTAAACAAAGAATGTTTTGATGCTGTTCCATAAGCCGTTTGAGAGTAGTGTAATTTTATAAGGGACTTAAACAATCTCGCCAAGCTGGGTATAACACCACGTGTTTGAGAGTAGTGTAATTTTATAAGGGACTTAAACCGATTTTATTGAATTTTCGTTGCGCCGGGTGTTTGAGAGTAGTGTAATTTTATAAGGGACTTAAACGGCTCCCGCATGAACGCCTCCTGTTTCGATGTTTGAGAGTAGTGTAATTTTATAAGGGACAGCCCCGGCACTTGATGCCGGGGCTGCTTTGTATTGTTGCAATCCGAATATAGGCACCTTGAAGGAGTGCAAAAATTTTCAGATAGCGGCCTTTTGGAAAATTCGAAGAATGGTATCAGTTTCAAAAAGCAACTTTACAAAGTAGTACCTCATTTGAAACCTCCTGATAGCGCTCAAAGCTTTGTTTTTCTGCTGTTTTTCTTTGGATTTGTGTTATTTTCCCTGTTTTTTATTGGTTTTCTATTGACAACTGTGTGGGTTTGCGATAGAATAAGATACAGATACAAAGGAGGACTGTTCCATGTCGTCTTACTATACCGCCGATATTCCCAAAAGTGATCGCATTCCCCGCTTGGTAGCGCACCTGTTTGAACAGATGCCGCAAATCGAGGCGGAGCGCGCCGTGCTGCTCACCGAGTCCTATCGGGCCACCGAAGGCGAGCCGCTGGTGTTGCGCCGTGCCAAGGCGTTTGCACACATTTTGGAGCATCTGCCCATCACCATTCGCCCGGAAGAGCTGGTGGTTGGCAGCGCCACCAAAGCGCCGCGCAGTTGCCAGGTGTTTCCCGAATATTCGTTTGAATGGCTGGAAGCGGAGTTCGATACCGTGGCCACCCGTTCGGCCGATCCGTTTTTCATTTCCGAAGATACCAAGGCCACCCTGCGTGAGGTTTATCCCTATTGGAAAGGCAAAACCACCAGCGACCTGGCCACCGCCTACATGGCTCCCGAAACCAAATTGGCCATGGAGCACAACATGTTCACTCCCGGCAACTATTTCTACAACGGCATCGGCCATGTCACGGTCGACTATGCCAAAGTGCTGCGCATCGGCTACCGTGGTATTGCCCGCGAAGCCGAAGCCGCGCGCAATACTCTGCATGTATCCGATGCTGACTATGCTTCCCGCCATGCCTTCCTCACGGCGGTGATCATTTCGTGCCGTGCCGCCGAAGACTATGCTCATCGCTATGCCATGTTGGCCCGCGAACAGGCGGCCTCCTGCGGTGATACCGCCCGCCGTGCCGAACTGTTGCAAATCGCTGCCAACTGCGACCGCGTGCCGGGCGAAGGCGCCCGCACTTTTTGGGAAGCCTGCCAGTCGTTTTGGTTTGTGCAAATGCTGTTGCAAGTGGAATCCAGCGGTCACTCCATTTCGCCCGGTCGATTCGACCAATACATGAATCCCTATTTTCAGGCAGATTTGGAAGCCGGCCGCATCACCCGCGAACAGGCGCAGGAATTGGTGGATTGCCTGTGGGTTAAATTCAACGATCTTAACAAAGTGCGCGATGCCGCTTCGGCCGAAGGCTTTGCCGGGTATAGCCTGTTTCAAAACCTCATTGTCGGCGGGCAAGACGCCGAAGGCCGCGACGCCACCAACGATATGTCGTTCATGTGCATGAACGCCACTGTGCATGTATTTTTGCCCATGCCGTCGTTTTCGGTGCGCGTGTGGAACGGTACTCCGCATGAATTCCTGTTGCGTGCTGCCGAAGTTACCCGCACCGGCATCGGATTGCCCGCCTATTATAACGACGAAGTTATCATTCCCTCACTGCAAAGCCGCGGCCTCACTCTGGAAGACGCCCGCAACTATAACATTATCGGTTGCGTAGAACCGCAAACTCCTGCCAAAACCGACGGCTGGCATGATGCTGCATTTTTCAATATGTGCCGTCCGCTGGAACTGGTGTTTGAAAACGGCCGCGACGGCGGCGTGCAACTGGGCCCGCAAACCGGCGAAGTGTCTGATTTTGCCACCTTCGACCAATTCTACGAAGCCTACAAAACACAAATGCGGTATTTCATTGAACTGCTGGTTAATGCCGACAACGCCATCGACCGCGCCCACGCCGAGCGCTGCCCGTTGCCTTTCCAGTCTTGCATGGTGGAAGATTGTATCGGACGCGGCAAAAGCATGCAGGAGGGCGGTGCCCACTATAACTTCACCGGCCCGCAGGGCTTCGGTATTGCCAACATGGCCGATGCACTCTATGCCGTGCGTACCCTGGTGTACGAACAGCACGCTGTTACTCTTGAAGAATACCGCGATGCCCTGCGCGCCAACTTTGGCCACGACATGGACCCACGCCACGCCGAACAGGTCACCCGTGCGGTAGCCGGTGAACTGGTGGCCGCTGGCCGCACCCTTACTGCCGATGATGTGCGCGCCATCTTCCAAACCGTGGCGGAAAACCCCTGCACCGACGAGCAAAAGCAGCGCTATGGCGCTCTGCTTCAAAAAATCGAAGCGTGCCCCAAATTCGGTAACGACATTCCCGAAGTGGATGCTTTGGCCCGCGATGTAGCCTACACCTACACCCGTCCCTTGCCGAACTACCGCAACCCCCGCGGCGGCATCTTTCAGGCGGGACTCTACCCGGTGTCGGCCAATGTACCGCTGGGTGCCCAAACGGGTGCCACACCTGACGGTCGTCTGGCCTACACTCCCATTGCCGACGGCGTGTCGCCGGCCGCCGGCCGCGATACCAAAGGCCCCACCGCCGCCGCCAATTCGGTGTCGCGGCTCGACCATGTCATCGCGTCCAACGGCACCCTGTTCAATATGAAATTCCACCCCAGCGCTCTGGCCGGCCGTCACGGGCTGGAAAGCTTTGTGGCCCTGGTGCGCGGCTATTTTGACCAAAAGGGCAGCCACATGCAGTTCAATGTGGTTAGTCGCGAAACCTTGCGGGATGCGCAGGCACATCCCGAAAAATACAAATCGCTGGTGGTGCGTGTGGCCGGATACAGTGCTCTGTTCACCACCCTGTCCCGTTCGTTGCAAGACGACATCATCAACCGTACCGAGCAGGGAGGATTCTGATGAACGAACTTTCCGCCGTTACCGGCCGCATTTTCGATATTCAGCGGTTCTCTACACACGACGGCCCCGGTGTGCGCACCATTGTGTTTTTCAAAGGTTGCCCGCTGCGTTGCCGTTGGTGCTGCAATCCCGAATCGCAGGCCTACGAACCGCAGTTTATGAGCGGGCCGGGTGCCCCGCACACGGTGGGGTATGATACCACCGCCGGCGAAGTGCTGGCCGAAGTGTTGCGCGATCGCCCCTACTACCGGCGGTCGGGCGGCGGTGTTACCCTGTCGGGTGGCGAAGCCACAGCCCAGCCGGATTTTGCCGAAGCGCTGTTGCGCCTGTGTCGCGAAAACGGGGTGAACACCGCGGTGGAAACCACCGGCTATGCCGACCGCGCGGTGCTGGAATGTCTGTTGCCGCATCTGGACTATGTGCTCATGGATATCAAGCACATGAACAGTGCCAAACACGAATCTTTCACCACGCGCCCCAACACCCGCATTTTGGAAAATGCGCGTTTCATCGCCGAACATGCATCTTCGTTGGTGATTCGGGTGCCGGTGATTCCCACTTTTAACGATACCGAAGACGAAATCGGGGCTATTGCCCGCTTTGCCGCCACCTTGCCCGGCGTGCACGAACTGCACCTATTGCCCTATCACCGCTTGGGGCTGGACAAATACCGTGGCCTGGGCCGCCCTTACACATTGGAAGAACTTACACCGCCGTCCGATGACCGCATGCAGCGTCTCAAATGCGCCGCCGAGGCGCACGGGCTCACGGTGCAACTGGGAGGATAACCCATGACTTATGAAACCGAAAACAAAACCCGCATTATTCAGGAACTGGTGCCGGGCAAACAAATCACCCTGGCGCACATCATCGCCAACCCCGATGCCGTGCTCTACCGCAAGCTGGGGCTCGACCCGGCCGAAGATCACGCCGGTGCCATTGGCATTCTCACTCTCAGCCCCAGCGAAACCGCCATCATCGCCGGCGATATTGCGCTCAAAGCCTCCGGCGCCGAACTCGGCTTTGTTGACCGCTTCAGTGGCACCGTCATTGTGACAGGCACGGTGTCTCAGGTGGAAGCGGCCCTCACCGCTATCACCGAATACGCCGTGCAAACGCTGGGGTTTGCGGTGTGCCCGGTCACCCGCACCTGATGAAACGGCTGTTGCTTATCGGCCGAAGCGGTGCCGGCAAAACCACCCTGTCACAAGCCATTCGCGGGGAACAGGTTACCTACCGCAAAACCCAATACATCACCTATGGCGATGTTCTTATTGATACCCCCGGCGAATACCTCGAAAACCACAACCTTGGCTGTGCGTTGGCTCTTTATGCCTACGAAGCCGATGTGGTGGGCCTGTTGCTTGCCGCCGACGACGATTATTCCCTTTACCCGCCGTGCGTCACCTGCCTGGTCAACCGCGAAACCGTCGGCATCGTCACCAAAATCGACAAAGCCGACCCGTCCCGCGCTGCCCGTTGGCTGCGCCTGGCCGGTTGCTCCACCGTGTTTTTTGTTAATTCCCACACCGGTCAGGGCGTGTCGGATCTGCTCGACCACCTCAGTCGTTCGTAAATCCCACATAAATTCAACAAAAAACAAAGAAAAACCAAAAATAAGTGTTGACTTTCTCGACATTGTATGGTATGCTGTACTCATAAAGTTGGGAAAACAAAGAAAACCAAAAATATTATAGCACAAAGGAGTCGGTAAACATGGTCAACGAGTACGAAATCAAAAAAGAAATGTGCGAAATCGGCCGCCGCATCTACAACAAAGGCATGGTCGCCGCGAACGACGGTAACATCTCCGTCAAACTGAACGACAACGAATTCCTTTGCACCCCTACGGGTGTCAGCAAGGGTTTCATGACCCCGGAATTCATCTGCAAGGTCGATGCCAACGGCAAGGTCATTCAGGCCAACCCCGGGTTCAAGCCGTCGTCCGAAATCAAAATGCACATGCGTGTGTACAAAGAACGCCCCGATGTGCAGTCGGTGGTGCATGCTCACCCCATGTATGCCACGGGCTTTGCCATTGCGGGTATTCCGCTCAGCCAGCCCATCATGCCCGAAGCGGTATTGGGTCTCGGTTGCGTTCCCATTGCGGAATACGGCACCCCCTCCACCGAAGAAATCCCCGATGCCGTGTCCAAATACCTGCAATATTTTGATGCCGTTCTGTTGGAAAACCACGGTGCACTCACCTATTCCGACAGCCTGCTCGGCGCCTATCACAAAATGGAGTCGGTGGAATTCTATGCTCAGCTGCTGTTTATTTCGCAGTTGCTCGGCGGCCCGCAGGAACTGTCCGACGAACAAGTTAAGCGCCTGTACTCCATGCGTGCGCAATACGGCCTCAAAGGCAAGCATCCGGCCGATATGTGTGTGAATGCCAAAGCCGGCAAGCCCAGCTGCCACGGTTGCCGCACTAACACCTGTGAAAACATTTGCGGTACCGGCAACAACGAGGCGCTGGTGGCGGAAATCACCCGTCAGGTGCTGGAAAAGCTGGGGAAATAACCCATGAACAGCAACGACAGGCAAGCCGTGCAGCAGCTGGTTGAAGCCGTGGTGCAGCGCGTGGCCGGCACCGTCACGCTGGAACAGGCACAGCGCCTGAGTGCCGCTGTGCGTGCCGAAGCAGCGCGCCGCGGCGTCAGGGCGGTGGTGGCTGTCAGCGACCGTAGCGGAAATCCCGTGCTGGTCGAATGTATGGACGGTGCGTTTTTAGCCAGCTACGATATTGCCTTCAACAAAGCCTACACCGTGGTGGCACTCCAACAGTCCACCGCCCGGCTCAAACCGTTGGCGCAGCCCGGCGCCGAACTCTACGGTATCCAGCACACCAACGGTGGCCGCATCGTCGTGTTCGGCGGCGGCGAACCGCTGTGCAGTGGCGGCACGGTCGTCGGTGGATTGGGCGTCAGCGGCGGCACCGAAGAACAAGACACCGCGCTGGCCGCCTACGGCAAGCAGATTTTTGAACAAAGCGGAGGTACAGTATAATGGATATCAACTCCCAAAACATTGAAGAAATTGTCCGCCAGGTGTTAGAGGGCATGAAAACCCCCGCCGCTTCCGGCACAGCCAAGGCCGGCGGCCCCATTCCGGACAAAGCGCATGTGGCTATGCTCACGGCGCTGGAAAAATTCGAAGTGAAGGAATTTCCCATGCCGGCCGTGGGCGATGATGACATTTTGGTGCGCGTGGAAGGCTGCGGTGTCTGCGGCACCGACGCACACGAATTCAAACGCGATCCGTTTGGTCTCATCCCCGTGGCTCTGGGCCATGAAGGCACCGGCGAAATTGTCAAAATGGGCAAAAATGTCAAGCACGACAGTGCCGGCAAGCCTTTGGCTGTGGGCGACAAAGTGGTTACCTGCATGATTTTCAAAGACAATCCCGACATCACCATGTTCGACCTGAACAAGCAAAATGTGGGTGGCGCCGATGTCTATGGTCTGTTGCCCGACGACGACATTCACCTCAACGGCTGGTTCAGCGACTACATTCTGGTGCGCGGTGGGTCCACCGTGTTCAATGTGAGCGATTTGGATTTGGACTCCCGCATTCTTATTGAACCGTGCGCCGTGTTAGTGCATGCTGTGGAGCGTGCCAAAACTACCGGCATTTTGCGGTTTAACAGCCGCGTGGTGGTGCAGGGTTGCGGTCCCATCGGTCTTATTTGTATCGCCGTGCTGCGTACTATGGGTATTGAAAACATTGTCGCGGTTGACGGCGAAGCCAAACGCCTGGCGTTTGCCCGCGAAATGGGTGCCAACGCCGTGGTCAACTTCAAGGACCACAAGGGCATCGAAGCTTTGGCCGACGGTGTGAAATCCGCGTTCGGCGGCTACTTGGCCGACTTCGCATTCCAATGCACCGGCTCGCCGGTGGCCCACAGCAACATCTACAAGTTCATCCGCAACGGCGGCGGCTTGTGCGAACTGGGCTTCTTCATCAACGGCGGCGATGCTACTATCAACCCGCATTTCGACATTTGCTCCAAGGAAATCACCACCGTCGGTTCGTGGGTATACACCCTGCGCGACTACGCCACTACCTTTGATTTCCTCAAACGGGCCAAGGGTATCGGCTTGCCCATGGGCAAGCTCATCACCCACAAGTTCCCGCTGGAAGACATCAACGAAGCGCTGGCCGTCAATCTCAAAATGGAAGGCCTCAAAATCGCCATTGTTAACAAGTAAGGGGGGCGGACTATGCGTAACGCCACCGGTATTGTGGAGGTCTACGGCTTGGTGGCCGCGTTCTGCGCGTGCGACGCCGGCTGCAAGGCTGCCGATGTCACCGTGGAACATTTCGATAAAAATAAACCCGCCAACGCCGATTCCATGCCGGTACCGCTGATTGTCGCCATCAAATTTCGCGGCACGGTCACCAATGTGGAAGCTGCCGTGGAAGCGGCGGTCGAAGCGGCCAACCGGGTCACGGGCGTGGTCACCACGCACATCATGACCAGCACGGAAGAAGAAACCGAACCGATGCTGAAGCTCAATGCGTTTGATAAAAACTAACAAAAACAGGAGGAAACTGCAATGTCAAAAGAAGCTCTGGGAATGGTAGAAACCCGCGGTCTTACCGCCGCGATCGAAGCCGCCGATGCCATGGTAAAAGCTGCCGAGGTCACTCTTATCGGCACCGAAAAAATCGGATCCGGTTTGGTGTCCGTCATGGTGCGCGGCGATGTCGGCGCTGTGAAAGCCGCTGTTGAAGCCGGTTCGTCTTCGGCGTCCAAGTTGGGTGAACTGGTGGCGGTTCATGTTATCCCGCGCCCGCACGCCGATGTGGAAAAGATTTTGCCGAAACTGTAATGCAGCACGGTAAGGAGTAACACTATGAAAGCGTTGGGCATGGTCGAAGTCACGGGGGTCACCGCGGGCATCGACTGTTTGGATATCATGTGCAAATCGGCCCAAGTGGAATTTGTCACCTGGGAGCGCAAGTTGGGCGGCCGTTTGGTCACCGTGATTGTGCAGGGCGATGTGTCGGCGGTTACCGCCGCCGTGGAAAGTGCCTGTGCCGGTGCTATCAAAAAGCCGGCAGCACACGCGGTTATCGCCGCCCCGCACGAGGAAACCTGCCGTTTGGTGGCTCTCAGCGCATCCCGCATTCAACCGAAAGGGGAATAACCGATGGCAGACAACAACATCACCCCTGCGGCGGAGGCCGCTGTTAATACCGCAAGTCCCACACCGGTAAAGGAGGTAAAGAAAATGGCACTGGAAGCATTAGGAATGGTGGAAACCCGTGGTTTGGTTGCCGCAATCGAAGCGGCCGACTCCATGGTGAAGGCCGCCAATGTCACACTCATCGGCACCGAAAAAATCGGTTCCGGTTTGGTATCCGTCATGGTGCGCGGTGATGTCGGCGCTGTCAAAGCCGCCGTCGAAGCCGGTTCGTCTTCGGCATCCAAGCTGGGCGAATTGGTCGCCACGCATGTCATCCCGCGTCCGCACGCCGATGTGGAAAAGATTTTGCCCACGCTGA
>CAYMDU010000073.1:0-8946 GCA_964389495.1 uncultured Eubacteriales bacterium
TCAAGGGCAAGCAGGGCCGTTTCCGTCAGAACCTGCTGGGCAAGCGCGTGGACTATTCCGGCCGTTCGGTTATCGTGGTCGGCCCCGAACTGAAAATGTATCAGTGCGGTTTGCCCAAAGAGATGGCGTTGGAACTGTTCAAGCCCTTTGTGATGAAACGCTTGGTGGAAACCGGCGCAGCCGGCAACATCAAATCCGCCCGCAAAATGGTGGACCGTGTGCGTCCCGAAGTGTGGGATGCATTGGAAATTGTCATCAAAGATCATCCGGTCATGCTCAACCGCGCCCCCACTTTGCACCGTCTGGGTATCCAGGCGTTTGAACCGGTGCTGGTGGAAGGCCGCGCCATCAAGTTGCATCCGCTGGCTTGTACCGCCTTTAACGCCGACTTCGACGGTGACCAAATGGCCGTTCATGTTCCGCTGTCTGCCGAAGCCCAGGCGGAAGCTCGTTTCCTGATGCTTGCCGCCGGCAACTTGTTGAAGCCGTCGGATGGCCGTCCGGTCACCGTGCCGACGCAGGACATGGTTTTGGGTTCCTACTATCTCACCGTGGAGAAGCCCGGCGAACCGGGTGAAGGCAAAGTATTCCGCGATGAGAACGAAGCCCTCATGGCCTACGCCGACCATGTGATCAGCCTGCACGCCAAAATCCGCGTGCGTCGCACCATGGAAATCGACGGTGTTAAGCAATCGCGCCTGGTGGAAACCACCATTGGTCGCATCATCTTCAACCAGCCGATTCCTCAAGACTTGGGCTTGGTGGAACGCAACACGGTTGACGACATGTTCCTATACGAAGTCAACTATAAAGTGGGCAAAAAGCAGTTGTCCAACATCATCGACCGCTGCATCAAAGTTCACGGCCCCGCCCGCACTTCCGAAGTGCTGGATGCGATTAAATCTCAGGGCTATAAGTACTCCACCAAGGGTGCATTAACCGTTGCGGTTGTGGATGCCTCCATTCCGCCGGAGAAAAAGCAACTCATCGCGGAAGCCGAATCCACCGTGGAACAAATCACCGATTTGTACAACCAAGGTTTGCTTTCCGATGAAGAACGCTATCAAATGGTTATCCGCACATGGAACGACACCACCGATAAGGTCACCAAGGCCCTGAACGCCAACATGGATCCGTTCAACCCCATCTACATGATGTCCGATTCTGGTGCCCGTGGTTCCATTGCTCAGATTCGTCAGTTGGCCGGTATGCGTGGCTTGATTGCCAACACTTCCGGTCGCACCATTGAAATCCCCATCCGTGCCAACTACCGCGAAGGCTTGAACATCTTGGAATACTTCATCTCCTCGCGTGGTGCCCGTAAAGGCTTGGCCGATACTGCTTTGCGTACTGCCGACTCCGGTTACCTGACTCGCCGCTTGGTGGATGTTTCGCAAGATGTTATCATTCGCGAAGAGGATTGCGGCACACACGAAGGTATCGAAGTGTACGACATCAAAGACGGCAAGGAAATGATCGAGCCGTTAACCGAACGCTTGGTTGGCCGTTACTTGGCCGAAGATTTTGTGGACCCGGCCACCGGCGAAGTGGTGGTCAGCCACAACACCATGATGACCGAAACCGAAGCCAACAAGCTGGTGAAAGACTACGGTGTTGAGCGTATTAAAATCCGCTCGGTGCTCACTTGCCACGCCGAACACGGTGTTTGTGCCAAATGCTACGGTTCCAACCTGGCCACTGTTGATCCTGTTACCGTGGGCGAAGCGGTGGGTATCATTGCCGCACAGTCCATCGGTGAACCGGGCACGCAGTTGACCATGCGTACCTTCCACACCGGCGGTGTTGCCTCGGCAGAAGACATCACACAGGGCTTGCCCCGCGTTGAAGAATTGTTCGAAGGCCGCAAGCCGAAATCGCTGGCCATCATTTCCGAAATCGACGGTGTGGTGCGTTTGGGCGAAGAAAAGAAAAAGCGCGTGGTTTATGTCACCTCCACCGACCCCGACAATGTGGACGAACGCAGCTATCCCATTTCGTTTGGTTCTCGCATTCGTGTGCAAGACGGCGACGTGGTGAAAAAGGGCGATCGTCTCACCGAAGGTGCCATCAGCCCGCACGATATTTTGGCCATCAGCGGGCCCGAAGCTGTTCAGAACTATCTGATTCAAGAAGTGCAACGCACCTATCGCATGCAGAGTGTTGACATCAACGACAAGCATGTGGAAGTGATTGTTCGCCAAATGATGCGTAAGGTTAAAGTGGACGATGCCGGCGATACCTATTTGTTGGCCGGCGCCATGATCGATCGCAGCCAGTTCGAAGAAGAAAACGCCCGCGTGCGTGCTCGCATCGAAGCCGGCGAAGTTCATCTGAAAGAGGCCACTTGCTCACCCGTGTTGCTTGGTATCACCAAAGCCTCGTTGGCAACGGATTCGTTCCTGTCGGCCGCTTCGTTCCAGGAAACCACCCGCGTGCTCACCGATGCCGCCATCAAGGGCAAGGTGGATCCGCTGATGGGCCTCAAAGAAAATGTCATTATCGGCAAGCTCATTCCTGCCGGTACCGGCATGCAGGTGTACAACGATGTGGATGTTATCAACACTCACGCTTCCAGCGACGATCCCTATGTTGCTGCCCTGCGTAGTATGCTGGAAGAAACTGCGGCAGAGCCTTCGGAAGCCTCTGCCGATGAGGAACCCACCCCCGACACGGTTGGCACCGAAGCCGAATAAGGCTTGCGCCCCTGTCATATAGGCCAAGAACTTCGTTCTTTGTTTCCTCACTAAAAAGCACAAAAGCCGCCCCCACCGGGGGCGGCTTTGCTGATATTGGCAACACCAAAACGACCACAAAAAATTTGCATCCGTGCCCAAAGGCACGGATGCAAAACTGTTTGCAAATTCTTATTTGCCCACGAAAGGCTTTCTTTTTCGACAAGGCACTTGCAACCGACAATTACTAAAAAATGCTGAGATTCAGTTGGCGGCTAAGCTGCTTTAACGCCTGAATACCGGCAACACTGTTGCCTTTGCTATCCAACGCCGGCGAATACAACCCGATTCCCATGCGATGCGGAACCACGGCCATAATTCCACCGCCGACTCCGCTTTTTGCCGGAACCCCCACGGTGAGTGCAAATTCACCGGAACCGTCGTACATTCCGCAAGTCATCAACACGGCATTGATGTACCGTGCATGAGAGGCTTCAAACAAACGCTTTTCGGTAACAACATCCACGCCGCCGTTGGCAAACACCGTGGCTATGTGCGCCAAGTCCAACGCTGTCACGGTGATGGAACAAGCGGAAAAGTAAAGGTCCAGCACTTCTTCTACATCGGCTTCCAACATGCCGTATGCCTTTAGCATATAGGCCAGCGCTCGGTTTTTGTGGCCGGTTTGCTTTTCCGAAGAATACACAGCCCGATCAATTTTCAGTTGCGGATTGCCACTGAGGATACGCGTGAAGGCCAACAAATTGTTCAATTTGTCGCGATAGGTTTCCCCTGAAATAAAAGGGCAAAGTGCAATGGCACCTGTGTTAATCATGGGATTGATGTGTTCGCGGCTCAGTGCCTGATCGCTGTAATTAAATGTATCAAACGGCTTTCCCGTTGCTTCGGCACTCACCAAGCGATTTACCGCTTCTTCGCCTGCATTTTGTAACGCCATCAGCAAAATAATCGGTTTAACAATGCTCTGAATGGTGAATCCCTTTGCATAATCCCCAACCGCATAGCACTCGTTTGTGATCGTTGCCATGCAAATGCCGAAATCGGACGGATTGGCTTTTGCCAGTTCCGGAATGTAGCTTGCCACGCGCCCTTCTTTAATAAAGGGCACACACGATGTGCGTACGGTATTCAATAGATTCTCCATGATTTTCTCTCCTTGCGCACCCATTCACCTGCTTAAACATGCTTGATACGAAGCGGCTTACCGCAACGGCGAGCGTATTCCAGCAACGACTTGGTGCCGGGCGAGTGCCCGTCCCACAAGGCAATCACGCAATCGGAACAATCCACCATCTCGCGGTTGCGCCGCGGACCGGCTGCACGCCCGTAGTTCACCCAATCGGCCGGATGCCGTTCCACCGCATAGCCTCTTTCGGCGGCATAGCGTTCCCCCAACCGGTCCACACCGGCACAGGTGCCCGACACAATGCAAATGTCTTCTTGCTCCCGCACATGCACCAAGCACGCATCGGCAAAGGCACGCAGTGCCGCATAGTCGTTATAATTGCGGCATCCGCAAATAACCACTTTGTACATGCCACATCTACTCCAAGCGAAAATCTTCTTCGGAATATGTTGCCGGTGCCGGCTGCGCATAAGGAATTCGGCGCAACGGATCGTAAGAAAAGCGCCGACAACGCGACAAAGGATCCACCACACCGCGGTGCAAGCACAAAATGACCTTGCCATCCGCCGAACGGCGACCGTGCCCGCAAATCGAACACGATGCTGTTACGGCATTCCCGTACAGTTTTCTCCTCACCTTTATCGCCTCTCCATCAGGTTTAATACGCCTTGCCCCAAATCACCATTTTGTCTGCCTGCTTTCCGCAGCAAACACAAGTATCGGCAAGATGCTCTTGCTCGAACGGCATGCACCGACTGGTCACGCCGGCCTGCTCTTTCAGCTTCATTTCGCACGCCTCATCCCCGCACCACATGGCACGAATCAGGCCCGGCTTTTCGTTGGCAATCGCGCACAGCTCGTCCATGGTGGTTGCCGTGTGGGTCATGCTTTCGCGCCGTGCCAATGCTTTTTGGTACAGCCCGTCGTGCACAGCTTGCAACAATTCGGGAATGGCGGTTTCCAAATCAGACAAAGCAACCACCGTTTTTTCACGGTTGTCACGCCGCACCAACACACACTGGTTGTTTTCAATGTCGCGCGGCCCGATTTCCAACCGCAACGGCACGCCCTTCATCTCATACTCGGCATATTTCCAGCCGGGTGAGTTGTCGGAATCGTCCAGTTTCACACGCGCCACACCGGACAACCGCTCTTGCAACGCACGCGCGGCTTCCAGCACGCCCGGCTTGTGTTGCGCAACCGGCACAATCACCACTTGTACCGGTGCCACCGCCGGCGGCAACACCAAACCGTTGTCATCGCCGTGTGTCATGATGATGGCACCGATAATGCGGGTGGACATGCCCCACGAGGTTTGATGCGGATATTGCAACTTGTTTTCACGGTCGGTGTATTGAATATCGAACGCACGCGCAAATCCGTCACCGAAATAGTGGCTGGTTCCGCTTTGCAGTGCTTTGCCGTCGTGCATCATGGCTTCGATGGTGTAGGTGGCTTCGGCGCCTGCGAATTTTTCTTTGTCGGTTTTGCGGCCCTTCACCACCGGAATGGCCAACGACTGTTCGCAGAAATCGGCATACACACCCAACATCCGCTCGGTTTCCGCCCACGCTTCTTCTGCGGTTTCGTGCATGGTGTGCCCTTCTTGCCAATAGAATTCCATGGTTCTCAGGAACGGACGGGTGGTTTTCTCCCAACGCACCACCGAGCACCACTGATTATACAGTTTGGGCAGATCGCGGTAGGAATGAATAATATCCGCATAATGCTCACAAAACACCGTTTCGGATGTGGGCCGCACGCACAAGCGTTCTTGCAATTTTTCGTCGCCGCCGTAAGTAACCCATGCCACCTCCGGTGCAAAGCCCTCCACATGGTCTTTTTCCCGTTGCAACAGGCTTTCGGGAATGAACAACGGCATCATGATGTTTTCGTGCCCCAGCGCTTTGAAACGCGCATCCAAATCGTTGCGGATGTTTTCCCACAAAGCTGTGCCGTAGGGCCGCACAATCATGCAGCCGCGCACACCGGAATAGCTGGCCAATTCCGCTTTTTTCACCACATCGGTGTACCACTGGGCAAAATCGTCTTCCATGGAGGTGATAGCTTCCACCATTTTTTTGTTATCGGCCATTAGTCTTCATCCTTATCCTTCGCAAATTTATTGAGCAATTTCACTGACAACATGATGAGCAGCATCACCGCAAAAATACCGACCATGCCAAGCAACATCAACAGCAACGCATTAACAATCGATTGTGACATTTGTCTTCCCCCTTACCCGATGAGATTGGGTACCACTGTTAAAATGATACCACCGGCTACCACCGAACCAATCTGTCCGGCCACATTCGCGCCAACCGCGTGCATGAGCAAATGGTTTTGGTTGTCTTCTTTGAGCGCCATTTTTTGAATAACACGCGCCGACATCGGGAACGCCGAAATACCGGCACCGCCGATCATGGGGTTGAATTTTTTGCCTTCCGGCAAAAACAGGTTGAGAAACTTGGCAAACAACACACCGGCAACGGTATCGAACACAAAGGCGAACAGGCCCAGTGCCATCACAATCAGCGTGTCCCATTGCACAAAGTTTTCCGCTTTCATGCTGGAAGCAATGGACAGGCCCAGCACAATGGTGATGAGGTTGGCCAACGAAGTTTGCGCCGTTTGGGAAAGATTATCCAGTTTCAGACATTCTCGCAACAGGTTTCCGAACATGAGGAACCCAACCAGCGACACAGATTTCGGTGCAATCAGGCCGGCAATCACCGTGACCACAATGGGGAACAAAATACGCGTGCGACGCGACACCGCCTGCGGGTTGTATGTCATGCGGATGCGGCGCTCTTTTTGCGTGGTTACCAATTTGATGGCCATGGGCTGGATGATCGGCACCAGCGCCATGTAGGAATAGGCCGCCACCATAATGGCCGGCAAGTACGGCGTTTTGAACATGTTTGCCACCAAAATGGCCGTGGGACCGTCGGCCGCACCAATGACGCCGATGGCCGCGGCATCGCGAAAATCATAGCCAAGCAAGGTGGCCGCCAGCACCGTGAGAAAAATACCAAACTGTGCCGCCGCACCGAACAAGAACATTTTTGGGTTGGACAGAAGCGGCCCGAAATCAATCATGGCGCCAATGCCGATGAACAGCAACAGCGGCAGCGCTTCCGATGCTTCGATACCCACCTTGAACAGCCAGTCCACAATGCCGCTAGACCCGTCGGCAGCGGTGCCCACGGCACCGGAAAACGGCAGGTTCACCAAAATGGCACCCAGGCCCATCGGCATGAGCAGCGACGGTTCAAAATCTTTGGCCAGTGCCAAATAGATGAGCAACGCCCCCACTGCAATCATCACCAGATTTTTCCAGCCTTCTCCCGTGAAGAAAAAGGCCAAACTGTCCCACAGGAAGCTGAAATTTTTCAGTAGTTCCACTTTCGAACATCCTTTCTTTCCGTTTGCGATACATACAGTATTATTATACTAAATCGCCCCGCTTTTTTCAACCCCAAACACGGCCTTTCTGCATTTTTCTTTGGCAACAACCAACAACTGCAAAACAAAAAGCAGAAACGAACGCTTCGTTTCTGCCCCTTGCCGGCAACTGCGGTTGCCGCTTGCTGTTGCTTATTCTTCAATAGCTGCCGGAGCTATCATGGCCGCTTTCAGTTGGGTCATGATGTCGGCATCGAATTTCGGCGTTCTGTCATAGTGGTACACGCCGTTTTGTTCTTGCTCCACATCGTACAGCTGCGTGTAGCAAAGCCCCATAATATTGGGATTGGACAGCAAACTGTGCGCCAATCCACCGTATCGTTCGGCGTATTCTTCCACTGTTTTGGGAGCATCACCGTAACCCCATCCCTCGACGGCATTCGGTGCCCACTGAATACCGCCGTATTCGCTGACAAACACCGGTTCGCCAAAATAGAGCTGTGCATTTTCGTCCATGCGGCGAATTTGATCGTTCACAATGCCTTCGCCAATGTGCGCGTAGTAGTCCGCAAACTTTTCGGTGTTTTGCTCGTAGTCGTGCACATCGTGTATTTCTTTGCGGTCGATGTGAAAATGGCCGCTGGTTTCAATGCAGGGGCGTGTTTTGTCATAGAGCTTGGTGAGCCGGTACACGCTTTCCAGCAAACGGGATTCCGAAAACCGTTCTTTGTACCCGGCTGTTTCGTTAAACGGGCACCAACCGATCAAGGCCGGACTGTTGAAATCGCGTTCGAGAATTTCTGCCCATTCGCAAATAAAGTTGCCTTGGGCCACGGCACTTTCGTAGTCCATGCCCCAGTTGCCGTGTTCTCCCCAAACAAGATAACCCTCTTTGTCGCAGTGGTACAGGAACCGCTTTTCGAACACCTTTTGGTGAAGCCTGGCTCCGTGGAAACCCACCGCCTTGTCAAGATGAATATCGCGCACCAGTTCTTCTTCGCTTTGAGCGGTGTAGATACCGTCGGGATAGAAGCCCTGATCCAGCACCATGCGCAGAAAAACGGGCTTGTTGTTGAGCAAAAAGCGCCGGCCGTCCAGTGCCACCTGCCGCAAGCCGAAATAGCTTTTCACGCGATCTTCTCCAAAACGCAATTCCAAATCGTACAGCCGACCGCAACCGATTTCCCACAAATGTATTTCGGAAAGCGCGATTTGCGCTGTGAAAAACCCGCTGTTCACCGAAACCGTTGCGCTGCCTGTGGGCTTTCCTTGGTAGGAAGACACCAGTTCCAGTTTGCCGCACCCCACCGCTTCGCCGGTGACCGTTAGCGTGCCGTCGGCAATGTTGGAGTAGTACCGGCAACTCTTGATGTAGGTTTGGGGCACAAATTCCAGCCACACCGTTTGCCGGCCGGTGCTTTGGCTCCCCTTGCCGCTTTTTCCCCGCCTGTTTCCCAAGAATTTCGCAAATGTTTTTCAAAACCTCTTGACAATCCGCGGATTTATGGTACAATAAAGGTCGTGCCTTGCAACCGCACGGTTCCATTCAAGTTGGGCCTTTAGCTCAGTTGGTTAGAGCAACCGGCTCATAACCGGTCGGTCCCGGGTTCAAGTCCCTGAAGGCCCACCATTGTTGACACAGCCGTTTGGCTTGTTCATATAGATTGATATAGGGGTATAGCTCAGTTGGTAGAGCAGCGGTCTCCAAAACCGCGTGCCGAG
>CAYMDU010000074.1:0-8833 GCA_964389495.1 uncultured Eubacteriales bacterium
TCCCCTGTGTAAGGGGAGGTGGTGAGGGCGTAGCCCGAACCGGAGGGGTTGTTACAGTCCGGAGAAGTGCACCAATGTCTTGTTTTCGCAACACCAATGTCTTGTTTTTAAGACAAACCATGGCGGCAGTCACCGACCCCGCACACATCAATCAGCCTCAGCCGCCAATCCCCCTGTGGCGGTTGCACCGCCACATCCCCCCTTTACACAAGGGGGCTTTTTCTTGCCTTCCCTTACACAGGGGAGCCTTGATTTTCCTCCACTTTGGCGACCCTTTACACAAGGGGCTTTTCTGTTTTTCTGCTTTCCTTGGTGCCTACATCATCTTATCACACCTCCCTCGGTCACTTGCAAGACACGCGGGGAGTTTTCTTTTTTGGCATCACTTCCCAAATTGCACTTTCGGTCACGCCGTGCCCGGTGCCGCCCACAGCGCATCACCCCGCTTGCCGCCCGCGGTTGCGGGGCGCAAACGCCGTCTGTTCCGCACCGATTTGTACTTTTGGACAAATTTGAAAAATCTGCACAAAAAGGCTTGCAATTCGGCGTGGCATCTAGTAAAATTAACACTAGGTAAAAGTCCCACACACAAGGGGGCACCTATGCGTTGGCCTCACCGTGAGGCCGGAAACGAAAGGGGAAGATACTATGAAAAATCGCACGCGCCGGCTGATTTCGCTGGTGGCAGCACTCACTCTGCTGGTCACCTGCGCCATTTCCGGCTTGGTACTGCCTGCCACCGCAGAAGGTACCTCTGCGCCCACGGGGAACCTGTTTCCCAATGGAGATTTCGAGGAAGGAGCAGTGAAGCCGTGGACTTCGATTGGTGACTACACCATCGAAGACGGTGTGGGCTTTGACGGCAGCAAGGGCTTGGTGATTCCCGCGCACGAGGGAAGCAAGGCCATCTATGCCAAAGGCTTGGGTTCCATCACGCTGGAAGCCAACACCACCTATGTGCTCAGCTATGTGGCCAAAGGTCCCGAAATGCGCATTTGGCTGGGCAACGGCACCGATGTGAACAGTTTTTCGCTGTATAGCAAACCGTATAGTGGCGAATGGACCATTCAATACGAACTGGTCACCACGGGCGATGCTCCGGTGTTGAACAGCGATTGGGGCCTTTCGGTGGAAAGCAACAGTGCCACCTCCGAGCCCACCTATGTGGACAACATCACGCTTGTTAAGGCAACCGAAGCCGATTTTGGCTTTGGCGGTGATTTTAACGCGCTTGCCTATAACATGTGGAATGGTGACTTGCTGTCGCAAGGCCGCGCTTCTTTGGTAACGGAGAGCGACGGCAATAAAGCCATGAAATTGAACGAGGCTTCCACAGCATACAGCGCCTATTTAAAGAGCGTTGTGTTGCTGCCCGAAACCGAATACACCCTCACTTTCAAGGCAAAAGGTGCGCCGATCAATGTGTATTTTGAAGGTGCCTATGCCACAGGTGAGAACGCTGGCAAATGGTTAACCACAACGGCCAGCACGGATTATCAAACATATACCTATCAGTTTAAATCGGTAGCGGCGAGCCAACAAAACTCGCACTACACGCTTCAAGTGTGCCGTCATGAAGACGCCACTCTGAATGTGGGCGATACGCTGATTGATGATTTCAGCATTAAAGTAACAGCCAAGGCTCCTGCCGGCACTCCCACCACCACCGGTTCGGTTGCAATTGAGAATTTTGAAAACGGCAACGCCGGCTGGACCTACGGCGGCAAAACCGAATCCGTAACGGCCGACGGCGACAACAGCGTGCTGTCGCTGGACAAAAAAGACACCACCTGGCGGGGCACTTTTGCCGATGTTAACCTTAAAGCCAACCACCAATACCTGGCGCGCTTGAAGGTGAAGAATGTCGGCGGCAAAAAGGCCTGCCTGATGAGTGCCCTGTACAAACCGGACGGCGGCTACTGGGCGGGCAACGCTGTGATTGCCGCCACCGATGCCGCCGAGTGGACCTACTATCAGTTCTCTTTTGCGGTTGACAAAGACAAAACCGGCGCACAGCTCGGCTTCTATTTGGAAAACAGCGCCAAAACCGACGACGGCGCCAAGCTGTACATCGACGATGTGGAGCTGATTGAAGTTTCCGAAGAAACCAACCTGGTGCCGGGCGGCGATATGAACACCGCCTCCAAAGCGTTTGCCACACTGTATGGCAAAGGCGGCACCGTGGTGGCCGACACCATTGAAACCGACAACCAGGTGCTGTACCTGAAAGCCGGTTTGAACGATTTGTGGTTCAACCTCAACGGCCTGCAAGCAGGCAAACTGTACGAAGTGTCGTTCCGCTATCGCGGCGGTTCCATTAAACATTGGTTTAACACAGCCACCCATTCCGCGAACTATCAAACCGTGAGCGGCGGCAATGCGTCCGACACATGGACCACCTACACAATCTACCTGTGGGCCAAGAGCGGCGACGCGGCCAACTCCCTGATGATTCGCACCGATGCCGCCAACGGCAGCAAAGACCTGTGGATCGACGATATGTCGGTGCGTGAAGTGTCGTTGGCACTGAGCAGCACCACGGCCAGCGTGGAAGCCGGCAGCGACACCACGCTCACCGTCACCGCCAAACCGGCGGGTATCACGGTGCCGGATCTCACCTGGGCTTCCGATGCCGACACCGTGGCCACCGTGGACAGCACCGGTAAAGTCACCGGCTTGGCCGCCGGCACTGCCAACATCACGGCCACCGCCGGCCCCATTGTGCTCACTTGCGCTGTTGCAGTGACAAGCGGCAGCAGCACCCCGACGCCCACGCCCACCACGCCGAGCAACCTGCTCACCAACGGCGATTTTGAGCAGGGCAACACCAACTGGGATATTTACAGATATATCGGCACGGGCACCGTGGAATTCGGCGCGGAAGGTGCCGGCAAAGACGGCGGCAAGGGCGCCAAAATCACCCTGACCAATACCGCCGACGACAAGAGAACACAGCAGTGCGGTTTCCGCTACACCGGAAAATTCTTTGGGTTGCTGGAAGAAAACACCAAGTATGTGTTCTCCTATGACTACAAATGGGAAGGCACCGGCGAAGGTATTTGGTTTGAACCCCAAATAAACCCGGGCACCGGCTACACGGGCGACTGGAAAAAGACCAACCGTGTGAAAGACACCGAGTGGACCACATTTAGCATTGAATTTATCACCGGCACCAACATTACCACCAACCAAGGCTGGGAATTCCTGGTGCAGGCCATCATGTACGATAACAAAGTGGGCACCGGCACGGCGTATTTTGACAACTTCTCGCTGGTGAAGCAGGAGAAGAAAGACGCTACCGGTATCACTCTGGACAAAACCAGCGCCACCGTTGGCATGGGTAGCACCTTGCAGCTCACCGCCACGGCCGACCCGGTGTATTCCAACTACGAATCCATTTCGTGGGTTTCCGATAACACCGATGCGGCCACCGTGGACAGCACCGGTAAAGTCACCGGCGTGGCCACCGGCGATGCCAACATCACGGCCACTTTGAAAGTGAACGCCACCACCACCTACACTGCCACCTGCGCGGTTAAGGTTGTGGTATTGGCCACCGATTTTGCCATTACGCAAAGCGAACTGCATTTGGCGCCGGAACTGGGCACCAACTTGCGTGTGTATGAAACCTTGGGCGTCACCACCACACCGGCCGGTGCCTATATCGACGGCATCACCTGGTCGTCCAATGCCGACACCGTGGCCACCGTGGATGCCAACGGCAAAGTCACGGCGCTGAAAGCCGGCACCGCCATCATCACCGGTACCTGGAATGGCATCTCGCACACCGTCACCGTGAAGGTGGACGAACAGGGCGAGCGTATTCCCGGCGGCGACTTTGAAGGCGACGACTGGAATGTGGTGAACTGGACCAACAACATCATCAAAGACGGTGCTTGCGAACTGGTCACCGAAAACGGCAACACCTATTTGAAAGTGCCCGCTTCGCTCACCAGCGCGGTGTGGCTGTGGCCGGCTCAGATACGCCCCGGCCGCACCTACAAGCTCACCATGAAGATGAAGAACGCCGAAGGCAAGGGGCAACTCTACTTGCACGGGTCTTATGTTGCCGCCGGCGACAAAGGCTGGGCCACCAAAGAGATTTCTTCCACCGATTGGGAAGAAGTGACCTACATCTTCACCACCGTATCCGAAAACCTGAACCGCAACTACACCATCGGTTTCGGCCAGGCTCAAGGCACCAGCACCACCGATGTGTACATTGATGACATGTCGTTGGTGGAAATGCCCATGGCCACGGCCCTCACCATGGCCGATGTGGAACTTAAAGTGAACGGCACGGCCACCATGCAGTGGGCCGCCACCCCCGAAAATCACAGCACGGGCAAACTCAACTGGACTTCCAGCGATCCCACGGTGATTGCCGTGGATGCCAACGGCAAACTCACGGCGGTGGCCGGTGAAGGCGAAGTTACCATCACCGTGCAAAGCGCCGACGATGCCAACCTGAAAGCCACGGCCAAGGCCACCATTGTGGGCGACTATGCCACATCGCTGTCGCTCAACCGCAACAAACTCTATGTGGGCAAGGGCGCACAAAGCCAGCTCACCATGACCCTGTTGCCGGCCGGTTCACGCTACAAGGCCATCACCTGGACTTCCAGCGACGACACCGTGGCCACCGTGGACAACACCGGTTTGGTAACCGCTTCGAATACCAAGGCGGGCACCGCCACCATCACCGTGAAATCGGGTGACTTGCAAGCCACCTGCCTGGTAACCGTGATGGAACCGGCCACCAGCATTGCGCTGGCCGAAGACAGCATCAAGCTGGGCACCCCGGCCGGAAGCGATGGCAGATATCAAGTTACCCAAACGCTCACCATTGCCACCACCCCGGCTAACACCGATCCCGGCGCCGTCACTTGGGCTTCTTCCAACGAAACGGTTGCCACCGTGGATGCCAACGGCAAAGTCACCGCTTTGGCCGAAGGGAAAGCCACCATCACGCTGTACAAAGACAGTGCTCCGGTGGACACCTGTGAAGTTACCGTGGCGTTCGACGGCGAGCGCATTGTCGGTGGTACCTTCGATAACGACGATTGGAACATTGCCGACTGGACCAACAACATTGTGAAATCCGGTCGCGGTTCGGTGGTTACCGACCCGGCCGACGAAAACAACATGGTGCTCTCGCTGCCCAACGACAACAACAAGCTGGATGCTCTGTGGGTGTCCAATCTGAAAGTGAACGCCGCCAAGGCCTACAAACTCACCTTCAAGGTGAAGGGCGACGGCACCGAAAATCAAGAGCTGGCGGTGTACTTCCACGGCACTTCGCTGAACCTGAGCGGCTGGAAATACACATCCAAGCTCACCACCGAATGGAAAACCGTGACCTACACCTTCCAAACCAACGCGTTGGATGACGGCACGGGTGCGGCAATCAACCGCAACTATTGCTTCGGTTTCGACAACAACAAAGCCGGCAACATCTACCTGGATGATGTATCTCTGGTGGAACTGCCCGACGCCACCTCGCTCACCATCGTGGCCAGCTCCGACACCGTGGAACTGTGGCCCGAAGGCAGCACCACGCTGTCGCTCCGCACCGAACCGGCCGAAGCCGGCACCGGCGCCATCACCTGGGCTTCCAGCGACGACAGCATTGTGTCGGTGGACCAAAACGGCAAAATCACGGCGGTTGCCGAAAGCGGCACCGTCACCATCACCGCCACCAGCGAACTGGGCCATGTTGCCAGCATCAAGGTTACCATTGACGAATACGCCAATGTGCTGGCCAACGGCGACTTTGAACAGGGCGACCTGTACTGGCCCGGCCACGCCAACATCCAAGCCGGTGTGGGCAAAAACGGCAGCTACGGCATGGTTCTCGACGGCACCAAGACCGACTACTTCTACAAAGGCAACCTGGCTGTGAAGCCCGGCACCACCTACATTGTGGAATGGGATTACCTGGCCACCTACGAAGCCGGATTCCGTTTGTGGGCCGGCAACCTCGGCCTGTCGCTCTATGCCAAAGAAGGCGACGGCACCACCTGGCAACACGGCAGCGAGGTGTTCACCACCCCGACCAACATGGTGGAAATCAACAACAACCGCTACTTTGGCTGGATCTTCTCGGTCACCAGCGACAAGGCCGGCACACCTGCAGCTATCGTAGATAATATCACCCTGCGTATGTACGATTCCGGTGTGGAACTCGACTCCATGAAGCTCTCACACGAGAGTGTCACGCTGATGCCGGGCCGCACGCAGGGCGTGAATGTGATGCCCACGCCGGTGGAGGCCAACATCAACGGCATGAACTGGTCTTCCAGCAACGAAGATGTGGCCACCGTGGAATACGGTGTGATCACCGCTATCGGTAAGGGCACCGCCACCATCACCGCCGAAAAGGACGGCAAAAAGGCCTCTTGCACCGTCACGGTGTCCGGCGAACCCGCCTTTATCACCAACGGTACCTTTGAAAAGACCGAAAGCAACTGGGCTTTGGCCGGCAGCGCCGCCATCGAAGCCGGTGCGGGTGTGAACAAAACCAACGCGGCTGCTCTCAGCGGCGACGGCACCTTCACCTACCAGGTGGCCAACCTGCAAAGCGACAAAACCTACAACCTGCATTTCCGCTACCGTTCGGCCAACGGCAGCAAGCTGGGTGTGAGCCTGACCAACGGTTCGGCCGAATTGCTCAACGAAACGGTCACCGGCGAAGGTTCGTGGACCAAAGCCTCCTACGAAATCAAAACCGGCACCCTCACCGACGACACCACCGTGTTCACCATGCAGGTGGCGGGCGGCAACGGCCCCATCTATGTGGACAATGTGTACCTGGTGGAAGCGGTGACCGCTATCGACTTTGTGGTGGAAGGCCTGGCCTGGGATAACAACGAACAGGTCACCCCGGGCACGGAGATTCAGTTCTTCGTTACCATCACCAACCAGGGCGAAGACCCGGTGCCTGCCGGTTCCACCATCGATGTGGACATTTGTGTTGACAGCAAGGTGATTCAGCGCATCCCCTACACCTTCGCCAACGAGTTCACCACCGGTTCGCGTGCCATGATTGAAGGCACCGAAAAGTGGGCGGCCGTGAAGGGCGACCATGTGATTTCCGCGCGTGTGAACTCCACCTTGTCGGTGCTGGAACTCAACCCCGACAACAACAACACCGTGCAATCCGACCTGCGCGTGAACGAAACCATTTTGGAAGCGCCGGAAATTGCACAGCAAGCCGGTTTCACCACGCTGGGATTCAGTGACGATTTTGAAACGCTGGATACCATCGACTCCGGTGCCACCGGTTTGGACGGCTACAAGTGGTATGTCACCCGTCCCTACGGTGCCTCCACTGTCACGCCGGATGCCTATTCCATTGAAAACGGCGTGCTCACCATCAAAGACAAAGAACCCACCTATAACATGTCTCTCAGCTCGGTGGACTACACCAACGGCATCGGCTTCCAGTGGAACAAGGGCTACATTGAAACCCGCTTCCGCATTCCGCGTCCGCGTGAAAACACCGAAACCGAAAAGGGTATCCCGGCCATCTGGTCGCTGCCGCTTGAAAAGCTGCAAGCGAACACCACCACACAATGGGTGGAAATGGACTGGCTGGAATACTGGGGCATCACCGAAAGCCGCCCGGGCGGCCACTACACCATCACCCTGCACGACCAGGCCACGGTGAACGATGTGCAAACGCACTACAATGTCAACGGCAATCCGCACCGTGAAGGGTTGGGCAACGATGAGTGGCACACCATGGCGTGGCTGTGGGTGCAAGACCATGTGATCGGCTATCTCGACGGCGAAGAAGTGTTCCGTTTGCAATACAACGAAAGCACCTTCTCCGACCCGATGCCCAACATCAAAGTGAACGATGAAAACGGCGGTATCGGTGCGTTCTCCTACATGAACGAGCAGATGCTGGTTATGCACTTGGGCGGCTCCTATGACAACCCCATCGAAATCGACTATCTGCGCATCTGGACGAGTGTGGACGGCGGCAGCTACACGCCCGACGACGATGATGACGACGATGAGAACAACACCGTTCTTGTTGACATGGATGCCGAGCAGTTCTGGTTCAACTTCTGCACCGACGACTACGGCGATCTGATCACCGAAATCACCTATGACAACTACCTGAATGTGTTGGCGGGTGAGGAAATTTGGAATCAGCTCAGCGCCGAGCGTCAGGCCGAAATCAACGCCCTGCTGGCCGCCAACGGGCAACCCACCTTTGATGAGTTGCTGCTGGCTGCCAAGGCCATGAAAGAACTGGTCGATTCCGGCTGGACACCGGACGATGAAGACATCACGGATCCGGACGATGACGATGTGGTGACACCGGATGACGATACCGACACCACGCCCGACACCAACACCGGCGAACCGGACGATGACGACATCGGTGCCGAAGACAACACCAAAACAGGCGCCACTTCGGCCCTGCCGGCCGCACTGGCGGTGGCGGTGGCCATGAGCGCCGCGGTGCTGTGGCTCACCGGCAAACGCCGCAAGGCTTAAATCGGCTCTCCTTACAGTGCAGGGAACCCCCTGCGAATAGCACAAACCCGGCGGCGCCCCATTGGGGCGCCGCTTTTTGCTGCCTTTGCGGTGTTACACATTATCGGGGATTGTAGTTTACCACACCATCCGGTGTCACTTTCAAGACACGCGGGGGATTATTTTGAAAAGTTTCTCGCAAAAGGGGGTGTTGCTCAGGAAAACACCCTTGTGTGAGTTCCCGTACAAACGAGAGGAACATCAAGCCCCCTTGTGGAAAGGGCCGTGAAAAGTGGAGGAAAATCAAGGCTCCCCTGTGTAAGGGGAGCTGTCGGCGCAGCCG
>CAYMDU010000075.1:0-8787 GCA_964389495.1 uncultured Eubacteriales bacterium
AAAATTTTCTTCGCTCAAGTCCCGTTTGGGGCTTGACTTTTTATTTGCAGGCTTTTGAAAGGCGGTAGGAACCGCCCGGATTTTTATTATATCAAAAATTTTGAAACTTGCAAGACTAAACTGACAGATGTTGCCCACACTCCTTGACAAGAGGAAGAAATCAAGGTAAAATATACCTATCTGTATGTGATCGGTTTGGCAAATGTCTTTTATAGAGTGAATTCGGAACGGACAAAGTTACAGCCCATTGGTGATGGGCTGATTGTTTTGCTACTTGACACCACAGAAGAATAGGAGGTAATTATGATAGCTG
Source organism: uncultured Eubacteriales bacterium (assembly GCA_964389495.1). Taxonomy (GTDB): domain Bacteria; phylum Bacillota; class Clostridia; order Oscillospirales; family Acutalibacteraceae; genus RGIG3009. The sequence goes on from CAYMDU010000075.1 coordinate 314, forward strand.
AAAAGCAAAAGAAACCAAACGAAGCAGCTTCGTCAAAGCAAGGATCGCGCAAGCCCTATTCACGCGCACCGCGTGCGGCACAACCGTCGGCGGCCGGGCAAAAAGCGCCCAATAATACAGCGCCTTCCTCAAACGGCAAAGCGCGTAACAGCGGCCGCGCAACAGCGCCGAAAACCGCCGTGCCGCCGCAAACCAAAAAGGAAGCGCCGCAAAAAGAACCGAAAAAAAGTGAACCGCCCAGGCAGGAAACGGCTAACCGCCGTCAACCAATGCGGCGCAGTAACACACGCAAACGCGAACCGGCATTGCCGGTGCGCCTAACGATGCTGGGCGGGTTAAACGAAATCGGGAAAAATATCACCTTGTTTGAATACGGAGAAGACGCCTTTTTAATTGATTGCGGCATGGCGTTCCCGGACGAAGATTTATTGGGCGTGGATATTGTGTTGCCGGATTTTTCTCATGTGGAGAAAAATGCCGACCGAATTCGCGGCATTGTCATCACGCACGGGCACGAAGATCACATCGGCGGGTTGCCCTACTTGCTGAAACAGCATATTTTCCCCATCTATGCCACCAAGCTGACAATCGCTCTTATTGAATCAAAGCTCAAAGAACACGGATTGGCCGGCAAGGTGCCGCTTCATGTGGTGTCGCCCGGGCAGGTGGTGCCGTTCGGCAAGGTGTCGGTGGAGTTTATCCATGTGAACCATTCCATTCCCGATGCCGTGGCGTTGGGAATCAAAACGCCACTGGGTTATGTTGTTCACACCGGCGACTTCAAAATTGATTGCACCCCCATTATGGGTCGCATGATCGACCTGCCGCGTCTGGGAGAAATGGGAAACGAAGGGGTATTGGCACTGCTGGCAGATTCTACCAACGCCGAACGCCCCGGCTACACGCCCAGCGAGCGGGTGGTGGGCGAGAGCTTTGCCAAGCTGTTCAAAAATGCCGAAGGCAAACGGTTGATTATTGCCACCTTCTCCTCTAATTTGCACCGCATCCAGCAAATCATCGATGCGGCGGCCAAAGACGGGCGCAAAGTGGCAATTTCCGGCCGCAGCATGATTAACTATGTGTCCATTGCCAACGAATTGGGCTATTTGCGAATCCCCGAAGGCTTGTTGGTAGAGATGGAAATGGTGAACCGCTATCCCAAAGAGAAAATGGCCATCATCACAACCGGCAGTCAGGGGGAACCTATGTCGGCGTTGGCGCGCATGGCGTTTTCCGAGCATCGGCAGGTGGAAGTGGGGCCCGACGACTACATTATTATTTCGGCAACTCCCATTCCCGGCAACGAAAAAACGGTGGGCCGTGTGGTGAACGAGTTGATGAAATGCGGTTGCGATGTGGTGTACGAAAAAATGTACGATGTGCATGTTTCGGGCCACGCCTGCCAAGAAGAATTAAAAATTATCCAGGGAATAACACGCCCCCAATTTTTCATTCCGGTACATGGCGAGCAAAAACATTTGCACAAACATGCTCAGTTGGCGCGTGCCATGGGTATGCCGGCCGATCATGTGATGATAACCGATATCGGTAAAGTAATTGAAATCACTGCCGATAAAATGGCGGTTGTCGGTACGGTGCCGGCCGGCCGTGTAATGGTAGACGGCTTGGGTATCGGTGATGTCGGAAGCATTGTGCTGCGCGATCGTCGCCATTTGGGTGAAGACGGTTTGATTGTGGTGGTAGCCACCATTGATCCGGCGGCAGGCGTGGTGGTGTCCGGCCCCGATGTGGTATCGCGCGGGTTTGTCTATGTCCGCGAGGCGGAAGACCTAATGGAAGAAATCCGCTCCATCGCCCGTGAGGTGCTGGAAGATTGCTGCGCACTCCATTCCTATGATTGGAACACTATGAAAAACCGAGTGCGCGATGAACTGTCGCGTCGTGTGTTCCAGAAAACAAAGCGCAGTCCCATGGTGCTTCCGATTTTAATGGAAGTTTAAACAAGGTAAAGTAAAAAGGAGGAGAATGCGGTGAAACGGCAACAAAATCTTTGGACCATCACGGCAGGGTATACCGTGCTGTGCGCGGCACTGATTGTGTTTTCCGTGCCGGTATTCTTCTACAATCGGATACTGTTTTATGTACAAGCCGCGGTGGATTTGCTGTTGATTGGCGTAACCGTGTGGCGCTTGCGCCGGTTGCAGCGCGATATGCGGCGGTATTTGAACGGCATAGCCGACAGCTTAAATTTGGAAGACCGGCAGGCGTTGGAGGCAACGCCGTTGCCGGTGCTTCTGGTAACCGACACGGGCGAGATGGTGTGGTATAACACACTGTTCCGGCGGGAAGTGTTGGCTGGCGCCGATGCCTATGGAGAGCCGCTGGAAACACGGTTCGAAGGGATAACGGTTGGAAAATTCCATCACCGTTATTGGGACCATGTCCGTTGCGGTCAGGCGGTTTATGCCGTGTACATTGCCAAATTGCGACGGCGTGACACAGCTGCCTATGCTTTGTTCTTGGCCGACCACACCGAATTGTCGCAGATTGCCGATGAGTATCGCGACAGTCGGCCGGTGGTTCTCTCGCTCTACATAGACAACAGCGAAGAAATCACACAAAATTTGCGTGACAGCGAGCGAGCACAGCTCGTTTCGCGCGTGGAAACCCTGCTGGAAGATTGGGTGGCTGCCGGTGCCGGTGTGTTCCGAAAATGCGGGTCCGACCGCTTCTTGGCCATCACCGAGCAACGGGCGCTGGAAACCATGCTGAACAGTCGGTTTGATATTTTGGATCGCGTGCGTGCTGTTCGCACGGCGGGCGGCGCCAGTGTAACCCTGTCCATCGGTGTGGGAACCGGCAAAACATTAACCGAAGCCGAAACCCAATCGCGCCACTCTTTGGATATGGCGTTGGGGCGCGGCGGCGATCAGGCGGCGGTGAAAACGGCAAACGGATTTGATTTTTACGGCGGCCTTTCCAAAAGTGTGGAAAAACGCACCAAAGTGCGCACACGCGTGATGGCAACGGCGCTGCAAGACATGATACAAACCAGCGATATGGTATTGCTAATGGGGCATCGCTATTCCGATTTGGATTCCTTGGGGTCTTGTGCCGCTTTAACCGAGGTGTGCCGCAGTTTGGGAAAACCGGCCTACACCGTGTACGACCCGAAAACCACATTAGCGGGCGTGCTGGTCAATCGCTATGCGCATCAGCCCGATTTGTTTATCGATGAGCAAGAAGCACTGCCGATGATAACAGCCAACACCTTGCTGATTATCACCGATGTGCACCAACCGGAACGGCTGGACAGCCCCGAAGTGTATCGCCGTTCGCAGGTGGTTGTGGTGATTGATCACCATCGCAAAATGGTGGAACACATCAACAATGCTGCTCTGTTTTACCACGAACCGTATTCCAGCTCGGCTTCGGAAATGGTGGCCGAATTGGTGCAATACATGCCGGAGGCACAGCTTTCAGATACCGGAGCCGATGCCTTGCTTGCCGGTATCATGTTGGATACACGCAGTTTCGTCATGAAAGCCGGTGTGCGCACCTTTGAAGCTGCTGCGTATTTGCGCCGCCGCGGTGCCGACACGGTCGAGGTAAAGCGATTGTTTTCGGAAACCATGGACACCTACCGCCGAAAGGCGGAAATTGTGGCGGCGGCCGAACGCTACGGCGTAACGGCGATTGCCTGCACACAGGAAAAAGCCGGTACACAGCAGCGAATTGCCGCCTCACAAGCCGCCGATGAATTGCTGTGCGTAACGGGAGTGGAAGCATCGTTTGTGCTATTTCCCGACGGCGACGGTTTCAGCGTATCGGCACGGTCATACGGTGAAGTCAATGTGCAGTTGGTGATGGAAGCTTTGGGCGGCGGTGGCCATCAAACCATGGCAGGTGCCTACTTAAAGACAGCAGATGAGCAGGAAGCCGTGGCACGGTTGCACAAAGCGATTGATGATTGCTTAGCAGAACGGCAACGCGCGCAAGCGGTGCAACAGCATTCCGAACAATAGAAAGTGGGGAAAACAATGAAAGTGATTTTGAAACAGGATGTTAAAGGTCAGGGCAAAAAAGGGCAGCTTGTGCAAGTGTCCGACGGGTACGCCCGCAACTTTTTGTTGCCGCGTGGGTTGGCCGTGGAAGCCGATTCGCAGGCAATGAACGATTTGAAAAATAAAGAGGCCTCCCGTCAGCACCATTTGGCCGTGGAAAAGCAAGAAGCCGAAGAAGCGGCTGCCAAGCTGTCCGGGAAAACCGTAAAGATAGTGGCACGCGCCGGTCAAAACGGTCGCTTGTTCGGCTCGGTAACCACCAAAGAGGTGGCCGAAGAATTGGCACGCCAATACGGTGTAACACTGGATAAAAGAAAGATTACTATGGCCGATGCCAAGGCATTTGGTGCTTACGAAGCGGAACTGAAATTTCCGCAGGGCGTAACCGCCAAAATCACGGTTATGGTAACGGAGTAACAGAGCGAGGAAGTGACAGCCATGGCAAACGCAACAGCGTTTGACGAACTGAATTTGCCATACAGTTTGGAAGCGGAGCAAGCGGTTCTCGGCGCCATTTTGATGGATGCCAACTGCATTCATCAAGTAGGCGATGTATTGCGTCCGGAGCATTTCTACCTGCCGGAACATCAGGCGATTTATGCGATTATGCAGGGAAAGATGATGGAATCCAAAACGATTGACTTTGTAACCGTGTTGGAGGCCCTGAAATCGGAATCGTACTTTTCGGGTGAGGAAGGCAAAACCTATTTGCTCAAACTGGCGCAGATCGTGCCTTCCATTTCCAACATAGGCAATTATGCACGCATTGTGCGGGAAAAATATGATGTTCGTTCTCTGATTCATGTTTCGCGGGAAATCATGAGCGATGCTATGGATCCGGGAACCGATGCGTCATTGCTTATCGACAGTGCCGAACAAAAAATCTACGATATTCGGCAAGACCGTCATCAAGGCGGTTTGGTACCGATTCAGGAGGTTATCGCTTCCAACTACGAAATGTACAGCAAATTAAATTCGGCGGAACGCGACCAATACATCGGGATTCCGTCCGGTATCAGTACGCTGGACGAAATCACCACCGGGCTTAACCGTTCGGATTTGATTATTGTCGGTGCGCGTCCCGGCATGGGAAAAACCAGCTTTGCATTGAATGTGGCACGCAATGTGGCTGTGCAGCAAAATCGCAAAGTAGCGGTTTTCAATTTGGAAATGTCACGCGAGCAGATGGTTAACCGTTTTTTGTCTGCCGAAGCGCGGGTTTCGTCAAAAAAATTGCGCACCGGCAATCTAACCCCGGACGAATGGAGTCGCATGGCCTATGCGTCGGGTGTGCTGTGCAAAGCGCCGATTTATTTGGATGAAACTGCCAGCATCACGGTACCGGAAATGAAAGCACGGCTGCGACGATTGAAAGATGTCGGATTTGTGATTATCGACTATTTGCAGTTGATGCATTCAGCCAAAAAAACCGATAACCGTGTGCAGGAAGTTTCCGAAATCACCCGCAGTTTGAAAATCATGGCCAAAGAACTGAACATTCCGGTTATGGTGTGCGCCCAACTGGCGCGTACCACGGAAAAGCAGGCCAATCACCGGCCGGCCTTGGCCGATTTGCGTGAATCCGGGTCTATTGAACAGGATGCCGACCAAGTGCTGTTCCTGTATCGTGATGAATATTACAAAAACGAAAAAGAAGACCCTTCGGCCGTGGAGGTGGGCACTTCCGAAGTGATTGTTGCCAAAAACCGGCACGGTGAACTGGGAACGGTGAAGCTGGCATTCCAGGGCGAATTCACGCAATTCACTTCGTTGGAATTGCATCAAAACGAGGGCTGACGAATGACGCTTCTTAACAAAGTCCTTTCCGCTGTTCGGCGCGAGCAAATGCTTCCGCCGAATGCGTCGGTAACCGTGGGAGTATCCGGCGGCGCCGATTCGGTGGCTCTGTTGCACGCATTGCTGGCCTTGCAAAACGAATTGGCGCTTTGCGAAGTGCGGGCGTTACACATCAACCATTGCTTACGCGGCGATGAATCGCAGCGCGATCAACAGTTTGTTGAGCGGTTGTGCGAACAATGGAAGGTTCCTCTTTCGGTGCATCGCTGTGATATTGCGGCAATCGCCGCCAAGGAGCACCGCGGTTTGGAAGAAACCGGCCGTATGGAGCGGTACCGTCTGTTTGAAGCCGAGGCATCAGCCGCCGATAACCGCCGCATTGCCACTGCTCATTCGGCCAGTGACAACGCCGAAACGGTGCTGTTGCATTTGTGCCGCGGAACCGGTTTGCACGGTTTGTGCGGTATTCCGCCGGTGCGCGGCTTTGTTATTCGGCCGCTGATTGATTGTACCAGAGAAGAAATCGAAGCATACTGCCGTGAAAACAACATAGCCTATGTTACCGACAGCACCAATGCCGATTGGCAGTATGCGCGCAACCGTATTCGCCACAGGGTTATGCCGGAATTAAAGGCGATTAACCCGCAAGCGGAACGTGCGATTGGCCGTTTGATTGCCCGTGCGCGGGAGCAGGAGAAATACACAGAGCAGCAAATTTGTTGTGCTTTGCAAGAAGCCCAAGTGAGCGGTGGATGTTACAGCCGCGCGGCGCTGCGTTCTTTGCCTGTATCGTTGCAAGGAGAGGTATTGCGGCATCTTCTTAGCGAACAGGGGGAACAGAGGGGCAGCGAACAGCACATTGCCGAAGCTGCCCGCTTGCTGGTACAAGGAGGGCGGTTGTCCCTGCCTTGCGAGCGAGAGTTGGTTGTACAGGGCAATTTTGTTTTTTTGCAACACAAACAAACGGTGCTTCCTTTTTGCTTCCAGGATGTTTCACCGGAAAGTGAGTGGGCAATCGGCGGAGAGACTTGGTGCCTGCGCCGAATTTCCCGCTATGAATATGAACAAAAACTGAATAATTCCCAATTTTTGTTTTCAAATGCCTGCGATTATGATAAACTACATGGTAGTTTGTGTTTGCGGCAGCGCCAAGCAGGAGATGCCTTTCATCCGGCCGGCCGCGGTTGCGGGAAAACTTTAAAAAAACTGCTAAACGAAGCAACTGTGCCGGCCATGCGGCGCGATGCGGTTCCTGTATTGTGCGATGAAAACGGCATTGCTTTGGTGGCCGGATTGGGCTGCGATGAACGGGTGCGTATTCAAGCAAGTACCGAAACGGTGCTGCTGTTGATAAGAACGGAGGATGTATAACGATGGCAACAATGTACGACGACATTGGAAAAGTTTTATTCACGGAAGAAGAAATTGCCGAAATCGTTCAGAATATGGGGCGGCAAATCAGCGAAGATTATAAAGGGAAAAACCTGCTGTTGGTTAGCGTGTTAAAGGGTTCGTTGGTGTTTATGGCCGATTTGATGCGCGCCATCACCATTCCCTGTGCCATCGATTTCCTGTCGGTATCCAGCTATGGAAACGGCACGGTAACTTCGGGCGAAGTTCGCATTTTAAAGGATTTGGATGTCTCGCTGGAAGGCAAAGATTTGTTGGTGGTGGAGGATATTCTCGATTCGGGAATGACTCTGTCCTATCTTTTGAAAAACTTATCCGCTCGCAAGCCGGCCAGTATTCGCTTGTGCACTTTTTTGGATAAACCGGAGCGCCGGCGGGTGGATATTCATGCCGATTATGTGGGCGCTTCTGTGCCGGATGAATTTATTGTAGGCTACGGTTTGGATTATGCAGAGCACTACCGCAATGTTCCGTACATCGGTGTGTTAAAGCCGGAGGTTTACGCAAGCGGGAAGGAGTGAGCGAAAATGGAATCGCACAATAACGATTGGGGAAAAACCCTGCGGAATTTGGGCTTAATGATCGGAATTCCGGTTTTGGTTGCGGTGATTTTCTGGATGTTTATGTCCGGCACACAATCGCAAACCGACAAAAAAGTCTATTCCGACTATATCAACTATTTTAAAACCGCTCAGGTAGAAAGCTACGATCTCAATTTGGGCGGGCGTGTGCAAATTCTGTTAAAGAAAGAGTACCGCGAGGATGTCAACGGAGACGGAAAAATAGACGATCGGGATATTCTTACCTACACCGTTCCGAATGTGGGGTTGTTTTTGGAAGATATCGATCCCTATCTGGATACGGTTTCGCAATACGACATGACACAAGCATCGCAAGTGTCGTCGTGGATTGTAAGTATGTTGCCGTCGTTGCTCATTATCATAATGTTGGTAGTAATGGGCATGATGATGCGGCGGTCGTTGAACAACTTTGAAGGCGGCGGAAAAATGTTGGGCTTTGGGAAAGCGCATGTGCGCCAGCCTAACGAAGAAAGCCGCCGCACCACCTTTGAAGATGTAGCAGGCGCCGACGAAGAAAAAGAAGAACTGCAAGAAATTGTGGAATTTCTCCGTTCGCCGAAGCGATTTAAAGAATTGGGGGCCCGTGTGCCCAAAGGTGTGCTGTTGGTTGGCCCTCCGGGCACCGGCAAAACATTGTTGGCGCGGGCGGTGGCCGGCGAAG
>CAYMDU010000076.1:0-8649 GCA_964389495.1 uncultured Eubacteriales bacterium
CACCATGGAACCGGCCACCACCTATCTCATCGAATTTGATGTGCTCACAGAGGTCTATTCCTATTGCTACATTTGGCCCTCTGTCTACGAAGCGGCCCGAAGCGATGCACGGGGTACCCAAACCTTGGCTGCCAACACCGCCTGGACTCACTATTCCTACACCGTGCGCACCGTGGCCGATTTCACCGGCAGCACTGTCTACCCGGATTATATGTTCGGTTTTTTCAAAGAAGCCAGCAACACATCGCCCACCTACATCGACAACTTTTCCATCACCGTGAAGCCCAAAGAGGCCCCCACCGTGGCCCAGGTGGTAAAGGGCGGCGATTTTGAAGACACTGCGGCACTCAGCAGCAACTGGAGCCCTCTCACCGCCGTTGGCTCGGTGGTAGCCGATACCGTGCGGGCCGATAACCACTGCCTGTGTTTGCCGGCCGGCACCAGCATCGACGGCTATCTGAAAAATGTGAATCTGGAAAAGGGCTGCACCTACGATGTATCTTTCGAAGCCCGCGGCGGTGCCGCATTCGTCTACTTTTGGGGTACCACCTTTAACCGCAAAGGGTCGCGCAGCATCAACGCCAGCGACACCTGGGAACCCTATTCGTTCCAAGTCACCGTGCTGGAAGACGGAACGGTGTTTCCGAATTATGCCATAGCCTTTTGCAAAAACACCGACACCACAAAAGTGGCCGCCACCTACATCGACAATTTCCGCGTGGTGAAAGCCGGCGCCTATGTCGACCCCGACATCACCGACGGCACGCTCGCCCTGTCCAGCTGGAAAGACACCGCCGTGGGCGCTCAGGCAACCCCTGCCGTCGGCGGCACGGTTACCGTCACCGTCACGCCCAACGAAGGCTACATGCTCAAACCCGGCAGCCTGTATTGTGTGGACGAAAGCGGCAACAAAACGCAAATTCTCAACAAAGAGTCCGGTGCTTTCGGCGAAGGCAGCGGCCAACAGTTCCGGTTTGCCCTGCCCCAAAGCACCGTGGTGGTAACAGCCGAATTTGTGCCCACCACGGCACAGAATTTCCGCTTTGCCACCTTGGGTACCTCGGTCTACTACGGCGAAAACAGCACGCAGCCACAGGGCGTGCGCTTCCTCAACCGCCTCTATCTGGAAAACCTGAATGTCAACAATAACACCGTCACCGTCACCTACAACGGCAAAACCTACACCGTGGCGGAATTCGGTTCGCTGTTAAAGCGTGCCGCCAACAAAGACACCCCGCTCACGCTGGACAAGGTAACCGATGCTTCCGCCGGCGCCAATCGCGTGTGGAAAGCCCCGGCCTACACGGGTTCCACCATGTCGCTGGTGGACTACACCGCCTCCTATGTGGATTTCACCGTGGTCATGACTTCGCAAACCGTGAACGACGCTTTCATCGCGCGCCAATACACCGCCTGCGGGTATCTGGTGCTGAAAGACAGCAACAACCAAACCGTCACCCTGTATTCCGACAGCATCACGCGCAGCGCCGCCGACACGGCAACGCACATGGTCACTTTGGCGGAAAAAGACGATTCGTGGCGCACCCATCCGCAAGACTACAAACTCATTGCCATCACCTTCGACGGTCCGCACATGACCGATGGCACCGGCAAAATCGAAAGTGTCATCACAGCCATGAGTGAGCTGGATTGCTCGGCCACACTGAATGTGGCGGGATTCAGCCTGGCCGAAGGCAGCACCACGCGAAACAACCAAATCACCCTGCTCAAAGAGGCCATTGCCAAAGGCTTTGAAATCGGCAGCTACACATGGAGCAACGACAACTGGGCCACCGACACGGTTTCACTGGACACCTTCACCTACGAACAGCTCGAAACCGCCATCACCGACACCCAATCCATCATCCAAAGCACCTTGGGTGTCACGCCCGCTTTTGTGCGCCCGCCGTATTTGCGCAGCGATTCCCGCGTGGTGGAGATTTGCCGCAAACACAACCTCAGCCTGGTCACGGGTAACAGCAGTTGGGAATATGCCAGTGGCGGCTATGTCACCGAAGTCACCGGCGGCGCCAGCTATGACTCGCTAACCAGCAATGCCTACGACGGCGCCATCTGGATTTTGCACGCACACCAAACCAGCACCGTGGCGTCGCTGTTGCAAGCGTTGCCGGATTTGTACAGTCAAGGCTACCGCTTCTGCACCGTGTCCGAACTGTTGGCCTACAACGGCGTGAACCGCGTGGTAGGCCGTTCCTATGCGGAGGTTATCGAATAAGCAAGCAATGGAAACCGCAATTTCAAAAACACAAAGTTCTGCCGCACCGGTGTGCGGTGCGGCAGAACAGAACGCTTTGTGGCGCACTCACCCGCAAGACTACAAACACATCGCCATCACCTTTGACCGCCCCGATTTCACCGACGGCACCGGAAAAATCGAACAGGTGATAGCAGCTCTGCACGCGCTGGGCGGCGCGGCCACACTGAATGTGGCGGGCGAAAGTTTGGTCCGGGGCAGTCCCACGCGAAACAGCCAAATCGCCTTGCTCAAAGAGGCGATTGCCAACGGCTTTGAAATCGGCAGCTATTCGTGGGGAAACGACAGCTGGGCCACCACCAAAGCCGAATTGGAGGCGCGCACCTACGCCCAGTTGGAAAAAGCCATTGTCGATACGCAAACCGTGGTGCAACACACCCTGGGCGTCACACCGTGCTTTTTGCGGCCGCCCTATTTGCTCAACAACGCTCTGGTGGCGGATATTTGCCGAAAAAACGGCCTCAGCCTTGTCATGGGGAACAGCAGCCGGGCTCATGCGCCGGCCGGCTATGTCACCGAAGAACAACGCGGTGCCACCCGCGACCTGTTGCTTGGCAACGCCTACCACGGCGCCATTTGGATTTTGCATGCGCACCGCCCCACCACGGTGTGTGCGCTGTTGGAAGCATTGCCGGTGCTGCACCGTCGGGGCTACCGCTTTTGCACCGTGTCCCAGCTGTTGGCCTACAACGGCGTGGAACGGGAGGCAGGGCGTGCCTATGCGGAAATTGTGCCGGCATGATAAGGAGAGAAAGCAAATGAAGTACTATGAACAACCAACCGTGGAAATTTGCCAACTAACGCAAACCGAAGCGTTGGCCGCGGTTGTCCTGAGCGAACCCACCGTGGAAGACAACGATCTCAGTGTATAAAGCAACCGAAAAAGCGGGAACAAGGCGTTGGCCTTGTTCCCGCTTTTGCCGTGATTGGCTGTCACATTTTTTCAAAGCTGTCCACATTCAGCACAAACACGGTGGCACCGTTCACCTGCGTTTCCACCTGGCGGTCACCGGGGGCCAATCCCCGGCCGAACGAGGCGTTGGTGGGCACCTTTTTGGTGCGGGTGAAACTTTCGCGGCGAATAATGTCGCAGGCGCGTTGCACATCGGATTCTTCGGCACCGATAAGCAAGGTGGTGTTTCCCGCCTGCAAAAAGCCGCCGGTGGTAGACAGCTTGGTAATGGTGAAGCCGGCTTCGGTCAGCGAAGCGGCCACGCTGGCGGCATCGTCGTTGTTGATGATGGCAAGAATGAGTTTCATACATACACGCTCCTTCACAGTTGTAAGCCGTCCAGGCTTTTGCGGTCCAGGGTTCGGTAGTCGGGGATTTCATAGCGGTTGTCGTTGGAATCGCGGATTAACACGCGACAGTCGAACAGGCATTTAATGTCGTGCTGGCGGTTCTGAATTTTAAACGCGCAGTCGCCGTGGTCGGTTTTGGCCTGAACATAGCACCCGCTCGGTTTGTTATCCACCTTGGTGATGGAAAGAATACGGGGAATCAGATAGTATTCTTCCAGCACCTCCCGCACGGCACGGGCGCTGTCCGGCATCAGGTTGTCCAAATCGCGAATCACCGCCAACTCATGCCCGTCTTCGTCCAGCAGGGTGATGTACTTGTTGGGGCCGGTGGTGGGGAACAGGCGGCGTGCTTCCGCCTTTTCAAACCGTTGCCCCGAATACAGTTCAATGTCCAGCCGAAAATCGCCTTCACGCTTGGTGATGCGGGCGTTGTCGTGTTCAATGTACAGGCGTTCCATAGCGTCACCCCAAATCAATAATATCGTTGTTTTGGCTGTTTTGCATTTGAATCAGCCGGTAGTACTTGCCTTTTTGGGCCAGCAGTTCCTGCGGCGTGCCGCATTCGATAATGCGTCCTTGGTCCACCACCACAATCTTGTTGGCCTTGCGAAGGGTAGACAATCGGTGCGCAATCATCAACGTGGTGCGCCCGTGAATCAGTCGCTCAATGGCACCCTGAATCAGGTGCTCGGTTTCGCTGTCCACCGAAGCGGTGGCTTCGTCAAACACCAGCATCGAAGGATTTTTCAGCACGGCGCGCGCAATGGACAGGCGTTGCCGTTCGCCGCCGGACAGGCCGCTGCCGCGTTCGCCCAGCACCGTGTCATACGCATCGGGCAACCGCACAATAAAATCGTGGGCGTTGGCCACATCGGCCGCGTTAATCACGGCTTCCACCGGCGAATCCGGGTTGGAAAACGCAATGTTTTTAAACACGGTATCGTGGAACATCAGCGGCTCTTGTTGAACAAAGCCAATGCGCGAACGGTAATACTCCAAATCAATTTGGCGAATATCCTGCCCGTCAATGAGAATCTCGCCTTCGTAGTTGTCATAGAACCGCATAAGCAGATTAATCAGCGTGCTCTTGCCGGAACCGGTGGTGCCCACAATGCCCACAATATCGCCCGGCTCAATCACCAGGTTCACATCGTCCAGCGTTTTTTTGCTTTTGTCAAACGAAAAATTCACATGGCGGAACTCAATGCGCCCTTCCATGGACGGCAGGGTGTTGCCGCGGCCGAAATCGTGTTCCGGCTCGGCGTCCAAAATATCCAGCAGGCGTTCGGCCGCCGTCAGCGTTTGCTGATAGCTGTCCGACAGGCCGGCAAAAAAGTTCACCGGGTTGTAAAACATGGAGGCATAGGAAATAAACGACACCAGCAATCCCAACGAAGTGGTTTCGGGTGAGTTCATCACCCATTGCCCGCCAATCCACCAAATCAGCAGCGACCCGCAGGTGACAAAAAAGGTAACGGTGTGCGGATAGATACCGGAGGCCGCCGCGGCGTTTTTGTCCTCTTTCAGCCAGGAATCGTTATAGGTAACAAACTTGTGAATGGCGCGCTTTTCACCGGTGAACGATTTAATCACGCGCACGCCGGGCAGCGTGTCGGACAAAATGGAGCTGACCGCCGACCATTTCAGCCAGGTTCGCTGGTACACCGGGCGGATTTTCTTGCCGAAAATGCGCGCGCCGATGGCCACGGCGGGAACGGGAATCAGCGACAGCAGCGTTAATTTCCAGTTCAGTGCAAACATAATCGCCATAATGCCGATCATGGTAAAGAATTGCACCACCGCCTCTTGCGACATGCGCAGTGTGAAGTTGTTAATGGTTTGCGTGTCCCCGCTGATGCGGGAAAAGATGGAACCGGTGCTGGTTTTGTCATAAAACTTCACCGGCAAATATTGCGCTTTGCGATAAATGTCGTTGCGCAGGTCGGTCAAAAAGCGGTCGCCGGCAATGCGCATGTAGTACAGTCGCACAGCACCGCTCACATTTTGAACAACATACACCGCCAGCAGCACCCCCACCAGCACCAGCAGCCCGTGGCGGTTTTTTTGCGGGATCACTTCGTCCACCAGCGTTTTGGTCACATAGGGCGGAATCAACGCCATGGCGGTGGTGAGCATCGACAGCAAAATGCAAAACAGCAGTGTCCACTTTTGCGGCGCCATGTAGCTCCACAGGCGTTTAAACAAATGGCTTTTGCTCATGCAGTTCACGCATTCGGCGCCGGGGCGAATAAGAACACGCCCGCATTTCGGGCACACCGCGCGTTCCTTGTCCATGGCGGTTTGCACGGTTTCCAAAGCGGCGGCGTTGTCGCTTCCGGCCATCACCGCTTCCAAATAGGCGGCCACCGCTTCCAACACGGCCACCACGGCAAAGGTGCAGCGAAACACGCTGCGATGATTCAGGCGAAGCACGGCATTGCCGTACAGGCGGCGCACCCGCACGCGCTGCAAGTCGCCCAGTGGCAACGAAAAAACCTCATCGGGGGCCTCTTTTGTCACGCAAACAACACGGCGGTCGGTAATGACCAGCGCCGTTTCGCCGTAGGTTGCGTTCAAAAGAAGATCGCCGATGAGGATAATTTGCGGGGTGTCCTCTGCGGGAACAGCCGCCTGAATAAGCGGAAGCAGAGCGGGGGGAATGGGCTTGTTGTGGAGGGCCTTGTCAACTGTCATAACGGCTCACACCTTTCACCGAAAAACAGGGTGTTTCTTCCGACAAGGCCGTTATAGCACACACGGCCCAAAATAGCAAGCTTTTTTCAAAAAAATGTCCAAAATTTTTTCAGGCGTGCCCGGTGCTGCCGAATCCGCCGTTGCGTTTGGCGGTGGCGTTGTCGTCTTCGGTGATGCCAAACGGCAAAAACACGCCTTGGGCAATCGCATCGCCGGCTTTCAGTTGCAGGGTTTTCCCTTCGGGGTCGGCGTTGGTCAGCTTCATCAGAATGTGACCTTCGTTGTCGGAATAGTAGTAATCGCTGTCAATAATCCCCACGGTGTTGTTCAACTGCAAACGATACTTAAACCCCAGGCCGCTGCGCGGAAACAGTTGCAGCACCCAGCCGTCGGCCATGCGCACGCGCACGCCGGTGGGCAGTTTCACGGTTTCGCCGGGTGCCAGGGTGAGGGCACAGGGCGTGAAAAAGTCATACCCGGCGGAACCGGCCGTGGCACGGCGCGGCAAGGCGGGCAGCGCCGGCACGGGAACCGCGCCGAAGCAATCTTCCCAATCGGCCGTAAAGCGGGCGGGGGACACCGTTTCAAATTGAGCAATGCGTTGCATAGTAAAAACCTCCGATACTGGACAAAATAAAGAATTTGTGGTAGAATAGATGTCAACAAAAGTAACCGGATACGGGGGAAAACAGCATGGTAATTGCGGCGGTGTCAACCGAAGCGGTGCGCGAAACAGCGGCATTTGAACGGGCGCTCAGCGCCGTGTCCGCCGAACGGCAGGCGCGCGTGCTGTCGCTTGCCCGCCGGCAAGACCGGCAGCGCAGTTTGTGCGCCGGGCTGGCACTGGATGCGTGTCTGCAAACGGTGAATTTGCGCGAAGCACAGGTGCCACTGCTGCACACCGCCGGTGGCAAGCCGCAACCGGCCGGGAACACCGGCTGGCAAGTGAATGTGTCGCACAGCGGGCGGTGGGCGGTGTGCGCCCTGGATTCCGCCGCCGTGGGCATCGATGTGCAGCAAATCCGTTCGGTGCGGTGCCTGGCACTGGCACGCCGCTGGTTTTCACCCGCCGAAACAGCGTGGCTGGAACAGCAACCGCTTGCCTGCCGATTGCCGCAGTTTTTCCGTTTGTGGACAGCCAAGGAAAGCGTGCTCAAAGCGCAGGGCGTGGGGTTGCAGGCGCTGTCGCAACTGTCGCTTCTCCAAAACGGCCGGTTGGTGCCGCCCGCACCGTGGCAGTTGCGGGAATACCCGCTTGCCGGGCATTGCCTCACGGTGTGCGGCACCGGCGATTTTCCCAAAGAAATCAAGATTTTTTCTTCTTGCGATAGCGTTCTTCTTCGCTGAAAACGCAGCCGCAATACTTTTGCATATACAGTCCCAAATCGCGCGCGGCCTGTTGCCCGTCGCAAAAGCCGGGGCGGAAATCGCGGTACAAAAACCGCACCCCGTGGCGCACGGCGGCTTCTTCGGCGGTGCGCACCAGCAAGTCGTGGTTTTGGTACGGGCTCACCAGCAGCGTGGTGCAAAAAGCCGAAAATCCTTCTTCGGCGGCACGGCGCGCGGTTTCTTCCATGCGCAGGCGGTAGCAGGTTTCGCAGCGGTGTTCCAAATCGGGGTAAATCGCCCGCACAAAGTCACGCAGCCCGTAGTCGTCGTTCACAATCAGCTTCATGCCGATCGATTCGGCATAGGCTTGAAGCGTGGTTTTGCGGCTTCGGTATTCGGTATAGGGGTGAATGTTGGGGTTATACCAATACCCGGTCGGCTCAATTCCTTCGTTCCGCAGCGTTTGAATACAATGAATGGAACAAGGCGCACAGCAAATGTGCAACAAGCAAGAGGACACAATAACACCTCCCAGTTTGCATACAGTATAGCACACTTTGTCGGTTTCGGCAATAAAATCCGGCGAATTTCTGTTTTCCCCTTTACAAGTCGTGGTGAAATATAGTAAAATAGTGCCAGAAATATAACGGAGAAATGAGTGTGGAAAGAATGGTACCCAAGTACAAACGCATATTGTTAAAACTAAGCGGGGAAGCCCTGTCGGGCGAACAGGGCTTCGGCCTGAATTTCAACATTGTCAATCGCGTGTGTGCCGCCATCAAAGATTGCGTAGATGCCGGCGCTCAAATTGCCATTGTGGTGGGCGGCGGCAACTTTTGGCGCGGCCGTTCCAGCGGCCAAATGGATCGCACCCGGGCCGACCACATGGGCATGCTGGCCACCACCATCAACTCGTTGGCTTTGGCCGATTCGCTGGAACAGCTGGGGTGCCAGGTGCGGGTGCAAACCGCCATTGCCATGCACGAAATCGCCGAACCCTACATTCGCAACAAAGCCGTGCGCCATTTGGAAAAAGGGCGTGTGGTGGT
>CAYMDU010000077.1:0-8149 GCA_964389495.1 uncultured Eubacteriales bacterium
CGCGGGACAGCTTTGCTATATTACCACTTTCCGCTTC
Organism: uncultured Eubacteriales bacterium; assembly: GCA_964389495.1. Classification (GTDB taxonomy): domain Bacteria; phylum Bacillota; class Clostridia; order Oscillospirales; family Acutalibacteraceae; genus RGIG3009. The sequence continues at coordinate 38 of CAYMDU010000077.1, forward strand.
GCTTGTCAAGGGCTTTTTCGCATTTTTTCATTTTTTCTCACCAAAACATGTCCTGCCAACGGCGGCAGTATCAATTCTCCGTTTTCAAAACGCGCCTCGCCCACAAGCGGTTCCCATGCGGTTTCGCCTGCAAAGAATCGCACCGTGTTTTCCGAACAGTTCACCGCGCACAGCAGCGACTCTTCGCCCCCCTTGCGTTCGAACACGACGGTGTTTGCGGGCGTTTCCCAAGGAACAAACGCCCCCTCTCGCAACACCGGTTGCCCTGCTCTTGCCGTTCCCAACTGTTCGAACCACGAAATCAACTCTTCGTTTTGCATTCCCCACGGGTAGCATCCGCGGTTAAACGGATCGCGGTAGCCTTCCATGCCGGTTTCGTCACCGTAATACAGGCACGGCACGCCCGGCAGGCAATATTGCAGCACCGCCGCCATGCGCAACAGCCGTTCGCCGCGCTCGCGCTGTTCTTCGGTGAGATGCTGTGCGGCCTGCCAGCTTCGGCCGCGGCCGTTGGCCGGTTCGCCCGCCAACAGCGTGACAGCCCGCTCGGTGTCGTGCGTTCCCAAAGAATTCATCAACAGCCGTGTCACCTGCGGCGGATAGTTTTCCACCACCGCTTCAATCCGGTTGAAAAAGCGTTCGGCGTCGCCGTCGCGCACCACATCCAGCACAGCCTGGCGGAATGGATAATTCATCACGCTGTCCAACTGCTTCCCCAACAAATACCGGCGGCGGTGCCCGTAGCTGCTTTTGTTGCTGGCGTCTTCCCACACTTCGCCCAGAACAAGCGCTTCCGAATTCGTTGCTTTCACGCGGTGCCGCAATGCATCCAAAAACGCATCGGGCAATTCGTCGGCCACATCCAGTCGCCAGCCGGATGCGCCGGCCCGCAGCCAATGGGCCACCACACCGTTTTCGCCGTTGATATATTCCGAAAACTCCTCGTTCAATTCGTCCACTTCCGGCAACGTTGGGAACCCCCACCAGCCGGCATAGCTATCCGGCCACCGAGAAAAATGGTACCACCCGGCATAGGGCGAATCCGGCGACTGATAGGCGCCCACCGACGGATACCGCCCTTCGCGGTTGAAATACACACTGTCGGACCCTGTGTGGCTGAAAACGCCGTCCAGTAGCAAGCGTATTCCCTGTTCTTTGGCAGTAGCCGCCAACTCTTGCAGCTCTTTTTCGGTGCCCAGTTGCGGGTCAATGTGAAAATAGTCGGCCGTGTCGTAACGGTGATTGGAATGGGATTCAAAAATCGGATTCAGATACAGGCAGGTGACTCCCAACCGTTTCAAGTAAGGCAGTTTTTCGCGAATGCCTTGCAAATCGCCTCCGAAGAAATCGTTGTTTCGCACAACCCCGGCCGCATCCGGTTTCCAGCACGGTTGTTCTCCCCAGTCGGCGTGCTGCACCCGCCCGGAAGGCAACTCGCCTTTGGGCCGACCGGAACAACAAAACCGATCCGGGAAAATTTGGTACATCACGCCGCCGGCCAGCCAATCCGGTGTTTCAAAGTCTTTTTCATAGCAAGTGAGCTGCCACAGGGGGCCGGCCGTGTCGGACAACACCGCCGTTGCGTTTGGCAAACAGGTTAGGTACTTTCGCCCGCTGTCCGTATCGAGGGCAAAGCCGTACCAATACAGCCCCGCTTGCTCCGGTGTGTAGTGACATTCCCACCACTCGCGGTCTTCGCCTTCCATGCCCGCCCAAAACATGCCGTCCCATTTTGTCATGCCGCTGTCTTCGCAATGCAGCAACCACGCTGCGCGGCAATGCCGCTCCCGTGGCACGCAAATGCGAAACAGCACCGCGGTTCCCTCTTCGACGGCGCCGAACGGTGCGCGATACCGGGTATCGCGGGAATTAAACCAGTGCATACCATACGCTCCTTTTGTCCCTGCCTGTTTTCAAACGCTTGTCTGTTTTATCATGCTATATATTTCCTATTATTATGCCACATTTTTCGTTTTAGTACAAGCCCGTAAATTTTGCCTGCCTTTTTGGGCGAAATTCCAAGGAAAATTTAAAATGATTCTTGTAACTCGTCTTTGTTTTTTGTATAATACATTTGAAAGGAGTATCTGCGATGACCATTTTGTGCGTTTGTACCGGCAACATTTGCCGCAGCCCCATGCTCACCTATTTGCTGCGCGATGCGCTTGCCAAAGAAGGGATTTCCTGCACTGTCAGCGGTGCCGGCACGGGTACCGTCGACGGGGAGCCGCCCACGATGCACGCCATCACCGCCATGAGAGAAATCGGTGTGGATATTTCCGAGCACCGTTCGCGGCAAATCACGCCGTCCCTTGTGGCCGAAACCGATTTGTTCATCGCTTTGTCGGTGGAACACGGCGTAACCCTGGCGTTTCAATACGGGGTGGATCCCGAAAATATCCTTGTTCCCGGTTCCGGTGTTCCCGACCCATTCGGCCGCGATCTTGCCGCCTACCGCGATTGTCGCGACCAACTTTTGGAAGAACTCCCGCAACTGGTTCATGACATTAAGGAGCGCCTATGAGCCCTTCTTTTCACATTGTCCCGTTGCAAGAAACCCATGTGGCAGCACTTGCCGAGCTGGAAAAGCAGTGCTTTTCCGACCCGTGGAGTGTCCACGCACTGCGCGAAGAACTGAGCAATCCCTGCGCTCGCTTTTTGGTGGCTCTTTGCGGTGACCGGGTGGCCGGATACATCGGGTGCCATTTGGTGGCCGGCGAAGGGTTTGTCACCAATGTGGCCGTTTTTCCGGCCTATCGCCGCCAAGGTGTTGCACGGCAGCTGCTGCAATCGGCCATGGCGTTGCCGCTTTCCCGCCTGTTTTTAGAAGTGCGCGCATCCAATGCAGCCGCCATTGCGCTGTATCGGTCGCTCGGCTTTTCGGAAGACGGGAGGCGTCCCTGCTTTTATTCGCACCCTGTTGAGGATGCCGTTCTTTACAGTTACAATCGGAGTTGATACATAATGAACATCCTTGCTTTGGAATCCTCCTGCGACGAAACCGCCGCCGCTGTTGTGCGCGACGGGCGCATTGTTCTTTCCAACATCATTGCCTCGCAAGCCGATGAGCATCGGCTGTACGGCGGCGTGGTTCCCGAAATTGCCAGCCGCCGCCACGCAGAAGCGGTCAGCAGTGTCACCCGCCAAGCGCTGGAACAGGCCGGGTTAACGCTGCACGATATCGATGCCGTTGCCGTCACCTATGCTCCCGGCCTCATCGGCGCGTTGCTGGTGGGTGTGAATTTTGCCAAAGGATTGGCCCAGGCCGCCAACCTTCCTTTGGTGCCGGTGCACCATTTGCGTTCGCACATTGCCGCCAATTACTTGGCTCACCCCACACTCAAACCGCCGTTTCTCTGCTTGGTTGTGTCCGGCGGGCACACACACATTGTGCGTGTGAATGACTACACCCGCTTCACGGTGCTGGGGCGCACGCGCGACGATGCCGCCGGCGAATGTTTCGACAAGGCGGCCCGCGCCATGGGCATGCCCTATCCCGGCGGTGTTCATTTGGACGCCACGGCCAAAGGGGGCAATCCGCAAGCCTTTAAGCTCCCCCGCCCGCAGGTGGACGGCTCTTTGTTGGATTTCAGCTTTTCCGGGTTGAAAACCGCCGTTATCAATTTGCTTCACAAGGCCGAACAGCGCGGCGAATCCGTGCCCATTCCCGATTTGTGCGCCTCTTTCCAGCACACGGTGTGCGACATTCTGTGCTCTCACACCCTGGCCGCCGCCGAACAAACCGGCGACACGGTTATTGCCTTGGCCGGAGGCGTGTCGGCCAATTCCGCGCTTCGCGCGCAAATGCAAGCCCTTTGCGATGCACACGGATTCAAACTTTGCGTTCCGCCGTTGCCGCTGTGCGGTGACAACGCCGCCATGGTGGGGGCACAAGGATTTTATGAGTTTACGGCCGGGCACACAGCCGGCCCCGATCTCAACGCCTGCGCCACTCTATCCATTGAATAAACCAACCCTTTTCACCACTGCCCGAAACCGTCGCTGTTTCGGACGGCTTTTTTGCAGGTTTAAATATTTATTTACATTTGGTGCTTGAAATTACGGAATTTTTTAGTATAATGATATTAAGGGGAAATTGGAATTCTTCTATTTTACCCAATGAAAGGAGAACCCGTTATGACAAACGCACTAACCACCAATCCTTCCATCCTCGCTTGGATCAAGGAAAAAGTGGACTTGACTCAACCCGACCGCATTATGTGGATTGACGGTTCTGAGGAGCAGTTGGAAGAACTGCGCGCAGAAGGTTGCCGCACCGGTGAGTTGACCAAGCTGAACGAAGAAAAGCTGCCCGGTTGCTACCTGCATCTTTCGGCACTGAACGATGTCGCCCGCGTGGAAGGTCGCACCTTCATCTGCTCTGAAAAAGAAGAAGATGCCGGTCCCACCAACCACTGGATGGCTCCCGCCGAGGCATACGACCTGTTGTACAACATTGCCCGCGGTGCCTACAAAGGGCGCACCATGTATATCATCCCGTATTCCATGGGCCCTGTCGGTTCGCCTTTTGCCAAATACGGCATCGAACTAACCGACTCCATCTATGTGGTTATCAGCATGGCCATCATGACCCGCATGGGCAAAGAAGTTTACACCGCCCTGGGCGACAGCGACGACTGGATTCGCGGTTTGCACTGCAAGTGCGACATCGACGAGGACAAGCGCTATATCTGCCATTTCCCGCAAGACAACACCATCATCTCCGTGAACTCCGGTTACGGCGGCAATGTGCTGCTCGGCAAAAAATGCTTTGCCCTGCGCATTGCGTCTAACTTGGGCCGCAAAGAAGGCTGGTTGGCCGAACACATGCTCATTTTGGGCTTGGAAAATCCCGAAGGAAAAACCACCTATGTGGCCGCCGCGTTCCCCTCGGCTTGCGGCAAAACCAACTTGGCCATGCTGATTCCGCCGGAACTGTACCGCGAAAAGGGCTACAAAGTTTGGTGCGTTGGCGATGATATTGCCTGGATGCGCATTGGCGAAGACGGCCGTCTGTGGGCTTGCAACCCCGAAAACGGTTTCTTTGGCGTGGCACCCGGCACCAACATGAAATCCAACCCCAACGCCTTGATTTCCACACAGAAGAACACCATCTTCACCAATGTGGTGCACAATCTGGACGATAACACCGTGTGGTGGGAAAGCCTGGACAAGAACCCGCCGAAAAACGCCCGCAACTGGAAGGGCGAACAGTGGGATTGCACCGACGGTTCCAAGGGCGCTCATCCCAACTCCCGCTTCACCGCGCCCGCTAAAAACTGCCCTTGCATTTCTTCCGAATTCGATTCGCCCGTGGGCGTGCCGATTTCCGCTATCATCTTCGGCGGCCGCCGCGCCAAAACCGCTCCGCTGGTGTATCAATCCCGTGATTGGAACCACGGCGTGTTTGTCGGCTCCATCATGGCTTCCGAAACCACCGCCGCCGCCACCGGCGCTGTCGGCGTTGTCCGCCGCGACCCGATGGCCATGTTGCCGTTCTGCGGCTATCACATGGGCGACTATTGGGCACACTGGATTGAAATGGGCAAGAAGCTTGGCGACAAAGCTCCCAAAATCTTCAATGTCAACTGGTTCCGCACCGACGACGAAGGCCACTTCCTGTGGCCCGGCTTTGGCGACAACCTGCGCGTTCTCGACTGGATTGTTAAGCGCTGCGAAGGAAAAGCAGACGCCCAGACCACCGCTATCGGGTATGTCCCCTATGCGGAAGACATCAACCTGGAAGGTTTGGACGATTTCAGCATCGACACGCTCAAATCCATCCTCGAAGTTGACAAATCGTTGTGGAATGCCGAAATCGGCGGCATCGAAGAATTCTATGCCAAGTTCGGCGACAAACTGCCAGCCGAACTGACTGCCGAACTGAACACCTTGAAAGCCAACCTGAAATAAACAACGGCTTTTTGCGGCGCCGAGAAATTCGGCGCCGCATTTTATTTTCGGGTATTTTCAAAAAAGTATTGACTTTAACGCTTTAAAGCGTTATACTATTAACAACCGATAGAACCGCGCTCACCCATTGTGCGGTTACCGCGTAGAGGAGTTGTTAGTATGCACATCAAAAAAACAGTATCTGTTATCACGGTGCTTGCCTTGCTGTTCGTTTCGCTGTTTGCCCTGAGCGGTTGCGATAACGCCGGCAACGGCGGGGCACAAAGCGGCAAATACACCATCGGCATTTGCCAGCTGGCCCAGCACGAAGCACTCGACGCCGCCACCAAAGGGTTCCGCGATCAACTAACAGCGGAACTGGGCGCCGACAACGTGGAGTTCTTGGAACAAAACGCGCAGGGAGAGCCCACCGTTTGCACCACCATCATCAATGATTTCACCACCAAAAATGTGGATTTAATCATGGCCAATGCCACCGCGGCATTGCAGGCGGCTGCCGAAGGAACCGATACCATTCCGATATTGGGCACTTCCATCACCGAATACGGCACGGCGCTGTCCATTAAAGATTTCACCGGCACTGTCGGCGGGAACATTTCGGGCACGTCCGATTTGGCACCGCTGGATCAGCAAGCGCAAATGGTGAAAGACCTGTTTCCGAATGCCAAAACCGTGGCCTTGCTCTACTGCTCCGGCGAAGCCAATTCGGCCTATCAAATCAAAGTGGTGAAGGCCGCCTTGGAAAGCCTTGGCTACACCTGTGAATCTTTCCCCTTCACCGATTCCAACGATGTCGCCACCGTTGCTACGGCCGCTTCCGTTAAAGATGTCATCTACATTCCCACGGATAACAAAGCTGCCGAATGCGCCGGCGCCATCTACGGTGCCATTGGCGACACCCCCGTTTTCACCGGCGAAGAAAACATTTGTGCCGGATGCGGCGTGGCCACGCTGTCCATCAGCTACTACGACCTGGGCGTTGCCACCGCGAAAATGGCCGCCAAAATTCTCAAAGGCGAGTCCGATATTTCCGAAATGCCCATTGAGTATGCCGCCACTTTTGCCAAAAAGTACAACGCTTCCCGTTGCTTGGAATTGAACATCGACAGAGAAGCACTGGAAGCAGCCGGCTATGTCGCTATCGACACAATCCGCTGACACTTGTTGTAATCCACCGTCACCGAAGCTGTCGCAAGGCAGCTTCGGTGTCTGTCGGTTTATCTCCGCTTAAAAACACGAAACAACGAAAGGATTTCACTATGGGAACACTAACAAATTGGCTTTCCGCCATGCCCGGCGCCGTTGCCCAAGGGATGGTTTGGGGAATCATGGCCATCGGTGTCTTTATCACCTTTAAAATTTTGGACTTTGCCGATATGACAGTGGATGGCTCCATTTGCACCGGCGGCGCTGTTTGTGCCATGCTGGTGCTGTCCGGCGTTAATGTGTGGATTGCCTTGCTGGTATCGGTTCTTGCCGGTATGCTGGCCGGCTTGCTCACCGGCTTGTTTCACACCGCGCTGGGCATACCGTCCATTCTGGCCGGTATTTTAACGCAACTCATGCTTTGGTCTGTCAACCTGAAAATCATGGGCAAAGCCAACATTGCACTCCCCTCTCGCACCTATGATTTGATTCTCACCCGCAAAGAAATTGTCAACACCATTCTTTTGCTACTTGGTTTTTGCGTGGTGCTCATCGCCCTGCTGTATTGGTTCTTCGGAACCGAATTGGGCGCTTCGCTGCGCGCCACCGGCAACAACCTGAACATGAGCCACGCGCAGGGCATCAACACCCATTTCACCACCGTGCTCGGGTTGATGATTTCCAACGGCATCGTCGCTTTGGCAGGGGCGTTGCTGGCGCAGTTCCAAGGGTTCGCCGATATCAACATGGGACGCGGTGCCATCGTTATCGGCCTGGCCGCCATCATCATCGGCGAAGCCATTGTTTCGCATTTCGGAACCGGGTTCATTGTTCGCCTGGTCGGTGTCATCATCGGTGGCATCATCTACTTTGCCGTGTATCAAACCGTTATCTTCCTCGGCCTGGACCCCGATTTGCTCAAAATGCTTTCCGCTGTGGTGGTTGCCGTGTTCCTCGGCATTCCCCATGTGAAAAAAACCTATTTCTCAAAAGCCGGCAAAGGAGGAAAAAAACATGCTTGAACTAAAAGAAGTCAGCAAAACCTTCAACCCC
>CAYMDU010000078.1:0-8046 GCA_964389495.1 uncultured Eubacteriales bacterium
GCCAAACTTCTTGCCAGTCTGCTTGCAAAACCAGTTGCGGTATTGCCAATCAGCAGTGCGAAAACAAAAAGCAGGATAACGAGTAATCCATGGTACACAATGCCGCCCGCGGGCGGCATTTTTTATGGGAGATATGAGTCATGTTACATTGCTATAAATTGGGCGGCCTGAACATCGTGTTGGATATCTATTCCGGTTCGGTGCATGTTGTCGACGAAGTAGCCTACGACATCATTCGGCACTACGAAGACATGCCGCACGAACAGTTGGCCGAACAGGTGCTTCAAGCCCACAAAGAACTCACGCGCGAAGAAGTGGAAGAGTGCTTTGGTCAAATCGAACAGCTCAAAGCTGCCGGGAAACTCTTTGCCCCCGACACATTTTCCGCCATGGCGGGCAACCTCAAAGAACGGAGTGCCGGCGTGATCAAAGCACTGTGTTTACATGTGGCACACACCTGCAACCTGAACTGTTCCTATTGCTTTGCCAGCCAGGGCAAGTACCACGGCGACCGCGCCATTATGAGCTTGGAAGTCGGCAAGCGCGCTTTGGATTTCTTGATTGACCATTCGGCAGGGCGTACCAATTTGGAAGTGGATTTCTTCGGCGGGGAACCGCTCATGAACTTCGATATGGTAAAAGAATTGGTGGCCTATGCCCGCACACGCGAGGCGGAGTGCGGCAAGCGCTTTCGTTTCACACTCACCACCAACGGCGTGCTGATTGACGACGATGTGATTGATTTTGCCAACCGGGAAATGAGCAATGTGGTTCTCAGTTTGGACGGGCGCAAAGAAGTACACGATCGCTACCGCGTGGATTATGCCGGCAACGGAAGTTGGGAAAAAATCGTTCCCAAATTTCAAAAGCTGGTGGCGGCACGCGGCAACAAAAACTACTACATGCGCGGCACGTTCACACACGCCAATCCCGATTTTCTAAAAGATATCGAAGAAATGTTGGCGCTGGGCTTCACCGAATTAAGCATGGAGCCGGTGGTGAGCGCTCCCAACGAACCGGCTGCCCTCACCGCAGCGGATTTGCCGATTGTCATGCAACAATATGAACAGTTGGCGGCGCTCATGCTGGCGCGTCACCGTGCCGGAAAACCGTTCACTTTCTATCACTATATGATTGATTTAAAAGGCGGCCCGTGCATATACAAACGCTTGTCCGGTTGCGGATCCGGAACGGAATACATGGCGGTCACACCGTGGGGCGACTTGTATCCCTGCCATCAGTTTGTGGGCGAAGAACGCTTTTGCCTCGGCAATGTGTGGGACGGTGTCACCAACACGGCGGTGCAAGACGAATTTGCCGCGTGCAATGTGTACACCCGCCCGGAATGTCGGGACTGCTGGGCCAAATTGTATTGTTCCGGAGGTTGCGCGGCCAATGCCTACCATGCCACCGGTTCGGTTAACGGTGTGTACGAATACGGTTGTGAGTTGTTCCGCAAGCGCATGGAGTGCGCCATTATGTTGGAAGCGGCCAAAACCTTGGAGAGTGAATGATGAACACACCGATTTGTGATTTTGTGCGCGATTACATTGCCCAAAACACGGTGCGCCTGCACATGCCGGGGCACAAAGGTCAACCGCTCTTGGGGGCAGAACCGTGGGATATCACCGAAATTAACGGGGCCGATGTGCTGTATTCCGCACAAGGCGTCATTCGGGAAAGCGAAAACAATGCCTCCCGGCTGTTCGGCTCACGCGAAACCGTGTATTCCGCCGAAGGCTCGTCGTTGTGCATTCGTGCCATGGTGTATCTAATCGGGCTCTATGCCCGCACCCGGGGGCAAGTGCCGCGCATAGCCGCTGCACGAAACGCGCATCGCGTGTTCATGACAGCAGCGGCTTTGTCCGATGTGGCTGTCGATTGGCTCTATCCTTCGGCAGCCGGTAGCTTGCTTGCCTGCCCGCTAACGGCGGCCGATTTGGATGCCTATCTCTCGGCGGCAACCGAGCGGCCAACCGCGGTGTACATAACCAGTCCGGACTATTTGGGGCATGTGGCCAATGTGGAAGAGCTGTCGGCGGTTTGTCGTCAGTATGGGGTGCTGCTGGCCGTAGACAACGCACACGGGGCCTATTTGCGCTTCTTGCCGCGGTCTTGTCACCCCTTGTCATTGGGCGCGGATATTTGCTGCGATTCGGCGCACAAAACACTGCCCGTGCTAACAGGCGGGGCCTATCTGCACATAGCACCGTCGGCGCCGGCGCTGTTTGCCGCACAGGCACAGCGCGCCATGGCGTTGTTTGCCTCCACCAGCCCGTCATATCTGATTTTGCAGTCGTTAGATTTCGCCAATCGGTATTTGTCAAGCGATTATTCTGGCAAGTTGGAACGGTTTTCTGCCGAAGTCGACAGCGTGAAAAAAGAATTGCGGCGTGCCGGCTACATGCTGTGCGGAAATGAGCCGCTGAAAATCACAGTAATGCCCAAAGCCCGCGGGTACACCGGCAATGTCCTGGCCGGCTATTTGCAAGCGCATGGCATGGTTTGCGAATTTTCCGATTCGGATTACACCGTGTTGATGCTCACACCGGAATTGGGAACCGAAACGCTGGCCGATGTGTGCCGCACGCTTATTTCCTTGCCGCCGCAAGAGGCCGTTTTGGATTGGCCGCCGGCGGTGTCGCCCATGCCGCAACGCCTGTCACCGCGCGAAGCGCTGTTTGCGCCGTCGGAAACGGTGCCGGTGGCACAGTGCTGCGGCCGTATTTTGGCTGATGCTTCGGTTTCTTGCCCGCCGGCGGTGCCGATTGCCGTGTGCGGCGAGGAAATTTCCCAAGAAGCCGTGCGGTGCTTTGAATACTATGGAATCACCGACTGCTGTGTGGTAGCTGCTCCGTAAGGCCGCTTTCGTTTGTGCACGGCAGGGGGAGAAACATGCTGTTTAAAAATTTTTTGCAATTAGGTATTGCAAAACGGGTGAAAACAGTGTAAAATAACAATGCTTGAAAAAGCAACCGCATCCGCCCGTGGCGAAGCTGGATATCGCAGTGGATTCCGATTCCAAAGGCCGGGGGTTCGAATCCCTCCGGGCGGGCCAAAACAAAAATCCTGTCGATGTTGTCGGCAGGATTTTTGTTTTGTATCATTCGCTATTCATTATCACTGTTCATTGTTCAAATGTGAATTGTTCCCAGGGTATGTTTACTGCTTTCTTTTGTGTGATTATTTCATCTATGTGCATAAGTAACGGGAATTCGTCAAGTGTTGTAAGTCCGTTTTCGGCTTTAATTCTTATTGCGTTTGCTACACGCTCTGCCACGACAAGAGATTCGAGGGTTACACCTTTAAGCTCGGATTTGGCAGCGTCGATATCCAGCCCCCGTCCCAACAGTATCCCGACAAGGCGTGTCCTTCCGCCGTATACGGTTACATACAAATCGCCCGCGCCGAGAACAAGATTATTAAAATCTTCCGCACCTTGCAGTTTCAACAGCTTATTCATCTCTCGGACAGCCTGCCCGAAAATCGCAGCCTGCGAATTGAAATGAAGCTCACTGTCAATACCGAACTGCTTTTGGTTCAAACCGATAGTGAGCGCAACTGCCAATGCATAACCGTTTTTCAAAGCAACGGCACTTTCCACTCCGACAATATCGGTTGAAAGACTAATGTGGTAATACTCGGTAGCCATAGCCGATTTAATCATACGCAATACCGACAAATCTTTCCCGCAAAAGGTAACCTCCGTTTGATCGTGAGCCACAAGCTCATAGCTGGTGCACGGTCCGCCTATTGCGTTAAGCGGTATGCTTTTTCCAAGTTGTTCAAGCTTTTCCTGCCAAAGGTCAAGATAGGTAAGCAAGATGCCGTTCTCGGTGTTCATGAGTCCCTTTGTTACGGAAATGACAGGAACATTTTCTTTGAGTTTCGGAAGTATTTCGTCTTTGAACCAGCTCACACCGAAGCTGCTGACTCCGCAAATAATAAAATCCGCACCGGTTATCGCCTGCTCCAATTCCTCAATTTGATAATAGGTAACCCCAGCGGGAAAATCTTTGTTGAATTTCGGATGGCGGCCTGTTTTTCGACTGGTTTCTATAATTTCTCTATCCAGATGAGTTCCGACAAGACGCACGGCGTTTCCGTTTTCTCTTGCGGGAAACGCAAGTGCGGAACCCATCATTCCTGCGCCGATGATTGCGATTGTTTTCATACTTTGACATTCTTTCAGCAATATGATGTTATTTTAAAATCAAAAAATACTGCACGGTGAATTTTTGTCCCACCAACTGTTTGCGGCAGTTAAAAATTGGTGATGCACAGTCCGCAAATGCCCAAAACAATGCCTGCTATTTTCTTTTTGGTCAACTTCTCTTTGAAAACAACCGTGGAACCGATGCTCACAAACAATATCCCCAATCCGTTGAACAACGGGAACAGAATGATGGACGGAATGTTCACGGCAAGTTTGGTCATCAGCATGCTGATGATACACAGCGAAGCGGCACTGGCAAAAGCGCAGAGTACCATCGGCTTGCGGCTGCCTGCTTCACAGGCACTTTTCGGCCGGGAAAAACAAGAGAGAATGGCAAACGCCACTACAAACGAATAGAAGTTATAGGCGCTGATGCTTTGCTCGTAAAAATAAATGCCCATGAGCTTTTGCGCCACCATCACACCGCCGCTGGCCAGAAACACAACTGCTCCAATGAGTATTCCCTGAACACCGAACGAACTCTTTTCTCCTTTGGAATCCGTTAAAAGAAGAATGGAAAAAATCGTCAGGAGTATGCCCGCAATGGAGATCACGCTCAATTTTTCGTTCCACAAAAAGTTCCCGATAATGCAGGGGACAATCATACCGGCCGAATGGCAAAATGTCATAAACACAATCGAGGTTTTTTCGTAACCTTTCAAAATGATGGTTTTGCTGATGGCATACATAACGCCGCATCCGATACCGCAAAGAACCGTTCCCGCCGCAAATTTCGGAGAAGTATCCAACAGAAAAAAGGGGAGAAGAATGAGGGCGCCAAACAGAAATTTCAGGCAGTTGTACAACAGCTTGTATTGATTTCCGCCTTTTGAGGAAATGTGCTTATCACAAAACGAGTTTACAATAAACAGCGGAACATAAATCGGAATACAAATCAAAATGGAAATGAGTTCACTTGTCACAACAAAACACCTCACATGGAATTATCGGTTTTTGGGGAAATATGTAAACCGGGTTGTTATTTTATCACATACTTGTGAATATTACAAGTGAGTGTAACATTTTTCATTGCCAATAACTGCCCGCTCTGTTGCTGCCGGATTAGCGGTTCTCATTTGTTCGCCCGATTAAATAGTCCACCGACACATGGAAATAATCCGCCAATTTTATCAGCTCGGAAATGCCTGGTTCGCGCTCGCCCGTTTCATAGCGACTGATGGTGTTTTGACTGGTGTTCAAATCCATGGCCAATTTCAGTTGGGAAATGCCTTTGGCTTTTCGTAATTCTTTAATTCTCATACACAATACCTCTTGACAAGATTATCCCACTTTGGTATAATCAAAATATCCCGATATGGGATATTTTGAAGGAGGAATGGTTATGGAAAAGAAAAAGTCGGGAATGGCAACAGCATCTTTGGTGTTGGGAATTGTGGGGCTGTGCATTGCCTTTGTGCCGTTGCTGGGGTATGTGGCGTTGCTGCTGGGAGCCTTGGCTGCGATTTTCGGTGTGGTGTCTCTGTGCCGCAAAGCGGGCGTGGGGAAGGCGATTACCGGTTTGGTTTTGGGCCTGATCACATTGGTGTATGCCGTGGTTTCGATTGCCGCGTTGGGCAAAGCGGTTGACGGCATTAACGATGCGGTGAACAATTTGAACAATTCGCTGAGCGATATGTCGGGTGATAACACCGAAGAGCTGCTGAAAAGCTCTCTGGATGTGGTGCTGGGTGACTTTGCAATCGAGGAAGGCAGCTATTTAACCGATACCGAACTGCCGGTAACCTTAACTAACAAAAGCGGCGAAGCCAAGTCGTTTTCGGTGCAAATTGAAGCGATTGATGCCAACGGTTCGCGTATCACCACCGACACGGTGTATGTCAGCAATTTGAACGCGGGGCAAAGCCAAGAATGTACCGCTTTCACATTGGTGGACAGCAACACGGCGGCCAAGCTGAAAACAGCCACTTTCCGTGTGCAATCCGTATCCGCCTATTAAACACACAAACCAACAAAAGCCGACAGTACCTGCGGGACTGTCGGCTTTGTTACGATGAATAACCTATTTCAGCATGTTCAATTCCGTGTACGGTGCCAATGTGAGGCGAACAAAGTATCCGCGGTCGTGTTCGCACACCGGGCATTGAGGCGGTGCCTCTTTGCCGGTAAACCGGTGCCCGCAATTCAGACACATCCATTCGCACTCCACATCCGACACAAACAGGCGGTTGCTTTCCAGCATCTCGGCAAAGGCCTGAAACCGGTCACCGTGCGTTTTTTCAATGGCGGCAATTCGGTGAAAGGAGGAAGCAATTTGCGTGAACCCCTCTTGCGCGGCTGTATCGCCGAAATGCTTGTACACATCGCTGTATTCCTCGTATTCGTTGTGATGCGCGTTGCGAAGCAACTGGGCAATCGACGGCGAAATATCCACGGGATACCCACCGTCGATGTGGATGGTTTCGCCGGCAAGCTCGGTTAGATGCTTGTAAAAGATACCGGCGTGCTCTTTCTCTTGGTCGGCCGTAAAGCGGAACACGGCTTCAACAACATACAGATTTTGTTTGCGGGCTTCTTCGGCGGCGAATGTGTAGCGGTTTCTCGCTTGACTTTCTCCGGCAAATGCGCGCATAAGGTTTCCTTTGGTTTCGCTGTTTTTAAATTCAACAGACATAATAAACGCCTCCCTTGCCGTTCAGTATGGACCGACAAAGGAGGCAATATACCGATTTTATAAAAATTCGTACACCGTGGTGCTGGTGAATTCCTGATGGGCACGCAACAGGGTGCTGGGGAAAGCGGGATGATTGGGACTGTCTGGGAAATGCTGCGTTTCCAGGCAAAAGCCCTGGCGGGGAGTCATGGCCCCGCCTTTTCCGACGGCGGTGTTCAAAAAGTTCCCCGTGTACAGTTGCACCCCCGGCTGATCGGTGCTGCACACCATTCGAATACCGGTGCGCGGCGAACGGGCATAAACGGCGGGACGAAACGCAGGGTAGCCGTCGAGTATGAAGTTGTGGTCGTAGCCGCCGCCGATTGCCAGTTGCTCGTGCGGTGACTGAATATCGCGGCCGATGGGCTTGGGTTTCCGAAAATCAAACGGGGTGTTTTCCACGGGCAAATACGCGCCGGTGGGAATCAAACGGTCGTTCACCGGCAAAATGGCCGAAGCATGAATTTGCAATTCGGTGTCCAAAATGTCGCCGCCGTTGTAGCCGTTCAAATTGAAATAGGCGTGATTGGTGAGGTTGATAACCGTGTCTTTGTCGGACGCGGCGTGATAGGCAAGAGAAAGGGCGTTGGGCGTGTCAAGTGCCATGCGAACCGACACCCGAAGAGTGCCCGGATAGCCCATGTCGCCGTCGGGGGACAGCAACGACAGCGTAACGGCGTTATCTTCGCATTGTGTGACTTCCCAGTTTTTGGCTTGAAATCCCACCGTGCCGCCGTGCAAATGCCCTTGCCGCGCGGTTTCGTTGCGCCCCACATCGTAGGTAACGCCGTTGAGCGAAAAGCGCCCGTTGGCGATGCGGTTGGCATAGCGTCCCACCGTGACACACAGCGAGGCGGTGTCTTGTCGGTATTCGTCCAGTGAATTGTAACCCAAAATCACATCCGTTCCGCCGACTTTCAGGGCGGTGAGCGTTGCGCCATAGGTGATGCAGGAAACCGTGAGACCGCCGGTGCGCGACAGTGTGATTTGTTCCACGGGCGTGCCGTTTGGCAAGGTGCCGTATATCGTTCGTTCCAGTGCCATAAAACCACTCTCCTTTTGCTGTGAAATAAGTATATCGTTTTTGCCGAAGGTTTGTCAATACCCACCTTGACAGAACGGGAAAAATCGGGTATACTGAAAGAACAAATGTTCTTTG
>CAYMDU010000079.1:0-7966 GCA_964389495.1 uncultured Eubacteriales bacterium
CACACCACCAGAGCCTCTTTGTCGCTGATGGCAATGCCGAGAAGCGGGCGGTCCAGCAACATGAGTTTGAGGTACATAGCGGCGGCCAAGGTGATGCCGCACATGAGTGCCACGCGAAATTCTTTCCACAGCACCCGCCCAATATCGCGCAGGTGCAGTTCGTCCAGCGCCAACATGCGAATCACGGTAACCGACGACTGACTGCCACTGTTGCCGCCGGTATCCATCAGCATGGGGATAAAGGCGGTGAGTGCCACCGATGCGGCCAAGGCGTTTTCAAACGAGGTGATGATGATGCTGGTGAAAGTGGCCGACACCATCAGCAACAACAACCACGGAATACGGGTGCGATAGGTTTCCACCACACCGGTTTTTAAATAGGGTTTGTCGGTGGGGGTGATGGCCGCCATTTTTTCCATGTCTTCGGTGGCTTCTTCTTGCAGAATGTCCACCACATCGTCCACGGTGATGATGCCCACCAGCCGTTCTTCGCTGTCCACCACGGGCAGGGCCATCAAATCGTACCGTGCAAAGAGCCGTGCCACCACTTCGCGGTCTTCGGTGGTGCGCACCGACTGCACCTGGCGGCGCATTAAATCGCCCACCAGTTCGTTTTCGTCGGCCAGCAGCAATTCACGCACCGTGAGCATGCCTTTCAGGTGGCGGTCGGCATCGGTGACATAGCAGGTGTACACGGTTTCCTTATCCGGCCCGCAGGCACGAATGTAGCGAAACGCGGCGGCCACAGTCATGTCGGATTTCAAATCGACAAATTCGGTGGTGAGCACGCTGCCGGCGCTGTCTTCGGGATAGCGCAACAGCTGATTCAGGGTGCGCCGCTCTTCGGCCGACACCGTTTTCAGCAACCGTTTCACCACGCCGGCGGGCAGTTCTTCCAGCAAGTCGGCGGCGTCGTCATCGTACAGGCCTTGCATCACCGCGGTGATTTCGTGGGTGGTGAACAACCGCAGCAGGGCTTCTTGCACATCCGGTTCCAAATAGGAAAAAGTGTCGGCTGCCAGCGTTTTCGGCAACAAGCGGTAGGCCGGCAGGGCCTGCTCGGCCGGCAAATCGGTGATGAGCGCCGCAATATCCACGGGTTCCAACGAAAGAAGCAAGGTGCGGGCAGCATCGAACCGGCCGGCGGCCAGTTGTTCGGTGAGTGTTTTTCCAAGGGGAATGAGCCATGTTGTCATAAATAAAACCTCCTGTTCCGGCAAAACAGGAGGCACACGCACACAAGGCTGCACAAGGCACCTGTGTGCTACCTTGCGTTGCCAATCGGGGCGCAAACCGCCTGTTTTATGATTTGCTTTCTACTTCGGGGAACGGCTGCGTCCATATTGTCACATCCTTTACTACCATATGCAAAATCAACACTTTTATTTTACCTCATTTCTCACGAAAAAGCAAGAAAAACCGCAAATTTGCTTGCCTTTTAACGGGCACATGGTGTATAATAGGTAAGAAAGACAAACACAGTTAGGTTATGGCGGCTGTTGCCGCAGGAGGGTATTATCTTGGCAAGCGATTTGCACTGTCACACAAAAATTTCCGATGGCTCCCTGGGGATTGAAGATGTTTTGGGAATTGCCAAACGGCGCGGATTGTCGGCGCTGGCCATCACCGATCACGACAACGCGGCGGGGGCCACTCGCGCCGTGATGTTGGGGCGGCGCATGGGCGTGCGCGTAATTCACGGCATTGAATTTTCCACGCGGGACAACGAACGCGGCAACAAAGCCCACTTGCTTTGCTACCGTTGCGAATATCCCGACCGGCTGGAAGGCATTTGCCGCCGCACCAGCGAAAGCCGCCGTGCCGCCGGGCTGGAAATGATTCGCAAAGTGATGCGCTACTACCCCATCACATCGGATTTGGTGGCCAAATGTGCGGCAGGCAGCACCAGCATTTATCGGCAACACATCATGCATGCGCTGGTGGATGCCGGCTACGCCGACAGCATCTACGGCGATTTGTACGAAAAGCTGTTCGGTGAAAACGGCAGCGTACGCTCCACGGTGGAATACCCCGATGTGCGCGATGTGCTCACCGCCATTCACGAAGCGGGGGGTATTGCTGTTCTGGCCCATCCGCACAGCTATCACAACGAAGCGCTGCTGGAAGAACTAACCGCGCTGGGTCTGGACGGCGTGGAAGCGTGGCATCACACCCACACCGCCGAACAAACCGAACAGTTGCTGGCCTTTGCCGACTCACACGGTTTGCTGGCCACCGGCGGTTCGGATTTCCACGGCATGTATGCCCGCACGGTGCGGCCGCTCGGTTCGGTATCGGTGCCAGATGAGCGGGTTAACGCTCTGCTGGCCTACAAACTAAAACGCACCCCCGCGTGAAAGGAGCCTTCACCATGACCAAAAAATACATCACCCGCGGCGTTTGTTCGCGGTCCATCACCTTCGATTTGGAAAACGGCCTGGTTCGCAATGTCCGTTTCGAAGGCGGCTGTTCCGGTAACACCCAAGGAGTGGCTGCTTTGGTGGAAGGCATGCCGGCCGAAGAAGCCATTCGCCGTTTGGCCGGTATTCGCTGCGGCATAAAGCCCACCTCCTGTCCCGACCAACTGGCAACGGCATTGCGCCAAGCGTTGGAACAATAATTTTCGGGGAAACACAATTCTCCCGCACCGGTTGCCGGCGCGGGAGAATTTTTGTCAGGTAGCCATCGGCCGAGAAGCCGGCTCGTTGGTTTCGTTGTTTTGAAAGCTACGAAGCATGCGGCGAACCGCGTGGTGCGAATACAGCACGCTGGCAATCAGGGTGACACTCCATGTGATGGGGTAGCTGAAAAACAGCATGTCCCATGTGCCGCCGATGTACGGGAAAATCAGCAAAATCCACACAACGCGCAACCCGCAAGTGCCCACCAGCAAGGTTAATGTGGGAACCAGCGAAAATCCGAACCCGCGCAAATACCCCACTTGCACTTGCAACGCGCCGTCCAAAAACACGGTGCTGACAATCACCGTCAGGTGAATGCTCCCCGCCGCAATGGCTTCGGGCGACGAAGTGAAAATGCGAAGCAACGGCATGTGAAACACCAAAATCAGGGCACTGATGGACAGGCATGTGGCCAAACTGAGCAAATGGCCATAGCGCAAGGTGCTGCGGATACGGCTTTTTTTGTGCGCCCCGAAATTTTGGCTGGTGAACGCCGTGGTCGTGGTGGAATAGGCGTTGATTGCCGTGTACAAGAAGTTTTCCAGCTGCCCCGCCGCACCGGCACCGGCCACGAACATGTCGCCAAAGGTGTTCACCGTGGATTGCATGATGGCGTTGGACACAGAAAACATGGACGATTGCAAACCGGTGGGAATTCCGATGCGCAAAATTTCAAACAGTTGGCGGCGGTCCAAACACATGCGCGACGGACAAAAACGAATATCGCCGGTTTCACGCATCAGGCACAGCACCACCAACACTGCCGACACATATTGCGACACAACGGTGGCAACGGCAACGCCCGCCACATCCATGTGAGCGACAATCACCAGCACCAAATTGAGAATCACATTCAAAATGCCCGATACCGTTAGGTAAATCAACGGGCGCTTGGTGTCCCCTGCTGCGCGAAGAACGGCCGCGCCGAAATTGTACACCAAAAAGGCGGGCGTTCCCAAAAAGTAGATGCGCGTGTACAGCACCGCTTTGGCAAACACGGTGGAGCCTTCTTCGCCGGTACCCATCAGGCGCAACACCGGTTCGGCCACCAACAGGCCAATCGCCATCAGCAACACCCCGCAAATCACGGCCAGCGGCATGGCGGTGTGAATACTGCGTTGCAGTTCTTTGGTGTGCTTGGCGCCGATGTGCCGTGCCACCACGGTGAGAATGCCCGTGCTCAGCCCCATAAACAGGTTCACCAGCAAATTGATGAAAGCGTTGGTGGAAGCCACTGCTGCCAACGACTCGTCGCCGGCGAATTGGCCAACCACCATGGTGGCGGCGGAATTGTACAACACCTGCAAAATCCCCGTGGCGATAAGCGGCAGTGCATAAAAGAACATGCCGGAAAACACCGGTTCGTTGCACAAATCCCGCTGTGTTCGGCGTACCACAAGCAACCCCTCCTGTTGCAATATAACCTATCATTAACTATATCACTTTTTTGAAATTTATCAAGCCCTCCCGGTGAAAAACCGCGTATTTTTGGAAACCGGTGGGATATGCTAATCACACAAGGGAGGGAACGAACAGTATGAGCAAAAGCCTTATGAAATTTGCCAAAGGAATGGGGCTGGGATTGGTTGTCGGTTGCATGGCGGGCGCGGTTGCCAACCAATACGTGCACAACGGAAAAAAAGGCCTGAAACGAACCGCCGGCAAGGCACTTAAAAATTTGAGCGGACTGATGGAAGACCTGGGCGATATGTTTTAAAAAACGGGTATCGGTTTTCATAACCGATACCCGTTTACCCGTTTTTGTTACCGTTCCTCGCGGAAATAGGGCAGGCCCAAGCCGGCCGGCGGCTGATGCTCGCGCTTTTTGCGCATGCTGGTGATAATCAAAATCAAAATCGTCACCACATACGGCAACATGTAGAACAGTTCTTTCAAGGTGCCCAACCCTTCGGCATAGAAGGTGATATTGCACAGCGCGCCAAAGAAGAACGAACCGAAAATCGCCATGGTGGGCTTCCACAGGGCGAAAATCACCAAAGCAATCGCCATCCAGCCGCGGTCGCCGAATGCGTCGTTCGACCACACGCCGTTGGCATAGGCCATCACATATTGCAACCCGCCCAATCCGGCAATCGCCGCGCCAATGCAGGTGGCGCAATACTTATACCGGGTCACATTGATGCCGGCGGCATCGGCGGTGGCGGGATTTTCGCCCACCGAACGCAAATTCAGGCCCACGCGTGTGCGGTTAAGCACCAGCGACATCACCAGGGCAACCAAAATGGACCCATAGGTTAAAAAGTCGTGCGAAAGGAAAATTTCGCCAAACCAACCCAAATCGTCGGCAAACGGCAGGCTGGTGCGGAAAAAGGAACCGGTTTTGGTGAGAATGATGGAGGGCATGTCGCTGTCCACCAATTTGATGAGCGAGCCGCCGAAAAAGTTGCCGATGCCGACACCGAAGGTGGTGATGGCCAAACCGGTCACATTTTGATTGGCACGCAGCGTCACCGTCATAAAGCTATACAGCAACCCCATCAGCGTTGAGCAAACAATCGACACCAACAGCGGAATGAGAATCGCCAGCGCGGGGTTCATGTTGGCAATGTCGTTGCCGCAGGCGTTTTCATACAAAAACGCGCCGATAACGCCGCCGATACCGCCCACATACATAATACCGGGAACACCCAGGTTGAGATGCCCGGATTTTTGGGTGAGAATTTCGCCGGTGGAACCGTAGAGCAACGGGACGCCCAAAGGAATGGCACTGCTGATAAACGAACTGATCATGCTTCACCCTCCTTTTTGGAATGACGGAATTTCACGGTGTAGTGAATAAAGAATTCACAACCCACCAGAAACAAAATAACAATGCCGGAAACAATGTCTGCCAAGGCACTGTTCAGGAAAAAGGAGTCGGCCACTTTGCCGGCGCCGGTTTCCAGGAAAATCACCAACGCCGACATCAGCGCCATGATAAACGGATTAAACTGGCCCAGCCACGAAATCATGATAGCTGTGAAGCCCTGCCCGCCAATTGTGTTCGTGTTAATGGAATGGTCGGTTCCGGCCACCAGCAACATGCCGGCCACGCCGCAAGCGGCACCGGAAATCAGCATGGTGCGAATGATCACCGTGCGCACATTGATGCCGATGTATTTGGCGGTGTTGCGGCTCTCGCCCACCACGGAAATTTCATAACCGTGTTTGCTGTACTTCAAATACACAAACATGGCCACCGTTAAAACGGCCACCACCACAATATTCAGCAAATACGGCTGGCCGCCGATCACCGGCAACGCACCTGTGGACACCGGCTTGATGATTTGCGAGCCGGCGCTGGAAATGTTCACATAGTAGGCCACAATCTGCGTGGCCACATAGTTCATCATCAAAGTGAACAGCGTTTCGTTGGTGCGGTATTGCGCGGCAAAAAACGCGGGAATCACGCCCCACACGGCACCGGCCACAATGCTGGAAACAATCACAATCACAATCAGCAGGGCATTGGGAACGCTGTTGCCCAATTTCATCATACACACCATGGCAGCCAACCCGCCGATAAGTGCCTGCCCTTCGGCACCGCAATTCCAGAATTTCATTTTGTAGGCCGGTGTCACCGCCAATGCCAAACACAGCAAAATAGCCACCTGTTGCAAATAGCGCCACAGCATGCTGGTGCGCCCTTCCAGCAAACGGCCGAAGGTACCGCGCAGCATGATGGTGTAGATGTTGAAAAACTCTTCGCCGGTTAGCAGCGAACACAGCACGCCCACCAACAACATACCGATGACAATGGCCGACAAGCGAATCAGCCACGCTTTCCACCACACCATGTCGTCGCGCTTGGCAATGTGAATCAGCGGTTCTTTTCGGTGATTACTCATTGCTTTGGTTTTCATGCGGTTTCACCTCCGTGGCTATCTGCCGTTTTTGTCATCAGCAGGCCGATTTCTTCCTTGGTGGTGGTACGCGCATCCACCAGGCCTGTTACACGGCCGGAACCAATCACCAAAATGCGGTCGCACAGTTCCAGCAGCACATCCAAATCTTCACCCACAAAAATAACCGCCACACCGTTTTCTTTTTGCTCATTCAGCAAATTGTAGATGGTGTAGGACGAGTTAATATCCAAACCGCGCACCGGATACGCTGCCATCAGCACCGTGGGAGAAGCCGCAATCTCACGGCCCACCAGCACTTTTTGTACATTGCCGCCCGACAACCGCCGAACCGGTGTGTTGGCGCTGGGAGTCACCACTTCCAATTCGTCAATAATATGCTCGGCCAAGTCGCGCGGTGCTTTGCGTTCCAGGAAAATGCTGTGCCCTTTGCGGTAACTGCGCAACATCATGTTATCCACAATATCCATATTGCCAACCAGGCCCATGCCCAGCCGGTCTTCCGGAACAAACGACAGGCGCACACCCAATTCGCGAATTTGCAGCGGCGTTTTGTTGCGCAAATCCTCGGTGTTGCCCGTTTTGGGATCTTGGTAGTAAATATCGCCTTGTGTTAAATGCTGCAATCCGGCAATGGCTTCCAAAAGCTCGCGTTGCCCGGAACCGGCAATGCCGGCAATACCCAAAATCTCGCCCGAACGCGCCGTGAAACTAACATCGTCCAGCACCGAAACGCCTTGGCGGTTGATGCAACTGATATCTTTCACTATCAAACGGTCAACCGGGTCCTTCGGATCGCCGCGGTGGATGTTCAGGCTGATTTTTTTGCCAACCATCATTTCCGTCAGCTCGGCTTCGTTGGTTTCCGCCGTGTTCACGGTGCCCACATATTCGCCTTTGCGCAACACCGATACCCGGTCGGAAAGGCTGAGCACCTCGTGCAGCTTGTGCGTGATAATGATAATCGCCTTGCCGTCGTCGCGCATGCGCCGCAACACCGCAAACAGCTTTTGCGTTTCCTGCGGAGTCAGCACCGCCGTCGGTTCGTCCAAAATCAAAATATCGGCACCGCGATACAGCACCTTAATGATTTCCACCGTTTGCTTTTCCGAAACCGACATGGTGTAAATCTTTTTGCGCGGGTCCACTTCAAAGCCATACCGTTCACTGATTTCCTGCACACGCTTTTCCGCGGCTTTCAGGTCGTAGCGGCCGCTTTCATTCAGACCCAGCACAATGTTTTCGGTTGCCGTGAACACATCCACCAGCTTGAAATGCTGATGAATCATGCCGATTTTGTAATCAAACGCATCGCGCGGCGAAGCGATAACCGCTTCCTCACCGTTAATAAAAATGTGCCCCTCATCCGGAAAATAGATGCCGGAAATCATATTCATCAGCGTGGTTTTGCCGCTGCCGTTT
>CAYMDU010000080.1:0-7824 GCA_964389495.1 uncultured Eubacteriales bacterium
TTTCCTTGCCCTTGTCGTCCTTCTCCACCATAACGGAATCGCCGGCAAACGCTTCACCGGACAGGTCAACAAACAACTGCAAGTGGTCGGTGATAATCTTGGCAGCCAACGAAACGGCTTCTTGCGCCGAAATGGTGCCGTTGGTCCAAACTTCCAAGCTCAGCTTGTCGTAGTCGGTGATTTGGCCCACACGCGTGTTGCTCACGGCATAGTTCACCTTCACCACCGGCGTATAGATGGAGTCCACCGGAATCACACCGATAACCGGCTGCATGATCTGCTTGTTCCGCTCGGCCGGCACATAGCCGCGACCTTTGTCCAGCGTGATTTCCATAAACAACCGACCGCCCTCTGCCAATGTGGCAATGTGGGTGTCCGGCTCCAAAATCTCAACCTCGCTGTCGCACTTGATCGAGCTGGCGGTAACTTCGCCGGGGCCTTCGGCTTCGATGTAAACGGTTTTGGGACCGTCGCCGTTGATTTTAAGTACCAAGTCTTTGATATTCAGCACAATCTCGGTGACATCTTCCTGAACACCTTCGATTGTGGAGAATTCATGCAGCACACCTTCGATTTTAACGGAAGTTACTGCCACACCCGGCAAAGAGGAAAGCAACACACGGCGCAGGCTGTTGCCCAAAGTGGTGCCGTATCCTCTTTCCAACGGTTCCACAACGAACTTGCCGTAGGTACCGTCGGGTGCGAGATCCAATGCTTCAATGCGGGGCTTTTCAATCTCAATCATTCAAAACCCTCCTTATAGTCCATGGGAGGCTCGCCGCTGAAAAGCGGCTACACCGTCCGCGATGTTGTTCAAACAACGCCTATGCGGCGCAGCGGCTATTACTTCGAGTACAACTCGACAATCAGCGTTTCCTCAACAGGCAGATCGATGTCCTCGCGGTTGGGAACAGCCACAATCTTGGCTTCCCACGCATCGCGATTCAATTCCAGCCACTTCGGAACCGGACGAGAGCTGTTTGCCTCGGAAATAGCCTTCATTTTTTCTAACGAGCGGCTGGTTTCTTTCACCGCCACCACCTGGCCGGCTTTCGTCAGGAAGGAGGGAATGTTCACTTTGCGGCCGTTAACCGTAAAATGGCCCTGAGTCACCAACTGACGCGCTTCGGCGCGAGAGCTGGCAAAACCCAAACGATAGACGACATTATCCAAACGGGATTCCAACAAGCGAAGCAGGTTTTCACCCGTCACGCCTTGCATTTTAGAAGCCAATTCAAAGTAATGACGGAATTGGCCTTCCAAAACACCATAGTAGCGTCTTACAAACTGCTTTGTGCGCAGCTGCTTGCCATACTCGGAAACCTTGCGGTTGCGAGCCTGACCGTGCTGGCCGGGGGCATAGGCCCGACGGCTGAGTGCACATTTCGCAGTGTAGCAACGCTCACCTTTCAAAAACAATTTCTGTCCTTCACGGCGGCAAAGTCTGCACACCGCACCGGTATATCTTGCCATAATGGTTGCACCTCCTGCTTTCTCGTGTTATACGCGTCTTCTTTTGGGAGGACGGCATCCGTTGTGCGGAACCGGAGTCACATCTTTAATCATGGTGACATCCAATCCCGCCGTTTGCAGCGCACGGATCGCCGCTTCGCGTCCGGCACCGGGGCCCTTAACATAGACCTCAACCGTCTTCAAGCCGTGCTCCATCGCCGCTTTTGCAGCGGTTTCCGCAGCTGTTTGAGCTGCGAAAGGAGTGGATTTCCGCGAACCGCGGAAGCCCAACTCGCCGGCGCTCGCCCACGACAATGCGTTGCCTTGCGTATCCGTAATTGTCACAATCGTGTTGTTGAATGTGGACTGGATATGTGCGGCGCCACGCTCAATATTTTTCCGTTCCTTGCGGCGGACAGTACCTTTTTTCGCCGTTGTCTTTGCAGCAGCCATTCTCAATATCCCTCCTGCTTACTTCTTCTTGTTAGCAATGGTCTTCTTCGGGCCCTTGCGCGTACGAGCGTTCGTCTTGGAACGCTGGCCGCGAACCGGCAGGCCCTTGCGATGACGCAGACCGCGATAACTACCGATTTCGATCAGGCGCTTGATGTCAAACGCGATGTCGCGGCGCAGGTCGCCTTCCACCACGCAGTTGTGGTCGATGTACTCACGCAGCTTCGAAACCTCGTCCTCCGTCAGGTCCCGCACGCGGGTATCCGGATTCACGCCGGAAGCCGCCAAAATGTCGTTTGCCGTTTTACGGCCGATACCGTAGATGTAGGTCAGACCGATCTCCACGCGCTTGTCGCGGGGCAGGTCAACACCAGCAATACGTGCCATATATATCCTTCCTTTCGGTTATGCCGCCGAGGGGCGGCTTCAGTCTGCGTCAGCCCTGACGCTGCTTGTGCTTGGGGTTCTCGCAAATGACCATGATGCGGCCCTTGCGCTTGATGATCTTGCATTTTTCGCAGATTTTCTTGACAGAAGGTCTGACTTTCATGAAAATACCTCCTTTTATGCTTTTACCGTTGTGGTCTTTGACCCGCGCGCTTGGCGGCTCTCAACCTTATTTCGTTCTCCATGTGATTCGACCTTTGGTCAAATCGTACGGAGACATCTCCACTGTGACCTTGTCACCCGGCAAAATGCGAATGAAGTTCATGCGCAATTTACCGGAGATATGTGCGAGAATTTGATGGCCGTTGGGAAGCTCCACCTGAAACTGCGCGTTCGGCAAAGCCTCAACCACGACACCCTCCAGTTCGATAACATCCGACTTGGACATGCGGGCTCCTCCCTCTCATTACGGCATGGTCATAATCACCGGGCCGTCTTGCGTAATAGCAATTGTATGCTCAAAGTGAGCAGACAGCTTACCGTCCTGCGTAACCGTCGTCCATCCGTCCTTCAAGACTCGAACCTCCGGACCGCCCATATTGATCATAGGCTCAATGGCTAAGGTCATTCCCGGCAACAGTCGCGGACCGCGACCGGGAGTACCGAAGTTGGGGACGCTGGGGTCTTCGTGCAGATTCGTGCCTACTCCGTGGCCGACAAATTGCCGTACAACCGAGTAACCACGCATCTCGACATACCGTTGAACAGCCGAACCGATATCGCCGATTCGATTGCCCGCAACCGCTTGCGCAATTCCTTCGTGCAAGCTTTCTTTGGTTGTTGCCAACAACCGTTCCGCCTCCGGCGAGATATCTCCGGCCGGGAAGGTGGCGGCGTTATCACCGTTAAAACCGTTGAAATACGCGCCCACATCAATGCTGACAATATCGCCCGCCTTGATAACGCGATTGCCCGGTATGCCGTGGATAACCGTTTCGTTCACCGAAATACAGGCGCTGGCGGGAAATCCCCCGTATCCCAGAAAGTTGGGCTTGGCGCCCTGACTTTCAATATAACGGCGAATAATTCGATCGATTTCACCGGTTGTTACACCGGGTTCAACCGCTTCGCCGGCCAGCTTTAGCGCCCGCGCCGAGATGATACACGCTTCCCGCATCATGGAAAGCTCTCGGCTGTTTTTTATGGAAATCATAATCTTATTCCTCAACAGCAGCCAATGTTAACTTGGTGGTTTCGGAAACTTCTTCCTGACCTTCCACGATAACCAGCTTGCCGCAACGGCTGTAATAGTCTTTCAGCGGTTCGGTTTGATCATGATATACCTGCAAGCGCTCCCGAACGGTGTCCGGATGGTCGTCCTTGCGCTGAACAAGGGTGCTGCCACACTTGTCGCACACATCCGCCACCGCCGGCTTTTTATAGTCGAGATGGTAGGATGCACCGCACGCGGGGCAAACACGGCGACCCGATACACGCCGGGCAATGGTTTCGTCCGCAACCTCGATATCGATTACGCGGTCAATCTCCACACCCATGCGGTCAAGTGCCTCGGCTTGCGGAATGGTACGCGGAAAGCCGTCCAGAATGAATCCGTTTTGGCAATCGGCTTGCGACAGGCGGTCGCGGATAATGCCGATGACAACCTCGTCGGGAACCAGCCGCCCCGAATCCATATATTCCTTTGCTTTCTGCCCCATTTCCGTGCCGCTTTTCAGCGCTTCACGGATAATATTACCCGTGGAAATTGTGGGAATGCTCAGGTGCTCACTGATGATTTCAGCCTGTGTGCCTTTGCCGGCACCCGGGGCACCCAATAGAATCAGCTTCATAAGAAACCCTCTCTTTCTCTGCCATGCAAGCCATTCTCGCCGTCCGGCTTTTGGCCGGACGGGCGAAAAACAGCCTACTTTACAATTCGGATGAGTTGTTACTCCAAGAAGCCTTTGTAGTGGCGCATCATCATTTGGCTTTCAATCTGCTGTGTGGTTTCCAAAGCCACGCCGACCACGATCATAACGGAAGTACCGCCCAAAGTCAGGCCGTAGAATCCGCTGACCTTGCCGAACAGGCTGGGGAACAACGCGATAAAGCCAAGGAACAGTGCGCCGATCAAGGTTACCTTGTTCAAAACACGCTTGATATAATCCGAAGTGGGTTTCCCCGGACGGTAGCCCGGAATGGCACCCGAATTTTTACGGAGATTATTGGCCATCTCCACCGGATTATACTGAATGGTGACATAGAAGAAGGCGAAACCTATGATCAACACGAAATAAAGAAGAATGTAAACCCAGCTATTTTGCTTAAAGGCATTCAGGAACCAGTTGTCCTCCCAGCCAAAGAAAGTAGCCAGAATCGAGGGAAGCGACACAATCGACGACGCCAAAATGATCGGCATAACACCGGACATATTGACTTTGATCGGAATAAATGTGTTCTGCCCACCGTACATCTTCCGCCCGACAACACGCTTGGCATATTGTACGGGAATGCGGCGTTCCGCATCGGTGATAAACACGATAAGCCCGATAATTGCCAAAAAGATGAGCAACACAACCGGCACCAAAATAATGTTTTTGATGGCATCGGAGCTTTGGCCCAACATGGCAATACCGGCATCGTAGAACCACGCCCACAGTGTGCGGGCAGCCGACGGAATACTGGACAGGATACCGGCAAACAGCAAAATGGAAATGCCGTTACCGATTCCTTTTTCGTTAATTTGCTCGCCCAACCACATGATGAGTGCGGAACCGGCGACAAAGCAGGCAATGATTACTATTGCGGCAAACCAAGCGTTGAATCCGTTTTGAGCTTCTTCAACAAGCACATTGCCGTAGTTGCGGTTGTACCGCAACATGAAATAGTAGGCCACGCCCAAGAGCAAGCCCAAGCCCACCGTAACAAAGCGGGTGATTTTTCCGAGCACTTTCCGGCCGGCTTCGCCGTCTTTGGACAGCTGTTCCAGCTTCGGAATGGCCACTGTCAGCAATTGAATAATAATGCTGGCATTGATATACGGCGTGATCGACAATGCAAAAATGCTGGCATCCGAAAAACCGCCGCCGGAAATCATGGTTAAGTAATCCATGAAACTTGCCCCGTTACCTCCGATATTGGCCACCGCTTCGGTCAGTGCCTCCACATCCACAAAAGGAACGGTGATGGCCGAGCCGATACGGAAAATCAGCACAATAAACAGAGTGTACAGGATTTTTTTGCGCAGGTCAGTGATCTTCCAAGCGTTCCGCAGAGTCTGAAACACGTTAGATCACCTCAGCCTTTCCGCCCGCAGCTTCGATCTTCGCCTTAGCTGCTTCAGAATAGGCTGCTGCTTTCACAGTCAGTTTCTTGGTCAACGACCCGTTGGCCAATACCTTCACACCGTCATAGGTCTTTTTCACAAGACCGGCGTTCTTCATTGCTTCCACATCCACAACGGCACCGTCCTCAAACGCATTGAGGGCCGCAATGTTGATCGTGGCGTAGTTGGTTGCAAAAATGTTCACGAAACCTCTTTTGGGGATTCGTCTTTGCAAAGGCATCTGGCCGCCTTCAAAACCAACGCGCATTCCGCGACCGGCACGAGCCTTTTGGCCTTTGTGACCTTTACCCGCGGTTTTGCCTTGGCCGGAACCATGACCTCTGCCGATTCTCTTAGACTCCCGAACAGAACCGGGCGCCGGAGAAAGCTCTTGCAGCTTCATAATATTCGCACCTCCTTGCTCGATTTGGTTATTCTTCTGTTACCTCGACGAGGTGGATGATTTTTGC
This sequence comes from uncultured Eubacteriales bacterium, assembly GCA_964389495.1. GTDB lineage: Bacteria > Bacillota > Clostridia > Oscillospirales > Acutalibacteraceae > RGIG3009. Next base: position 6,088 of record CAYMDU010000080.1, read on the forward strand.
CACCTTACCCTGAGTCGCAGCGTTAGCCGGTTGGCACACGGTGTCGCCGATCTTACGCAGACCCAACGAATTGGCAGTGGCAATCTGATCTTTCTTGGAACCGATCAGGCTGCGAACCAGCTTCACGGTCAGAGTCGCCTCTTTTGCCTTTTTAGCCATTGGTATGCCCTCCTGTTAACCTAAGATTTCCTTGGCAGTTTTGCCACGGATAGCAGCCGCCTCTTCGGCACTGCGCAACTGCATCAGGCCGTTCATCGCAGCACTGACAACATTGTAGGGGTTGTTGGAGCGGAGAGCCTTTGTACGGATATCTTTGATACCGGCAGCCTCCACCACCGCACGCACTGCACCGCCGGCAATACAACCGGTACCGGGAGCAGCGGGTTTCATCAACACACGGCCGGCACCAAAAGCACCGATAACCTCGTGGGGAATGGTGTTTCCTTTCAGAGAAACCTTCACCAAATGCTTTTTCGCATCCTCGATGCCCTTGCGGATGGCATCCGGAACTTCGCCGGCTTTGCCGGTGCCGAAGCCCACGGTGCCTTTGCCATCGCCCACAACCACCAGTGCGGCGAATTTCATCACACGGCCGCCCTTGACGGTCTTGCTAACGCGATTGATGGCAACGACGGTTTCGTTATACTCGTCGTGCATTTCTTCTCTTCTGGCCAAAGTATTTCCTCCTCTTCCTTAGAATTTGAGGCCACCCTCGCGGGCGCCTTCGGCCAACTCCTGAACACGGCCGTGATAAATGTAACCGCCTCTGTCGAAAACGACAGTTTCAATACCCTTTTCCAGAGCACGCTTGGCAACCAATTCGCCAACCTTGCGGGCCGCGGCTTTGTTGCCACCGGTCATGCCGAAATATTTTTCCGTGCTGGAAGCGGCAACGATCGTGACGCCTTTGACATCATCAATCACTTGGGCATAGATGTGATTCAAAGAGCGAAACACATTCAAGCGGGGGCACTCAGCGGTGCCGGAAATCTTGCTGCGCACACGCACATGACGGTGCAAGCGCGCCTTGTTGCTGTCTTTCTTGCTGACCATGCTTGTTCACTCCTCCTTACTTCTTGCCCTTGGCACCGGTCTTACCTTCCTTGCGGCGGATATGCTCGGTGACATACTTGATGCCCTTGCCCTTATACGGCTCCGGCGGGCGCTTCTCGCGAACCTCGGCAGCAAACTGACCAACCAGTTGCTTGTCGGGACCGCTGATGATGATTTTGTTGGGGTTCGGAACCTCAATGGAGATGCCGGGGATTTCGCTCACGGTCACCTGATGGCTGTAACCCAGGTTCATGACCAAATCCTTCCCCTGCTTGGCAACACGGTAGCCGACACCGTTCACTTCCAGCTCTTTGCTGAAACCGGTGGCAACACCCTGCACCATGTTGTTGATCAATGTACGAGTCAGGCCGTGGAGTGCACGGTTTTCTTTCTCGTCGTTGGGGCGCGAAACCAAAATTTCGTTGCCTTCAACCGTGATGGTCAAATTGGGATGTACCTTTTGGGTGAGTTCACCCTTGGGACCCTTTGCCGTTACAACGCCGTCTTTCAGGGTCACCTGAACACCGGCGGGAATGGTAATGGGTTTGCGTCCGATTCTCGACATTTTACATCCTCCCCCTTACCACACAAATGCGAGGACTTCGCCGCCCACATGTTCTTTGCGGGCTTTTTTATCGGTCATAACACCCTTCGATGTTGACACGATGGCGGTGCCGATGCCTT
>CAYMDU010000081.1:0-7660 GCA_964389495.1 uncultured Eubacteriales bacterium
GGCGGCCACCTGGCTTCCAATTTGGGCGTGGTGGAACTCACCGTGGCCTTGCATCGCCAATTCACCTATCCCGATGATTGTATTGTGTGGGATGTGGGCCATCAATGCTATGCCCACAAATTGCTCACCGGCCGTCGCGATCGGTTTGATACACTGCGGCAAGCGGGCGGTATTTCCGGGTTCCCGCGGCCGTCGGAAAGTCCCTACGATTCTTTCGTGGCCGGTCACAGCAGCACCTCTATTTCTGCGGCCAACGGCATTGCCAAAGCCAAAGCGTTGGCCGGCAAAAAAGGCTACACCGTGGCGGTTATCGGGGATGGCGCCATGACCGGCGGTTTGGCCTACGAAGGGTTGTGCAATGCCGGCCGTAGCCACGATCGCTTGATTGTGGTGCTCAACGACAATCAAATGTCTATCAACCGCAATGTCGGTTTTGTGGCGCGCCATTTGGCTTCGTTGCGTTCGTCCCCGCACTATGTGCAAACCAAAAACCATTTCGGCAATTTCATCAGTGCCATTCCGCTGGTCGGCAAACCGCTGTACCGCGGTATGGTACATATCAAATGTCGCCTGAAAAATATTCTCTATCAAAGCAGCCCGATGTTTGAAGAGATGGGTTACTACTATTTGGGGCCGGTAGACGGCCACAACCTGCGCGACCTGATTCGCGCATTGCAAACCGCCAAAAATCTTAACCGCCCGGTGCTGTTGCATGTGGCTACTGTTAAGGGGCAGGGGTGCCACTATGCGTTGCAAAATCCCGATGTTTACCACGGCGTGTCCCGCTTTGATGTGAACACCGGTAAAACCGCCGCGGCGGCGCCCGGCTTTTCGCAGGCTGCGGGAACTTGTTTGTGCCGCATGGCCGAAACGGATTCTCGGTTGTGCGCGGTAACGGCAGCCATGACCGGCGGCACCGGGTTGGCCGAATTTGCCCGCCGTTATCCCAAACGCTGTTTTGATGTGGGAATTGCCGAAGAACACGCGGTTACCTTTTCGTCCGGCTTGGCTGTCGGTGGGGCGTTGCCGGTGTTTGCGGTGTATTCCACTTTTTTGCAACGGGCGTACGACCAGCTGCTTAACGACACTGCCATCATGAACAATCACATTGTGCTGGCCATTGACCGTGCCGGGATTGTGCCTGGCGACGGGGAAACCCATCAAGGGTTGTTCGATGTGCCGTTTTTGTCCACCTTGCCGCACACCACCGTGTTTTCACCGGCCACCTTTGCCGAACTGGAACTCACGCTTCACCAAGCGGCCTATCAAACCGACGGAATTGCGGCAGTGCGTTATCCCAAGGGGGAAGAGCCGGCTTCGCTGGCGGCCTATCGGCCGGACGGGCAGCCGTTCACTCTGTTCCGTGCACCGCGTGCCAACACATTGATTATCACCTACGGCCGTGTATTCGGCAATGCCATGCAAGCCGCACACCGTGTGCAAACCCAGCAGCCGGTGTCGGTGCTCAAACTCACACGCATCCTTCCCATTCCCGAAGAAGCGCTGTCGGCGGCTGCCGCCTATGCGCGCGTGATTTTCTTTGAAGAAGGCGCCCGACAGGGCGGCCTGGCCCAGCAATTCGGCGCCGCTTTAATGGAACGGCATTATCGTGGTTCCTATGAACCGTATGCGGTGGAAGGCCTGATTGGCTCCTGCACGGCGGAAGAAGGACTGCGACAAGCCGGATTGGATACCGACGGCATGGTGCGCCGTATTCTCAGGGAGGCGAGCAGTCTTGGCAACTGAGCAACGGTTGGATGCTTGCTTGGTAGCCCGCGGCATGGCCACGGGGCGAGACAAAGCGCGCGAGCGCATTTTGGCGGGACTAGTGTCGGTGAATGGCACCGTGGTATGCAAGCCCGCACACCGTGTGGCCGAAACCGACACGGTGCAGTGCACGGCTACCGATGAATTTGTCGGGCGCGGTGGGCTCAAACTTCGCCATGCTCTGCACCTGACCGACCCGTTGCCGGCGGGGTTTGTGGCCATGGATGTGGGTGCTTCCACCGGCGGATTTACCGATTGCCTGTTGCAACACGGTGCGGCGCGGGTGTTTGCCGTAGATGTCGGTCACGACCAACTGCATCCCTCGTTGCAGGCCGATGCGCGTGTGGTGGATATGTCCGGCACCGATGTGCGTTGCCGGGACCAACTGGCCGCACGGGTGGCTCCGGCTTCGCTGGATGTGCTCACCATGGATGTATCGTTTATTTCACTGCGTGCGGTTCTGCCGTCGGTGTTGCCGTTTCTCAAACCGCAAGCGCGTTTGTTCCTGCTGATCAAGCCGCAATTCGAAGCGGGGCGTGCCGATGTGGGAAAAAACGGCATTGTGCGCGATTGGCGGGTTCACTGTCGCGTTTTGCGCGAACTGTGCGAGTTTTTCATCGAGCAGGGGTGTGCCGTGGAAGCGGTAACACCGTCGCCTGTCACCGGCGGCGCCGGCCGTCGCGCCGGCAACATTGAATATGTGGCGCTGTTGCGCCTGGGGGGCACCACCGTGTGGCCGGATATTCGGCGGCTGGTGTCCGAAGCGTTTGCCAACGAAGGGGGAGCCATATGAATATTGCGGTTATTCCCAATTATCAAATCATCGGCGGTGAATCGGCCTTTCAGCAGGTGTGTGCGGCTCTGCACGAAAATGCCATTCCGTTTTCTGTTCCGTCCGATCCGGCATTTCCGCCGCGCGATATCGACGATTGTCTGGCAGCGTGCGATGCGGTGATTGCTTTGGGCGGCGACGGCACTATCATTCACTGTGCCAAACGCGCTGCCGCTTTCGGAAAGCCGGTGCTGGGTATCAACAGCGGCCGGTTGGGATTTATGGCCGGGTTGGAATGCAACGAGCTGGATAAACTTACTTGCCTGTTGCGTGGTGAATACACCGTGGAACACCGAATGTTGCTGGATGTCACCGTGAGCAGTGCCGAGGGCGAACGCCATGGCACCGCCCTTAACGAAGCGGTGGTATCCCGCGGGGCCCTGTCGCGTATGTTGGAAATTCGCGTGGAAAACAACGGGGTTCCCATTGCCTCCTATCCGGCCGACGGTGTGATTGTGGCAACGCCCACCGGTTCCACCGCCTATTCGCTGTCGGCGGGGGGGCCTGTGGTGGACCCGGCATTGGAGTGTTTGCTGCTCACTCCCATTTGTCCTCATTCTTTGCACACTCGGCCCTATTTGTTTCCGTGTCAGGCACAGCTCACCTTAATTCCCGGCCATCGGCGGGATGTACCGGTGTTTGTCACCATCGATGGAGAAGAAGCGTTGCCGGTTCCGCCCGACGGGGTAATACAAGTGAAGCGTTCGCAAACCGAAGCATTACTCATTCGTGTGAAAGAACAGTCGTTTTATGAAACGCTGGATAAAAAGCTGTCAAGCAGGAAGGTGTAACCATGAAGACTAAACGCCAATCCAAAATTTTGGAAATCATCAAAAACCGTCGCGTGGAAACGCAAGAAGAGCTTATGGGGGCGTTGCAGGAAAACGGCTATCCTGTCACACAGGCCACCGTTTCGCGTGACATTAAGGAGTTGCGCCTGATCAAGGTGTTGGATGCTGCCGGCGGCGGCTACCGCTACACGGTGGCCACGCCTGAAAAGTCACACATTTCTTCGCGCTTTCCCACCATTTTCAAAGATTCGGTTCGCAGCGTGGATTTTGCCGGCAATTTGGTGGTTGTAAAATGCATTGCCGGCATGGCGCAAGCGGCGTGTGCCGCCATGGATTCCCTGCATTGGGAAACCGTTATCGGCACATTGGCCGGCGACGATACCTTTGTTTGCATCACCAAAACACAAGAAAACGCCATCGGCTTGGTGGAGGAATTGAAAAAACTTCAAAGGCAGGAATAAGCCATGCTCGAATGTTTGTATATCGAGAATATAGCGGTCATCGAGCGTGCGGAAATTCAGTTTCGCACCGGCTTCACAGTCCTCACGGGGGAAACCGGCGCGGGGAAATCCATCATTATCGATGCCATTAACGCGGTACTCGGCGAGCGGGTGCGGCGTGATTTGGTGCGCACCGGAAGCAACACGGCACGGGTAACGGCGCTGTTTTCCGAATTGTCACCCTGGACTGCCGATCGGTTGTCACAGCTGGGATTTGCACCGGATGAAGACGGCAGTGTGCTGATTGCCCGCACCATTGCGGCCGAAGGCAAAGGCAGCTGCACTGTAAACGGCCGCCCGGCCACCGCGGCGTTGTTGCGCGAAATGGGCACCTTGCTCATCGATTTGCACGGCCAGCACGAAAACCAGTTGCTCCTGTCGGCCGATCGCCATTTGCACTATGTGGACCGATTCGGAGAATTGGCCTCCCTGCGTGAGGCCTACACGGCCTGCTACCGTGAGTGGTGTCGTGTCAAGCGGGAATTGGACGGCGCCGACATGGACGAACAGGAAAAAGCGCGTCGCTTGGATTTGTTGGACTACCAAATTCGAGAAATAGAAACGGCAGCACCGCAAGCCGGTGAAGAGGAGACATTACAGGCACGCCGCACACTGTACCGTCATGCCGAAAAGGTGGCCGGTCAGTTGGCACAGGCCGAGCAACTTTTGTTTGGCGGCGAGCAAGACGGCGCGCTGTCGTTGGCGCAGCAAGCGGCTACCGATGCCGAAAATGCCGCCCGCTATTTTGAGCAAGCAGCCGAGCCGACCGCCCGGTTGCGTCAAGCGTTGTACGAACTGGAAGATGCTGCCGAAGACTTGCGCTCTCTCACCGAGGAGCTGGCATTCGACCCGCGCGAGCGCGATGCTGTGGAAGACCGCTGGGAAGTGTTGCGCCGCCTTATGAGCAAATACGGTTCCACCACACAAGAGGTGTTGGAATTTTGGGAACGCGCCTGCAACGAACGGCAGGCCATTGTCCTGTCGGATGAACACACCGCGCGGCTCACCGCCGAAGAAGAACGCTGCCGTGCCGCCATGGAACAAGCAGCCCAACAACTCACACAGGCTCGTGTGGCCGCAGCGGAACGCTTTGCCAAGGCTGTGGGTCAGCAGTTGGCGTTTTTGGATATGCCGCAGGTGTCGTTGGTTATTCAGCATCGGTCCGCCGAATACACGGCATCCGGCGCCGATCACATTGAGTTTTGGATGTCTGCCAATGTCGGCGAACCGCCAAAACCGATAGCGCGCATCGCTTCGGGCGGCGAATTGTCACGCATCATGTTGGCTATCAAATCCGTGCTGGCCGATGCTGACGAAATCGACACCCTGATTTTCGACGAAATCGACACCGGCATCAGCGGTCGTGCCGCCCAAAAGGTGGGCAACCGTTTGCGAAAAACCGCGTGCAGCACCAACGGTCGCCACCGCCAGGTATTGTGTGTCACACATTTGGCACAAATTGCAGCACAGGCTCAGCAACATTTTTTGATTGAAAAATCGGTGCACAACGGGCGCACCTACACGGCGGTCACGCCGCTGTCCGGTGCTTCGCGGGAACGCGAGTTGGCGCGCATCATTGGCGGCACGGTTACCGAAATCAACCTGCAAGCTGCCCGCGAAATGTTAACCGAGGGAAAGGAGATCATCGACAATGAACAGTCACCTGAACAATGAAGACATCGATTATCTGTGCGATGCCGTGTTGACACTGAACACCCGCGAGGAGTGTCACCGGTTTTTTGAAGATTTGTGTACCGTTCCGGAGCTGAAAACGCTTTCCCAACGCTTGGCGGTTGCCAAAATGCTGGACGACCGCTGCGTGTATACCGACATCAAAAACCGCACCGGCGCTTCCACCGCTACCATCAGCCGTGTGAAGCGTGTGTTGGAGTATGGTTGTCATGCTTTTCGCATGGTGTTTGATCGCTTGGCGAAAAAGGACCCTCTGTCATGAGCGGCTATCGAGATTTTGCGGAGTTTTACGATCGGCTGATGACCGATGTGGACTATGAAGCCTACGCGGACTATTTACTGCATCTGTTTGAAAAACATGCGGCCCGCCCACGCACTGTGCTGGACATTGCTTGCGGGTCCGGTGTTTTGTGTGAAGCCCTGTGCCGTCGCGGAATCGACCCCATCGGGGTGGATGCGTCCGAAGGCATGTTGGCGTGTGCGACACAGCGCGTGCCGCAAGCGTTGTTGCTGTGTCAGGATATGCGGCAACTGGATTTGTACGGCACAGTCGATGGTGCCGTTTGCACACTGGACAGCCTGAATCATCTTTGCCGTACCGAAGACATCGCACAGGTGCTTCGGCGCACGCGCTTGTTTGTGGAGCCGGGTGGGCTGTTGCTGTTTGATGTCAACACCCCCTACAAACACCGTGAAGTGCTGGCCGATCGGGCATTTGTTACCGAAGAAGACGGTGTGCTGTGCACCTGGCAAACACGGTATGCCCCTTCCACCGGTTGCGTTACCATGCGGCTTGACTTTTTTGAAGAAAGGGCCGACGGCCGCTACGAACGCTACACCGATACCGTGCGGGAACGGGCCTATTCCGAACGCACTTGGCGCCGATTGTTGCGAGATACCGGCTGGGAAACGGTGGCACTGTACGAAGCGCTCACCGAGCAGGCACCGGCGGCGGATTGCCAGCGTTGGACGGTGGTGGCGCGCAGCACACGCACCGTGCAGGAAGCGCGCGGCGAAAACTGAGAAACGGAGAGATACACAGCCATGAGCAAAGCAATACGCTGTTTAACACAAGATGCGGCGGTGGTCGCTGTCGCATTGGATGCTACCGATATAGTGGCCGAAGCCGAACGGATACACCATCCCTCGGCAGTGGTTACGGCCGCCTTGGGGCGACTGCTGACCGCCGCATCCCTCATGGGGATTATGCTGAAAAACACCGACGATTCGGTCACACTCAAAGTCAACGGCGGCGGGCCGGTGGGGCAGTTGCTGGCAGTGGCCGACGGACGCGGCCATGTCCGTGGATACGCGCAAAATCCGGTGGTGGAAATTCCGCTCAAATCAAACGGTAAGCTGGATGTCAGCGGTGCGGTGGGCACAAACGGGTTGCTGTATGTTTTGCGGGATACCGGCGCGACGGAACCGTATGTCGGCTGCACGCCGTTGGTATCGGGCGAACTGGCCGAGGATATCACTTCGTATTATGCCACCAGCGAACAAATCCCCACGGTTTGCGCCCTGGGTGTGTTGGTTAATCCCGACCTCACCGTGCGTGCGGCGGGTGGGTTGTTGATTCAGTTGTTGCCGTTTTGTCCGGAAGCGGTTATCGACCGGTTGGAACGCAATGTGGCGACGCTGCGCCCTGTCACCGAAATGTTGGATGGCGGCATGAGCATCGAGGAAATTTTGCAGCAGGCTTTGGAAGGCCTGGACTACGATGTGGTTGACCGTTTCGAACCGACCTACCGGTGCAGCTGTTCGCCGGCCAAGGTGACAGGTGCCTTTTGTGCCATGTCCGACGAGGAATTGCGGTCGTTGCCGGATGAGAACAATCGTGTGGAGGTAACTTGCAGCTTTTGTGATCGGGTCTACACTTTCACCGGTGACGATATGGAGCGCCTGATTGCCGAGCGGCACCGTAAAAAGCAGGAAAATTTATAAATTTTCTAAAAAGTTGAGAAATTCCGGTTGACATTTGAGCCGGAATGTAGTATGATAAACAGCGTCGCTGATGCGACACATTCGGAAGCATAGCTCAGCTGGTAGAGCACCTGCCTTACAAGCAGGGGGTCACA
>CAYMDU010000082.1:0-7250 GCA_964389495.1 uncultured Eubacteriales bacterium
ACGCCGGCCGCTTTGGCATGGTTGATGGCTTCGATGGTTTGCGGCATGATGCCGTCGTCGGCGGCAACAACCAAAATGGCAATGTCGGTGGCTTGGGCACCGCGCGCCCGCATGGCGGTGAACGCCGCGTGGCCGGGGGTGTCCAGGAAGGTGAGCGACTGACCGTTGATTTTGGTGCGGTAGGCACCGATGTGCTGGGTGATGCCGCCCGCTTCGCCGCTGGTTACTTTGGTTTTGCGAATGGCATCCAGAATGGAGGTTTTGCCGTGGTCCACATGGCCCATGACCACCACCACCGGATCGCGCGGTTGCAGTTCGCTGTCGTCGTCTTCGTGGTCGTCGATGATGCGTTCTTCGATGGTGACCACCACTTCGCGTTCCACCTTGGCGTGGAATTCTTCGGCCACCAGAAACGCGGTGTCGAAATCGATTTCTTCGTTGGCGGTGACCATCATGCCCAAGCCCATCAGCTTTTTGATGACTTCGGACACGGTGGCTTTCAGGCGCAGGGCCAATTCGGACACGGTGATGCTTTCGCCCACCGTGATGGTCATTTGCTTTTTCTGACGCTCCATTTGGATGCGTTTCAGGCGCTCCGCTTCGGTTTCGCGGCGGCGTTGCGGCTTTTTGTATTGCTGCGATTTTTGGTTTATCTTTTGCTTTTTGATGGCGCCGCCGTCGCCGCGCACGCGGCTGGACGACTGGGCCATGTCGTCGAACTTTTCGTCGTACTTATTGCCCACATTGGTTTGCACCGTGCGGGTGTCCACCGTGCGGCGTTCAATCTGCACACGCGGTTGCGGCGGATTTTTCTTCTTTTCCGGCTTCGGGGCCGGCGCCGGGGCGGCGGCCGCAGAAGCTGTTTGGGAAGCGGCAGCGGCCGGTTCGGCAGCCGGTTCGGCTTGCGGCGCGGCGGCCGGCGCCGCTTTGGCTTCGCGCCGACGGTCGGCGTCGGCAAAATAGTCGTCCAGGCTTTCGCAGCTGTGCTGCTGGGTTAAATAATCAAAGACAATATCGAGTTCGTCTTCTTGCAGTGCCGTGGCGCTTTTTTTCGGTGTTTCGGAAAACGGGGCCAGCAAAGCAATGATTTCCTTGTTTTGCACACCGAAATCTTTTGCGACATCACTAACACGATATTTCACCATCATATCGTTATTCCTCCTCTTGAGCTGTGTTCAGCAACGGACGCAACGCCCGTATAAATCCGGAATCGGCGGTGGCCAACACGGCCACCGGTTTGGCCAGGCCCAGCGCCTGCGCCGTTTCTTCGCGGGTGAACGGCAGGCGGTAGACCGGTGTTTCGCCGGCACAAAAGTGCAACTGCCGCACGGTGCGGGGCGACGCATCGGCCGCCAACATCAGCAACAGCGGCTGCGTGCCGCACAAGGCGGCCACGGCATCGAACCCCACCGTGAGCCGACCGGCACGGCGGCACAAGCCCAGCAGCCCGCTTAGTTTATGTGCTGCCATGCTGTTGCAACGCCTCCAATTCCTCGTAGAGCGAATCGGGAACACGGCAGGCAAAGGCTTTTTCCAGGCGCCGCGCTTTGCGCGCCGCGGCCAGGCAAGCCGGATCGGTGCACACATAGGCCCCACGCCCTGCTTTTTTGCCGGTGAGATCGGTGGACAGTTCGCCCTGCGGACTTTTTACCACCCGCACCAGCTCCGTTTTCGGTTTCATGAGACCGCACCCGGTGCATTTGCGAAGCGGTATTCGCTTTCCTGCTGCCATACTGCCAGCTCCCTTCGCGTTTGTGTTGATTATTCGGCGTCTTCGCCGTAGAAGCCGCTTTCGGGCCGAATGTCGATTTTCCAGCCGGTGAGACGGGCGGCCAAGCGGGCGTTTTGCCCCTTGTTGCCGATGGCCAGCGACAGCTGCGAATCGGGCACCGTGACACGGCAGGCCTTGGTGCCGTCGGGATCTACTTCCACCGACACCACTTTGGCCGGTGCCAACGCGGCGGCAATGAATTTTTCGGGTTCGTCGCTGTATTCGATGATGTCGATTTTTTCGCCGCCGAGTTCTTCCACGATTTCGGCCACGCGCGCGCCTTTGGCACCGATGCACGCGCCCACGGCATCGACATTTTCATCGTGTGCGAGCACCGCCATTTTGGTGCGGGAACCGGCTTCGCGGGAGATGGCTTTGATTTCCACCGTGCCGTCGAAAATTTCGGGAACCTGCATTTCGAACAGCCGCTTTACCAAACCGGGATGTGTGCGGGAAATCAGCACGCGGGGGCCTTTTTCGCTGTCTTTCACATCCACCACATACACTTTCACATGCATGCCTTCGCTGAGTTCTTCGGCGCCGACCTGCTCGCTTTTGGGAAGCACGGCTTCGGATTTGCCGATTTCCACCGTGGCGGCACCGGTGCGCGGGTCAACACGGGAAACCAGGGCCGTGACCAATTCCTGGCTGTGGCGCTGGAATTCCAAGAATTTCTGGCCGCGTTCGGCTTCACGAATGCCCTGGCGAATGACATGCTTGGCCGTTTGCGCCGCAATGCGACCGAACTGGCGGGTTTCCAGCTTGATTTCCACGGTGTCGCCCACTTTGGCGTTGGGCTGATAGTTCACCGCCTGTTCCGGCAGCAGCTCTTCGTCGGGGTTTTCCACTTCGTCGACCACACGCTTGAACAGCGATACGGCAAATTCGCCGGTGGCCGGATCGGTTTTTACCAGGATGTTTTCGTCGGTTCCGCCGTAGTCTTTTTTAACGGCCAGCACAATGGCCGCTTGGATTTTCTCCAAGAGGTAGGCGCCGTCGATTCCTTTTTCTTTTTCCAGCAACCGCAGTGCCTCAAAAAATTCCGCATTTCCACTCATGTCGTGTCATTCCTCCGTTATACTTTCATCGTCCCAAAGGTCCACGGCGCGCACCGCCGCGATGTCCTTTCGGGCAAATTGCCTGAGTTCGCCGCTTTCCGTTTCCAGGGAAAGCGTGGTGCTGCCGGTTTCGGCCAGCAGCCCGGTGATTTCGCGTTCGCCGGCGGCTGTGGGGCGGATGAGCCGCACCGTGACCGGTTCGCCCGCATAGGCGGCAAAGTGCTCCGGCCGCGTGAGTTCACGCTCTACGCCGGGCGACATGACCTCCAAGCAATAGGATTGGGCGATGGGATCGGCCGCATCCAGCACCGGGTTGAGCAGGTGAGTCATGTCGACACAGTCGTTGATGGTGACACCCTCCGGTTTGTCGATGATCACACGCAAAAACCAATCGGCGCCTTCTTTTACAAAGCGCACATCCCACAATGACAGCCCCAACTGCTGTGCCAACGGCTGTGCCAACTCTCGGCACACCGCCGCCACGCCGCCGGTGCCGCGCTTTTTTTCTGCCATGCGGCTCCTCCCTTCACAAACGCAAAGGAGCGGGTTGCCCCACTCCTTTACTACCATACTATCGACTGTATACAGTATAGCACACTTTTTTGAAAATTGCAAGCTTTTTTTCTTACACGGCGCGAACATCGAACGAACGGCCGATGGCCGCGCGCCCGTCGGCCAGCGACGCAAATTCGCCCGCCGCCAACATTTGCACCAGCAGGTTGCCCAGCGCGGTGGCTTCAATCGGGCCGGCATACACCGCTTTGCCGGTGGCCGCCGCCGTGAGTTCGTTGAGATAGCTGTCTTGGCAGCCGCCGCCCACAATGTGCAACCGCGGATAGGTGCGACCGGTGATGTCTTCCATTTGGCGCACCGCCTTGCCGTAGCACTGCGACAGGCTCAGATAGATCACTTTGCACACTTCGCCCACGGTTTGCGGCACCTGCTGCCCCGATTCGGCGCACACCGCTTTCACCGTGTCGATCATGCTTGCGGGAGCCAGGAACCGCATGTCGTCCACATCCACCACCGAAGCAATGTCGGCCGCACGCGCCATGTCGGACAGGTCGCCGAAGCCGTATTCGTCGTTCAGTTCCCGCTTGACGGATTGCAACATCCACAGACCCATGATGTTTTTCAAATAGCGGAAACGGCAATCCACGCCGCCTTCGTTGGTGAAATTCAGCTGCCGGCTGGCTTCGCTGCAATCGGGAGCGAGGCGTTCCGCGCCCAGCAACGACCAGGTGCCGGAACTGATGTACAAAAAGTCGTCGCCGTTGTCGGGCACGGCCGCCACCGCCGAAGCGGTGTCGTGCATGGCGGGCAGCACCACGCGACAGGTGTAGCCCACCCGGGCGGCCACGGTGTCGGTGAGCGGGCCAACGGTGTCGCCCGGCATGCCGATGCGGCCGAACAGACGCCGCGGGAAGCCCAGGGCATCCAGCAGTTCGCCGTCCCAGTCTTTGGTGGCGGCGTTTACCAGGTTGGTGGTGGTGGCCAGCGTGTATTCGTTGAGCCCCACTCCGGTGAGGCAATAGGACAGGTAGGCCGGAATCATCAGCAGTTGCTGTGCCTGTTCCAGCAAAGCGGGCTGCGTTTGCTTGATGCTCATGAGCTGATACACCGTGTTGTAGATGGCCTTTTGGATGCCGGTGCGCGCATAGAGTTCCGCTTCGGGCACGCAGGCATACACGGCCGCATCCATGCCTTCGGTGCGGTTGTCGCGGTAGGCCACGGTGTCGCCCAAAACGGTGCCGTTGTTATCCAGCAGCACAAAATCGACGCCCCAGGTGTCGATGCCCATGGACTGCGGAATTTTGCCCAGTTCGGCGCATTTTTTCATGCCTTCGATAATGCCGGACAGCAGCATGTCCATGTTCCAGCACAAATGCCCGTTCTTTTCGGTGAGCCCGTTTTTGAAGCGGTGCACCTCTTCCAACACGATGGTTCCGTTTTCGTTGTGCGCCAAAATGTGGCGCCCGCTGGACGCGCCGATATCGACAGCCAAATAGTAGGTTTGTTTCATTTGCAATGCCCTCCTTCGGGTGTGGTTTTCTTCTCTTTCAGTATAGCAAGTTACCGCCGAAAATGCAAGCCCCCGATGCGGTTTAGGAACCGAGCAGACGCAAGCCTTTGGGATAGCGGTTTTTCAGGCGGCCGCCCGCCACTTTGCCGAACCCCAGCGGAATGCCCGCCACGGCCACGGCCGTCCAGCCGTTGGGCGCGTCCACCCGCAGTTCCTCGCCGTGCAGGAACGCCGCCAGGGCCGCATCGCCCGGCAAAAAATCCACCACGCGACGGCACTGTGCCGCCGAAGCCGCCGAAAATGCGGCATGGGCCGGTTCCCAGCGCTGCGTGCGACCGCCGCACTGTTCGGCCACGGCCACGCCGGCGCGCAGCAAATGCACACCGCGGGTGGCGGGCAAGGCGGGCGGCAACAGGCACACCGTGCCGCCCACCAGGGAAAACACGCCCTGCGGCGGGGCAACAAAGCAATCGTCCCACAATTCGTGCACGGCGGAAAGGAGGCCGGCGGGGACAGCGGGCCGTGCATCGGCAGCGGGCAAGCGGGTGTCCCCCGCACGGCAAAACAGGGCCAAAAAGTGGCCTTCGCCCCCGTGCCACGGAAAAATCCGACGGCACCGTTCCAGCGGCACCGTGTGCGCAAACGGCAGCAGCGACGGGTCGCCGAAGGCGGCCACCGCTTCGGCCGCGAACGCCGATTCACCAAACGGCACCGCCGCGGGAACCAGAGAAAAATCGGGATGGCTGTGCAAAAAGCGAACCACCGCCCATTCGTTTTCTTCTGGCGCAAAGGTGCAGGTGGACAGCACCAGCCGCCCGCCCGGCCGCACACAACGCGCCGCGTTGTTTAAAATTTCTTCGCTGCGGGCGGCGCACAGGCGAATGTTATCGAGGCTCCAACCGGCAAGGGCGGCTTCTTCTTTGCGGAACATGCCTTCGCCGGAACAGGGCACATCGGCCAGCACCGCATCGAAATATTGCGGCAGTGCTGCGGCCACGCAAGCCGTATCGCCGCAGGACACCGCCGCGTTTCGCACGCCGCAGCGTTCCAGATTTTGTGCCAGTGCCCGCGCCCGTGCCGGCACATATTCGTTGGCCCACAACAGCCCCGTGTGCCCCAGCGCGGCGGCAATTTGGGTGGATTTGCCGCCCGGTGCCGCGCACAAATCCAGCACGCGCTCGCCCGGCTGCGGGGCCAACAGGGTGACCGCCGACATGGCCGACGGTTCCTGGCTGTAATAGGCACCGGCGTGATGCAAGGGGTCGCTCCCCACACGGTGCGAGGCCGCCACGGTGAACCCCGCGGCCGCAAACGGCACCGGGGTGAGCGGTTGCGCGAACAAGGCCCGCAACCGTTCGGGTGTGCATTTCAGGGTGTTGGCACGCACGCCGCGCACCGCCGGCGGGGCGGCCAGCCAGTCGCTCAAAGCGGCATAGCGGCTGCCCAGCAGGGGCCGCATGCGTTGTTCAAATTCGGCGGGAAAATTCATGGCACTCTCCAAAAAAGCCGCACGGTGTGCGGCTTGGTTGTTAGGACTTGCGGCGCGGTTTTTGCGGTGTTTCCGCTTCGTCCGGCAGGGCCGACAAGTGAAAATCGCCGAGTTCGCCCAGCACGCTGGGCACCGTTTCGCGTTCGGCGGCTGCTTGGGCTTCCAGGCGGTCTTCGCGCCAAACCCACCACACCGGCAACATCACCACCGGCAACAGAGCCGGCGCGGCGTGACGGTAGAGGGCTTTGCCCACGGTGAGGGAGGCTTGCAATGTTTCGGTGCCGGCGGCGCCGCCGTAGTACTGTTGCAGGGAATGGGCCAGCCACACAAAGCACACGCCCAGCACCGCCGCCGCTGCCAGCGGCACGGTTTTGCCGTGACGCAACGCGGCAAACAGCACCACCGCCGCTGTCATCAGCACGGTGATGGCTGTCATGAATCCGGTTTCATAAGAACTGATAAGTCCCATGGCACGGTCGTAGTTGTGAATACTGATGACGGTGCCGATTTGGAAAAACAACATCCAGCCCAGCAACACCCACATCAGCACGCGGCAGATGGAAGCCAATGTTCGCACGGTGATTCCTCCCCTGTTTTGTTTAGTGTACCACATTTGCGGGTGGGTTTCAAGTGGTTTTTCACGGAATGATGAGGTTGGGGGCAGCAAGGGGGTGGCATGAGGAGGTTGTGCGCGGCGGGGGTTAGCGGGCAGCCGCCGGTTGGTAGTGACAACCCCTCCGTCTTTTTTGCACAGCAAAAAAGACACCTCCCCTTACACAGGGGAGGCAGGATGAGATTGCACGAATTTCAAGATTTGTGCGCGGCAAGGGGTGGTATGAGGGGATTATTCCAGTTCGAACGCACCGGTGTAGAGCTGGTAGTAGGTGCCGCGTTCGGCAATCAGCTTTT
>CAYMDU010000083.1:0-7013 GCA_964389495.1 uncultured Eubacteriales bacterium
ACGGGAGGTGCCGTACACCCGTGTCATCGAACACAAGCACTTTGAGTTCGGAAAGCAGGAGAAAACGGTCATTTCGAGGGAATATCCTTCCGAATGGAAGCAGGGCGTCGAGCCGTATTATCCGATCAATGACGAAGCAGAAGGCTACTATGTGCTGTACAACTTTGTCAGCGGCCCCGAATTCCCGGCGGAGCTGGAGCGTATCAGCGGAATTACCGAAGGCGTTCTGCGGTCGATGGTCGTCCGCAAGGACAAATAAGGAGGCGGCATCATGAATGTTGTATGCCTGCTGGGTCGTTTAACGGCGACTCCCGAGCTAAAAACAACCCAAAGCGGTGTGTCGGTAACCAGTTTTTCGGTTGCCGTAGACCGCACCTATCAACCGAAAGGCGCAGAGCGTCAAACCGATTTCATTAATTGCGTTGCTTGGCGAAACACGGCAGAATTTATTTGCCGCTATTTCCAAAAAGGCCAGCGCATTGCTTTGCAGGGGTCTCTGCAAAGTCGGTCGTATGTCGATAAAAACGGCAACAACCGCACCGTGTTTGAAGTGGTGATTGACAACGCGTTTTTCGCAGAATCCAAGGGGAACTCTGCGCCCCGCACCGATGCCCAGCCCATGCCGGCCTACACGGAACCCGCCCCGGCGTTTTCCACGGCCGCCAGCAATGACTTTGAAGAAATTGTCGGAGACGACGATCTGCCCTTCTAAGCATCGGATATTTCATTACAACAAAGGAGGATTGCCTCATGGCTGATAAAGTCGAAAAGAACGAACGATTCGATCGTCCGCGTGGCGGTCGTAAAGGCCGTCGCAAGGTTTGCAGCTTCTGTGTAGACCGCGTGGAAAGTATCGATTATAAGGATGTTGCGCGTCTGCGTCGCTATGTGTCCGAGCGCGCCAAAATCCTTCCCCGCCGCGTCACCGGCACTTGCGCCCGTCATCAAAGAGAATTGACGGTTGCTATCAAGCGTGCCCGTCAGATTGCCCTGATGCCTTTCGTCAGCGACTAATCATTGTCCCTCATTCGCGTTGGCGAATTAGGGATTTTTCATCTCACCGATTGTTTTTTCCGATTTCATTTTCAAAGGAAAACACCGCTATGGAACTCAAAGGAAAGAAGATTGTATTTTTGGGCGACAGCATCACCTACGGCGCCGGCACCAGCGACCTCACCTGCAAAATCTATTGGCAAGTCTTGCAACAACTCAGTGGTGCCCAATGCATCGGCTACGGCATTGGCGGCCACCGTATCGCCCGCCAGCAAACACCGGAAGAAGGCGACCGTGTTCCATTTGCCGATCGGGTAGACACCATGGATGCCGACGCCGACATCGTGGTGGTGTTTGGCGGAACCAACGATTTCGGTCACGGCGATGCCGCGTTTGGAACCATGGACGACCGCACCCTGGATACCTTTTGCGGCGCCGTGCATGTGCTGTGTCTGAAACTCTTGGAGCGTTATCCCGATGCTCAGCTGGTGTTCATGACTCCCACACACCGGTGCAATGAAAACGACGGCCCCTACAATTTGTACGGCACACGCCGTGCCGCCAACCTGGAAGGGTATGTCAATGCCATTCAGCAAATTGCCGGCTACTACGGCATTCCGGTGCTGGATTTGTTCCGCACCAGCGGTATCCAACCCAATGTACCCCTCATTCGCGAACGGTACATGCCGGATGGTTTGCATCCCAACGATGCCGGCAATGAGCGCATCGCCCGCCGCCTGCTCGGATTTTTGCAATCGCTATAAGCTTTCCGGGCCGCGCGACACCGCCGGCCGCGGTATATCCCCGCGCTCAAATCGGCAACGCAATTTTTCCAGCGCTTTTTTCTCAATACGCGACACATAGCTTCGCGAAATTTGCAAGCGCCGCGCCACTTCTCGCTGTGTCAACGGATCGCCTAACAGGCCATACCGTTGGCACAGTATTTCTTTTTCGCGTTCATCCAGTGTTTCTTCCATATACCGGTACAATTTGGCCACATTCAGCTTCATGTCCAAATCATCGGCTATGGTGTCTTCGGCGGCAATCACATCCATCAGCGTCAGGGTGTGCCCTTCTTTGTCCGTTTCAATCGGCTCCATGATGGACACATCCTGCGCACTTTTTCGGTTGGCGCGAAAATACATCAAAATTTCATTTTCCACGCAGCGCGAAGCGTATGTTGCCAGCCGCACACCTTTGGTATGGTCAAATGTATCCACCGCTTTCATCAAGCCGATGGTTCCAATGGAAATGAGGTCATCTTGGTCACGCACCGCGCTGTAATATTTTTTGATGATATGCGCTACCAATCGCAAATTGTGCTCCACCAACTTGTTTCTGGCTTCCCGGTCACCGTGCTCGCGGTATGCTATCAAGTACTCCTGTTCTTCTTTCAATGACAACGGATGCGGAAAAGAGCCGGAATTCACCACTTGCAACGCCATAAAGAAAATGCGAGATATCGCGTCCCACCATTCCAAAAACATGGCTCGCCTCCCCTTTCCCTATCACTGTATGCACCCTTCTGTCGATTTTTGCCTGTCCCGTTTCGGTTGGCGCAACACCTGCGGATTTTTAGACAATACGCTTGACCGCCCGCACAAACTGTGATATACTAAATCACAGTTGCGGTATTCCGTAACCGTATCGGCGCTTGAAAATGGGATTTTACAAAACAGGGAGTACCGGTTTTCTTCTGTTTTTCTTTCCGATTTTAAGCAAAATACAATCCAATAGGCATCCGGGTGTGGCGCAGCTGGGAGCGCGGGTGGTTTGGGACCATCAGGCCGCAGGTTCGATCCCTGTCACTCGGACCAAAAATCCTCTGATTCCGTTGGTTTCAGAGGATTTTTCTTTGCTACTGGTATTCAAATTTGACTGCACAATAAGAGGAAGCACAACATGAATTTTGCGCCGTGCTTTTCCTGTTTATACTGTTGCCCAAATTTTAAGGCATTTTCTTGCTCTTGATAAGTTGTGTCAACAAACAAATTACCGGTAATCACACGCTGCTTAGCACATTCGAGTTTAAACAAATAAACCTCATTAATCAAAGAGGACAATTCATTCACATTGCCGCGCGCATTTGCCTGACGCATCAGTTTTCGTGCCGTTGTTTCCAAAGAAGCCTGACTGAACACCTTGTTGTGTGTTCGCACACTTTGTGTCACTTTCTTCAAACCGGTTTGCAATTTTCGCAGCATGGAAACATCATTTTCCAGCATGGTGTCTTCCCGTTTGATTTGCTCACTAACTTCTGTAAAAGCGGCTTCTCGTTCAGCGTCGCGTTGTTGGTAAAGAGTGCTTTTGCCGAGTGTTCCATTCGGGCGTTCGGTATATCCGTAATGCCTCAATACATCTTCCGGCAAAACATCCGGAAAATACCTGTTGACATATTCCAGCAAATTGGATATACTAACAGTAGAGTCGGTAACGGGGCCTTGAAACTCCGGGCGCATTGAGCGCAGCCGGCTCTCTTTTTTTGCGTTCACCGCATATAGTACATCCATAGAGGAAAGTTCGTTATTGAATCTGTTAATAACAGACCTCACAATATACAACTCGCCCCTGTTGTTTTTTCCTGCCCCTATTAACACATATCCCGCATCCGCTTCTTGCTTCTTTGGGATTAGTTCATTAATAAGAATTGAGTTTTTAAGAATTGAACCGGCCTGCAATATCACCGAAGCGTTTTCGGAAAATCGCCTGTCAAGACTATGCCGAAGCCCGTTGGTTCCCAAAATTATATCCGTATCAATATCTGTTACATGCACACTCACGCTTCCGTCTTTGGTGTTAAATTTGCCAACACGGGAAGCGTTTTTCTTCGCTTCGGCAATAATATCCGCACGATTGGCAGGAACCGATTCTTGCAACGGTGTGACTATCATATCCGGTTTCGCCGTCAACGCTTGGTAGGTGTACTTGCCGCTGCCCTCTTTCGTTGCTTTTTCGTCAAAAACAATGTGATTACTGCTTTCGGAGCTTACTCGTCGTCCGGCCAGATATCCCTGGCGTACTCGTATGTCACTTCGATCTCCCCGTTCTCGTTCAACCTGTAACTTTCTACTAACTGATTGTCCCGCTTTAATTTTCGATGAATCAACTGTAAGTCCTTTTTGGATATCAAATCTTGATCCGTCGGATAATTGTTCTCCACCAGAAAATCCAGCATCTCCTGAGCTTCCTCGTCTGTTCTTTGTAAAATCATTATCCGCATTTCCAGTTCCGGAACTTGACATTTCTTCAACGCGTCTACTAAATCGTTCTTCATTTTTTCTGTCATGTGCCTTTTCCTCCATTTTCGTCATTTCAACAACTCTAAACCCACCATCAGCAGTCTTTTCAATGGTAACATATTGTCGCCGCCCACCGTCGTATATGGTTTTCCTGTTTTCCATCGGCACCGAATCGTTGTAGGCCCACTGCATGGCAATTGTCATAAATTCATTATACACAGACCTTTTGCGCCGTGTAACCTTTTTTTCATCGATTTCTTCTTCGTATGGCCAGCTGAATTTTACTTCTTTTTCGGTCCCAAGCTTACCATTGCTGCCCTCTTGTGTTCGCACATCATGGGCTTCGGTTGTCTGTTCTTTTGCATGGTTGAGATTTTCGGAAGCTTCATTCACGCCTTCCCAAAAAAGTGCCTGGAGAGTTTCCAGTTCTTTTTTCCAGTTGGCTACCATGCGCCCTTCTTCGGAATGTGGTGCGTAACAAGCATAGACCTCTTTTATCGTTTCCAGAATATCATTGAAAATCTGCTTGATTTTATTCCACAATCCGATATCCTGCTTTTTGATTTTGTCAAGCACTTTGGCAAAATCGCCGCCGGTCAGCACCGCTTCCAAAGAGTCGGCAACCATTTCTTCATAGGCAGCTTCATAGCTTAAAGAGTATCCGTTTTGCTCGGCTCTGTCCAGTTGCTTCAACACTTGTTCATGCGCCGAAATGCGGTGATTTCCGTATTCTTCCATCAGAACATGCGCCAATTTTTCAAATTTCAGCGGTGCCCATTGCCGAATCAGATGTGTTAATTCATGTGCCACCGTGTACAGCATGGTGCCTCGTCCGCCGTCACCGGCGTTTAAATCCACATAAATGGCCCCGGTAGCGCGATTGTATTTCCCGTTTGGTGCACGACAAACCGCGCCGTTTTGATCAATATACCGGCGAACGCCGTCTTCTTCAAACGAAGAAAACACATGGAAATCAATCTGGAACGCTTCTGCCAACTGTTCCATCACTTTCAGTGAAACCTGTTGTACACGACTTAATTCGGTGAGATTTCCATCGAAAACAATGCGATTGCCACTTTCGGAGATTACTCGTCGTCCGGCCAGATATCCCTGGCGTACTCGTATGTCACTTCGATCTCGCCATTTTCCAGTTTGCGATAACATTTCACTTTGCGATTTTCCCGTTTTAGCCGACGGTGAAGTAACTGCATGTGTTTTCTTTCTATCATTTTTTGATCCGTCGGATAATTGTTCTTCACCAGAAAATCCAGCATCTCCTGGCGTTCCTCGTCGGTTTTCAACGCGTCCCGTAGCATCATCAATTCGATTTCCGAAACTTGGCACTTCTCTGCCGCGCGCACTAAATCTCTCTCGACTTTCCCCATCATTTTCCTTCCCTGCCTCTCTTATTGTTGATTGAGACTCTGTAAAGCTATTATCCGTTTTCTTTTCAATGGTGATATACCGCTTCCGCCTGCCATCATATATCGTCTTTGTTTCCCCAGGTTGCACCGAATCGTTATAGGCCCACTGCATGGCAATTGTCATGAATTCATTATACACAGACTTTTTCCGTCGTGCAACCTTTTTTTCATCTTCCTCCGGCTGACTAAACAGTTCCCCTTCCTCGGTGCCGATTGTCACTTCTCCGTTTTCAATTGCTTGTTGTTCACGGGCATACTTGGCGTGGCCGTCGATTCGCCCGTATTGAGCGGGCAGTGCAGTGATATTGTGAAAATTCATCACCGCTTTGATGTTGCGGTGTTCTTGATGGAGGAACTGATCAAGGAAAACAAACTGATTGTGCCAAGTGAAAAAAGCCTCTCGGCATTTGAAATATCAAAAACTAAACCGTTGACGTCTACCGTTGAGGCCTGTTTACATATTGGAGAAATCCGTCTATCTGTATATAGCAAAACCGCGCAGAGAAAACTCTCTGCGCGGTTCGAGTGAGCCTGTAAGCCGAGTTCTGTCGTGAACAGTCATCTATCTCGACTGCCTGTTGCCAAGCAGCTCCAGCCGCCCGTTGAAGCACATCGGGCCAATGTGTTGCTTCTGTCGGCGTTGCATCGGATAGGGTTTGCAGGGCCACACAGTCTCCTGTGTGCCGGTGAGCTCTTACCTCGCCTTTCCACCCTTACCGTGACGAGCACGGCGGTATATCTCTGTTGCACTTTCCCTAAGGTCACCCTCGGCGGCCGTTAGCCGTTATCCTGCCCTGTGATGCTCGGACTTTCCTCATGTGCAAGCACACGCGACTGTCCAGCTCACTCGCATCCCTATTTTACCCAACTCGTCGGTATTTGTCAAGGCTCTTGTGCCGGTGCCGGCGCAGTAGCGGCTTCAAACACCAAAGTACCGTCCTTGACAGTAACGGCAACGGTATCACCGGCACGGAAAGTGCCTTCCAACAGCTTTTCGGCCAGCGGGTCTTCAATACGCGATTGAATGGCACGCCGCAAAGGACGGGCACCGTAGACCGGATCAAATCCGACACGGGCCAATTCGGCCACAGCTTCATCGGTGACGGTTAAGCTGATTTCCAGCTCTTTCACACGCCGGTCCAATGAGGCCAACATCCGCCGCGCAATGCGGCGAATATCCTCTTCCGTGAGCTGACGGAAAACGATGATGTCGTCCACGCGGTTTAGAAACTCCGGACGGAAGGTCTTTTTCAGCTCGCCCATGACATTGTCGTGAATTCGGCGGCTGCTTTCGGCATCTCCGGCCGTTTGCTCTGCACCGCCGAAACCGAAGCTGTGCTTTTCGGTGATAAGCCGG
>CAYMDU010000084.1:0-6975 GCA_964389495.1 uncultured Eubacteriales bacterium
GATGAGAGCCAGCTTTGTCGTAGTAGAGCCGGCATCGATTCCCAAAAAGCAATCACCGGCATACAGCGACAACTCCCCTTTGGGCAACACCGCCTGTGCGTGGCGCGCACGAAACTGCCGGTATTCATCTTCGTTGCCGAACAGAGCCGGCAATCGCGGCATTTCAAACGATACCGCCACCCCCTGCTGCAACTTTTGCAACAACGCATCCAAAGACACCGCCGGCACTTCGCCACTTTCCAACGCGGCCCCCATGGCGGCAAACAAATGCGAATTTTCGGGATCCACCGTGGTTTCCGGTGTTAATTGCAAGGTGCGTATAAACGCTTTTTTCAGTTCGGGGAGAAAATGCAACGGGCCGCCCAAAAAAGCCACACACCCGCGAATGGGTTTCCCGCATGCCAAACCGGAAATAGTTTGATTAACCACCGCCTGAAAAATCGACGCCGCCAAATCGGCTTTGGTGGCTCCTTCGTTGATGAGCGGTTGAATGTCGGTTTTGGCAAACACGCCGCAGCGTGCGGCAATGGGATAAATCACTTGGTAATTCGCCGCTTCGCGATTCAGGCCTTCGGCATCGGTTTGCAACAACGCCGCCATTTGGTCAATAAACGACCCGGTACCGCCGGCGCACACGCCGTTCATGCGTTCTTCCAAGCCGCCGGTGAAATAGATGATTTTGGCATCTTCGCCGCCCAGTTCAATGGCCACATCGGTTTGCGGTGCCACCGCTTTTAAAGCCGTAGCCACCGCCACAACCTCCTGCACAAACGGAATGTCCAACGCTTTGCCCAAATTGATGGAACCGGATCCGGTGATTTGCACGCGCAATTCACACTCCCCCACCACCTGCTTGGCTTCTGCCAACAGGGCGGCGAGAGTTTCTTGCGTGTGTGCCTGGTGACGGCGATATTCGCCGTAGACAATGGCGTTTTCTTCATTCAATATAACCAGCTTGACGGTGGTAGAACCAATATCAACACCGGCACGATACTGCCTCATGCGTTTTCCTCCGTTGTCTGCTTCTACAAATTTCGATGATTTTCGTATTGTTCTATCATACCACAAATTTATGATTTTTCAACTGCCGCCAGCCCACCTTGCGCCCCAAAAATAAAATTTTACAATTTGATAATATTTTTAAAGGAAGCCGGACGGTTGACATTCCGCGTCATTTGTGATATAGTGCCCGTGCAATACATTGGGGAGGCGCTATATGGATTTTGTTATCAAATTGCTGGTTTGCTTTGTGGCAGGAGCCGGCGCCGGCATCGGCACCGGATTTGCCGGCATGAGCGCCGCTGCCGTTATCACGCCGTTGCTTGTTACCTTTTTGCACATTCCCGCCTATGAAGCGGTGGGAATTGCCCTGGCCAGCGATGTACTCGCCAGCGCTGTCAGCGCCTACACCTATCACCGCAACAAGCACCTGGATGTGCGCAACGGATTGGTGATGATGGTTGCTGTTTTGGTGTTCACCACCGTGGGAAGCTATCTTGCCAGCCTGCTGCCCGACAGCACCATGGGCAGTGCTTCTTCGTTCATGACCTTGCTGTTGGGCATCAAATTCATTGTGAAACCGGTGATGACCACCAAAGAAGCCATGCAATCCGTATCGCCGCGCAAACGGCTGGTGCAATCGTTGGTATCCGGCCTGATCATCGGTTTGATATGCGGCTTTGTCGGTGCTGGTGGCGGCATGATGATGCTGTTGCTGTTAACCTCCGTTCTCGGCTACGAATTAAAATGTGCCGTGGGAACCAGCGTGTTCATCATGACTTTCACCGCTCTCACCGGTGCTGTCAGCCACTTTGCCATCGACGGTACTCCCGACCTTGTGTGCTTGGCAGCGTGCGTTGTGTTCACCTTGCTGTGGGCACGCATTGCCGCACGCATTGCCAACAAGGCCAAAACCGAAACTCTCAATCGCGTGGTTGGCGTTGTTCTGCTGGTTATCAGCGCGGCCATCCTTCTTGTATCGGCCCTTCAATAATCGCACAATTGCAAAGCGGCAACCGCCACAAAGGCGGTTGCCGCTGTTTGTTTGTATTTCTCAATGCGTTCCGGAAAACGAATTGGATGCATCGGCTATCACCGATTTCACCGTGTCTTTCGTTTTCGATGTTTTCACACGCTTCATCAGTTCCTCGTAGTAGAGGTTGTCATCCAACGGCAGGGTTACTTCGTGTCCCAAAAATGTAGACAGTTGAATGGCGTTCGACAGCATGGCACCGTTCAAGCCCTCACGGCCGTCGGCAATCATGTCCCCTTGGCCCAAAATCGCATCGCCCCACGCATTGGTCACCAGCGGATGTGGATTGTCCGGCAGGTCACCGGTGATTTCTTCGGTTGTGTACGGAATTTCTCCAAACGGATTTTCCGTTGTTGCCGAAAACTCCGGTTCGGACATGTCATAGGTTTCCACGGTTAACACATTGTTTTCCAACAAGAACTTGGCCTTGTCCATTTGAATTTCCAAACGGTTGGTTCCGCGCGCATCGCCGGTGCTGATAACCAGCACGCCGGTGGCACCGTTGGCAAATTCCATGTAGGCCGTTGCCTCGTCTTCCACTTCGATGGAATGCCATCTGCCGTATTTCACATGAGACTGTACTTTCACGGGCATTCCGCAAAACCATTGCAACAAATCAAATTGATGCGGGCACTGATTCATCAACACACCGCCGCCTTCGCCGGCCCATGTGGCACGCCAGCTGCCAGAATCGTAATAGGCTTGCGGGCGATACCAGGAAGTGATAATCCAATTCACCCGGCGCAACTCGCCGTATTGGCCGGATTGTATCTTTTCACGCAGCACGCGATGAACGCCCGTGGTACGCTGATTAAACATCACACCGAATTTCACTTTGGGGTGCTCATCGGCCACCGCGTTCATTTCCCGTATCTGCTTGGTATACACGCCGGCCGGCTTTTCCACCAACACATGAATTCCGCGCTTCATGCACTCAATCGCATAGGTGGGGTGATCATAGTGCGGAACCGCCACCAAACACGCTTCCACCAAACCGCTGTCTAACATGTCGATGGCATTGTCAAAACAGGCAACACCGGGCACCTGTTCCGCTGCCCATGTCAGCCGTTCTTTATTGATGTCTGCCACCGCTTTCAGTTCAAATTGTGGGCAGCAGTTCATCGAACGCACATGACAGCTTCCCATATTTCCCACGCCGATAATTCCCAATGCAATACTCATCATCAAAATCCTTTCTGTTGTAAATAGTGATAACTCCGTGCCAAGCAGGCAAACGGGTCTTCGCCGTAGCAATCGTCCTGCTCCACCAGCATATACTGTGTGCCCGCCGTTTGTGCCGCTTTGAAAATTTCGTCAAAGTTCAGCACGCCTTCACCCAACACCGCCATTTTGTCATCGACTGTTTTATCTTTCAGGTGAATACACGGCACCCGCCCCGCCAATTTCAAAAGCCAAGCCGCCGGGTCTTCCCCTGCTCGGCTCACCCAATAGGTATCCAGGGTGATGCCCATATCCGCTTTTGAAAAGTGGTTGGTCAGGCAGTCCAAATAAAACCGGCCATCGTCGGTTTTCTTAAATTCGTTGTGGTGATTGTGGAACATAAAGTACTTGCCGCAAGTAGACAGTGCCTGCGGAACGCCGTCCAATTCGGTAATAAATTCCGCCGGCGTTTTTTCGGCAAAATTGTAGGAACCCAACCCCACATACCGGCAATCCAGTACATCGTGGTCGGCTGCCACTTTTTTGGGGTCTGCTTTCAGCCGTTCCACCGGAATGTGCGTTAACACACAAGCCAGCCCGTTTTCATCCAGCTTTTGTTTCAGACACGCCGGATCATACTCGCACACACCGGACACCTGCACATAACGGTATCCGATGGCCGCAATTCGTTTTAAACTGTCTTCCAGCCCTTCCGGGGTTTGGCAAGTATCACGAACCGTAAAAAGCTGTGCACCGATTTTCATTGTCAATTCCTCCTTATCCTTTCCTTTTGTTTATCGAGGACTTTTCCATGAAAAGCAGCGTTCCGGTTGCTTAAAGGGTGTTTTAAAGAAATCGTCGGCCAAAGGTTCGCCATTATCCACATGATGAATCACATTCACCAAGGCCTGTATGTCTTCGATTTTGTGATAATGATACCCGGGGCGGAAATGCCAATACAAATTTTCCGGCTTGCCCAGAAAATGATACACTTCACCGGCCGCCACCGAAGTCATCCAAGAGCCAACCGGATTGGCATGTATATCGCTGGCCGCTTCCGTTACCAGCAACACGCGCGGCGCCACCATGGCTTTCAGGTAGTGCGAATCAAACGGCAACTTTTCTTCGCAGTCCGCATAGTTTTTCATCTGCGGGCCCATCCAAAAATCAAAGCTTCCCAACAAGTATTTTAAAGTTTCGCTGGGGCGTTCCTCGCCGTCTTCGGCAATTGCTTTCATGTGAATACGGTAGCAACCCGCCGCGCCGGCACAAGTGGCATTGGGGTTCACAATCGCGGCCCGCTCGTCCAAAGCGCCGGCCAACAACGCCGTTTTTCCGCCGCGGGAATGCCCGGTGAACGCAACCGTGGTTCCCTTGGCCATGCCCAGTTGTTCCAGCGCATCCACGCAACGGGAATAGCCCCACGCCCAGGCACCCAATGCACCAAAGGTTTTGTCGGGATACACCGCATACAGTGGGCCCTTTCCCCGCCCTTCGTTCAGCACATCGTTGGCCAACTCCGTGCGTGCAAACATTACCAATGTTACACCGTGATCGGTGAAAGTGCGAATCCACGGTTCGTTAAACACATACCCAAAGCAAAAATCGCCGTCAATCACCACCGGATAGTTACCTTCGGCCAACGGTGAAAATGTGTGCATGGTGAACGAAATCGGATGAGCCTTTGTTCCGGTGGTGATGCGATACAGGCCATACCGAAAAATTTTAGACCCCCAACTTTCATTCAGGCGTTCCACGGTTAGAAACTCCGGTTTGGGAGGTTGCGTGCCGTATTGCAATTCCACAGCGGTTTTATAAATTTCCTGCCGCCGTGCTGCCCACTGCTTCGGCTCTGTCAGCGGTGTGCCGTCGTCCATAATAAACGGATTGGGCAATTCTCCCAACACGGTGCACTCTGTCACCCGAATCATATCTTCGGTTATCATTTTCAGGCCTCCTTATCGAAAGCAAGAAAACAGTTCGCTAAACTCGCGCACCGCCGTTTCTTCATCCGGTTGTTGCAATTTTCCTTCCAGCACCGCACGACCGTCATACTGTGCCTGGTGCATTGCCCGGGCCATTTCCAGCACGATTTCTTTGTCGCGCAAAAGCGGCGTGCGGCGATCCGGCGCAAGTGCCACATGAATGTGTTGCAAATACGGCTTTGCTTCGGACAAGTGCGAAAACGGTTCGTCCACATTGCCCATGTGATAAAAATCCGCCAAGCATTTCACACGCGGATGCGCCACTTCACGGCAACAGTCCACCGTTTCGGTTAGCGTGTTCAACAGGTTGGTTTCCGAGCGGGAAAGCGGTTCCAGGAAAATATCCATGCCGTAATGCTCCGCCATATCGCCAAAGCGGCGAAGCATGGCTTTCCAGCGTTCAACGGCTTCGGCCCTGCCCATCGTTTCCGGGACACTGCGTGCCTTGCCGCTGCCAATCACAATGTAGCGCACGCCCAGCGGCGACCCGCATTTGGCAACCTCTTCAAAATAGGCGTCAGCTTCGGCTTCCGACAATGCAAGCAAGCGCATAACAGCCGGGGCAAAACAGTTAAACCCTTCCAGCGCCAATCCGTTGTCGGCGGCCGCTCGGCAAAAATTCAGCCGTTCGGTTTCCGGCAGGGCATGTATTGCCTGATAGTCGGACTCAATCAAAGAATACCCGTATTTTTTCATCATGGGGAAAATGTTTGTATCGGTTGTTACTATTCCGAATCGCATAACCTCACCTCATGTTTATTCTACATGAACAGAAACGCAAAATACATTGTTGTTTTTTGCAAAAAGTATTGCAATTATAAGCACGGCGTGCTACACTGTATCCGAGGTGAGCGTTATGACAGAAATCATCTGGGCACATCACTTTCCCCGTTTAAGGTGCAGCCACACACTGGACCGCATACCGGAAGATCACAATCCCATGCACACACACGCCGAGCTGGAAATTTACTATTTCATTTCCGGCAACTGCACCTATGTCATCGAAGGCACCTCCTATGCCCTAAAACCGCATGATATTGTGTTCAAGCGTCCCATGGAGGCGCATATGCTGGTGAAAAATTCCCGTGATGTCCCCTACGAACGCATGGCGTTCACTGTCCCGATTGATTTGTTTCAAAGTCTGGACCCCGAAAACACCTTGTTTTCCGATATGATGGCACGCCCCCTGGGCACACGCAATCGGTTCACCGATAACGATTTCGGTCACACCTTGTGCACCGAACTGATGGAACACATGGTCAACAACGGCGCCGCCATGGAACAAAACGAATTTCTCGGTTCTCTTTTGTTTGTGGCATCGGAAGCGGCGCGTGTTCTGCGAAACAAAACCGATATCCGGCGTTCTTCCAACATCGGCACACGCATCATCGATTATGTCAACGAGCGATTGTTAACCGACATTTCTTTGGAAAGCATCAGCGCTGCCTTCTTTTTGAGCAAATCCCAAATCAACCGCATTTTCAAAGCGCACACCGGCTCCACGGTGGTTCGCTATCTCACCACCAAACGGTTGCTAACCGCACGCGACTATATCCGTTCGGGAATGTCGGCATCGGAAGCCTGCTTCGCTTGCGGGTATAACGACTACTCCGTGTTCTACCGCGCCTACATTCAGCAGTTCGGCACTTCACCGCAAGCCGATAAACAAACAGCCGCCAAGCCAACCTGACCTTGGCAGTGTGAAAGATATTGTTGACAAATAAGTGATAAAATCGTACAATAACAATAGAAAATAGTTTTGAGGTGATAAATCATGAAAAAGCTAGTAGCACTCAC
>CAYMDU010000085.1:0-6507 GCA_964389495.1 uncultured Eubacteriales bacterium
ACGCTGTGCCGTTGACAAATTGAACCACGGCACAAAAACGCCCTTGCAAGCAAGCGTTTTTGCTTGTGGTAAAATAGATGTCAACAAATTCTTGCTGTGCAAGTCTTTGCGCTTCGCGCCACGGCACGCTGTGCCGTTGACAAATTGAACCACGGCACAAAAACGCCCTTGCAAGCAAGCATTTTGCTTGTGGTGTAATAAAGACGCCGTATGGCAGGCGTGCCCCTTGGCCGGCGTGCAAAGGCGGTTGGCGGATAGAAAACAAAAAAGGCCTTGAAAGGCCTTTTCGCGCACACGCTGTGCCATCGGCAAAGCCGACGATTTGAGAGATCTTTTATTTGAACTCGTAGTGTAATTTATAAGGGACATAAATTACACTTTAAGGATACCATTGGGAGGAGGATTTGTCAATATGAAAAATGAAAAATATTATGTGGGGTTGGATATCGGCACCGATTCGGTGGGGTATGCGGTAACCGGCGAAGCCTATGATTTGTGCAAATTCAAAGGGGAGCCCATGTGGGGTGTCACGCTGTTTGATGAAGCCCAACCGGCAAGCGAACGCCGAACTTTTCGCACGGCCCGCCGAAGGCTGGATCGTCGGCAGCAACGGGTGCGGTTGGTGCAGGAACTGTTTGCCGAGGAAATTGCCAAAACGGACGCGGGCTTTTTCAAGCGAATAAAGGAGAGCTATCTGTTTCCCGAAACCAAGCAAGATAAAGTGCGTTTGTTTGACACCTGGGAAAAACAAAAAGAATACACCACACACTATCCCACCATTCATCACTTGATTGTTGAGCTGATGCAAAATGCTGAGCCGCACGATGCCCGGCTGGTGCTTTTGGCTTGTGCGTGGTTGGTTGCCCACCGTGGCCATTTTCTCAATGAAGTGGACAAGAGCAATATCAGCGCTGTTGTTGATTTTGAAAGCGTGTACACCCGGTTTGCGGCGTTTATTCAGCGCAATGGGGAGTATGCGTTACCGTGGCGGGACGATGTGGATCTGGCCGCTGTTGCCGATGCTTTGAAGCACAAGGCGGGTGTTACGAAAAAAGCCAAAGCGGTGACCGAAGCGCTGTTTGGCGGAAAAGCGCCGAAGCTTGTGAATGAGCAATATGAGTATAACTATGAGCTGGTTGTGAAACTCCTTTGCGGCGGAAAAGTCGGGCTGAAAGAATTGTTCGACAAAGAGGAGTATGCCGATTTGGAAGAAAAATCGGTGGCGCTGAGCATGGATGACGAAAAGCTGGCGCTTGTTCTGCAAAGCATTGGGGATGATGCGGCGCTGATAACGGTGCTGAAAGAACTGTACGACTGGTCGATTTTGGTGGATATTTTAAACGGCAAACCGACGATTTCCGAAGCCAAAGTGGGTATCTACAATCAACACAAGCAAGACTTGAAAACGCTCAAGCGGTTTGTTAAAAAATACCTTCCCGGAAAGGAAAAGTACCAAGAAATTTTCCGCTCCGAAAGCGCGGGAGATAACTATGTGGCCTACATAGGCAAGAACAAAACCGCCAATGCTGTTAGCAAAGCCCAAAAGACGGCCAAGCAAGAAGACTTTTGCAAATACCTTTTGGCTGCTTTCAAATCGGTAACGCCTGACGAAGCCGACACCGCGGAGTATCAGAACATGATTTCACGCCTGGAAGCCGGTGATTTTTGCCCCAAGCAAGTGGATGGGGACAACCGCGTGATTCCGTATCAACTCTATTGGTTTGAGCTGAATGCAATACTTGAAAACGCCAAGGGGTATCTTCCTTTTTTGAACGAAGCGGATGCCGATGGGATCACCGGCGCCGAAAAGGTGCTGTCGGTGTTTGAATTCCGTGTGCCGTACTATGTGGGGCCGCTGAAAGAAAAAAGCAATCCGCGATGGAATCATTGGATGGTGCGCAAGGCCACCGGCAAAATCTATCCCTGGAATTTTGATAAACTGGTTGATTTGGATGCCAGCGAAAACGCGTTTATCCGGCGAATGACCAATTCGTGTACCTATCTTCCCGGCGAAGATGTGTTGCCGAAAAATTCCATGGTGTATTGCAGCTTTCAGGTGCTGAATGAAATTAACAATATCAAAATCAACGGCAACGCCATTCCGGTTGCCGTGAAGCAGGAGCTGTACAACCGTGTTTTCATGGACGGTCGAAAAGTCACGCCAACCCGTATTAAGAACTATCTGCTGTCGGCCAACTATATTGGTGAGGACGATGTGATCAGCGGATTGGACATCACGGTGAAGTCTTCGCTGAAACCGTATCTGCAATTCCAAAGGCTGCTGAACAGTGGCCTTCTCACCCTTGCGGATGTGGAGAATATTATCAATCGAGCCACCTATTCCGAAGATAGAACACGGTTTACCAACTGGTTGCGGCGCGAATATCCCGCGTTGCCGGACAGTGAAGTGAAGTACATTTCCGGATTGAAATTCAAGGATTTTGGGCGGCTGTCCAAACGGTTCTTGTGCGGTGTGGAAGGGGTTAACAAAGAAACGGGCGAGTTTTATCCTTCCATTTTGCGGGCCATGTGGGAAACAAACTGCAATCTGATGCAGCTACTTTCGGACAAATTCACCTTTTCGGAAACTGTGCAAAAAATCGTGGAGGAATACTACGGTTCTCATCCGAAAAGCATTTCGGAGCAGCTTGATGAACGGTATGTTTCCAACGCCGTTAAGCGCCCGATCATTCGCACCTTGGATATTTTGCACGATGTGGTGAAAGTTCAGGGAAGGGCGCCGGAACGCATTTTCATTGAAATGGCGCGCGGCGCCAACGAAGACCAAAAAGGAAAACGAACCAAAACCCGATTGGCGCAACTGTATGAGCTGTACGACAAGGTGAAAGACGAGGATGTTCGCCGGCTGACCGAGCAGTTGGAAGCATGGGGAGAAACGGCGCACAATCGGTTGCAAAGCGACAAGCTGTTTTTGTATTTCATACAGCTTGGAAAGTGTTTGTACACCGGGAAAAGTATCGATTTGGAATCGGTGATTGCCGGGGACGGTACCTATAACATTGAACATATTTATCCGCGCAGTTTTGTGAAAGACGATAGCGTTATCAACAACGAAATTTTGGTGGACTCTCAGGCTAATGGCGATAAGAGTGACCGGTATCCCGTGGATCCGTCCATACAAAACCGCATGCGCGGGTATTGGGAGCGTTTGCACAAACTGGGTCTCATCAGTGACGAAAAATTCAAGCGGCTCATCCGCGCAACACCTTTCACTGCCGAAGAAAAGTTTGAGTTTATTAACCGTCAACTGGTGGAAACCAGGCAATCCACCAAAGCGGTTGCCGCCTTGCTGAAAGAGCGCTATCCCCAAACCGAGATTGTGTATGTGAAAGCGGGATTGGTGTCGGATTTCCGCCAGCAATTCAAACTGCCGAAATCGCGCATGGTGAACGATTTACACCACGCCAAAGATGCCTATTTGAACATTGTGGCGGGGAATGTGTGGCATTGCCGGTTCAGTCGGCAGTTTTGGCGGGCCGAAGAGCAAAACAATGCCAAAGTGGAAGTGGTGTTTTCACGCCCGGTTGTGTGCAACGGACAAGCCGTGTGGAACGGTGCCGTCGATAAAGAGCGCGTGGTGAAAATTGCGCGAAAAAACACGGCGCATATCACCAAATATGCGTTTTGCCGAAAAGGCGGTTTCTTTGACCAAATGCCCGTTTCGGCTGCCAAAGGCTTGGTGCCGCTCAAAAAGGGGCGCCCCACCGAAATCTATGGTGGCTACAACAAATCTACGGCTTCCTTTTTTGTGCTGGTGAAATATACCGTGGGCAAAAAGCAGGACATCATGGTGATGCCGGTGGAATGGCTGTTTGCCAAACCGTTTGCAGAGGACGAGCGGTTTGCGCTGAACTATGCCGCACAAACGGTGGAAGCCATTCTCGGCAAGCCGGTGACAGCGGTGGAATTTCTGCTGAACAAACGCCCTTTGAAAGTGAATACTGTGCTTTCTTTAAATGGCTTCCGCGTGTGTATCACCGGAAAAGCAAATGGTGGCCGAGTAATAGGTGTATCGAACTTGATGCCGTTCAAAACTTCGCCGGAAACCGAAGCGTATATCAAACGGCTGGAGTCGTTTGAAAACAAGCGCAAGAAAAACAGCAATATTATGTTCAGCGAAACACACGACGGCCTATCGGCCGAGAAAAATGTGGCACTGTATGATTGCTATGTGGACAAGTTGCAAAACACGCTTTACTGCTACCGTCCTGCTAACCCATGCAACACTTTGATGAAAGGACGAGATAAGTTTGTGGCCCTTTCTCCGGCGCAGCAAGTTCCGGTGCTTTTGGCGGTTCAGGGATTGTTTGGCAGAGCAATCAAAGCCGATCTCACTGCTATTGGCGGTGTGGCCTCTGCTGGTGCGGCTACTCTTTCTTCATCCATTTCCAACTGGAAGAAAAACTATACCGATGTTCGTGTGGTGGACCAATCGGCTTCGGGACTGTTTGAAACGGTTTCCGAAAACCTGTTGGAGTTGCTATGAGCTGGCGCACGGTGGTGATCACCACCCGCTGCAAACTGGATTACAAAATGGGCTATATGGTGGTTCGTGCCGAAGAAACCAAAAAGATCTTTTTGGACGAAATCGCGGTGGTGCTCATTGAAAATCCGGCGGTTGCCATCACGGGCTGTTTGCTGGAAGCGTTGACACAAAAGAAAATTCGGGTGATTTTTTGCGACGCCAAGCGAACACCGCATGCGGAATTGGTTCCGCATTACAATGCCTATGACTGCTCCCGAAAAATCAAAGCCCAAATCCGGTGGAGCGACGATCTAAAGGGAGCGGTTTGGGCAGACATCGTTTCCGAAAAAATACGCAAGCAAGCGGATTTTCTGGAAGAATTGCGGAAGGACAGCGAAGCGGCGTTGCTGCGGTCTTATCTTTCCCAGATTGAGCCTCACGACGCCACCAACCGCGAAGGGCATGCAGCCAAGGTGTATTTTAATGCGCTTTTCGGAATGGATTTCACCAGGAGCGAAGAAAACGCCGTCAACGCCGCGCTTAATTATGGATATGGTATTGTGCTGTCGGCTTTCAACCGCGAAATTGTGGCGCACGGGTATTTAACACAGTTGGGTATTTTTCACGACAATATGTTCAATGCTTTTAATTTGAGTTGCGATTTCATGGAGCCGTTTCGGGTGTTGGTGGACCGCCGCGTGAAATCCATGGAGTTTTCGGCGTTTACCAGTGAGGAAAAGCACGGCCTTGTCGGATTGTTGAACGACACAGTGGTGATCGATCGCACGCGCCAAACGGTGCTGAATGCGGTTCGGAAGTATTGCCAAAGTTTGTTTGAGGCACTGAACGAAGGCGACCTTTCGCTGATTCAATTCTATTCGTTATGAGTTATCGATTTATGAGAGTGTTGGTGTTTTTTGATCTTCCCACAGAAAGTTTGGAAGACAAACGGGAATATCGGAAATTTCACAGGCTGTTGGTGAAAAACGGCTTTCTTATGATGCAGGAATCGGTGTATTGTCGCATGTTGATAACGCCCAGCGCCGGAAACGCCGTGTTGAATACCATACGAAAAAACCGCCCGCTTCGCGGGATTGTTCAGGTGATGACCGTAACGGAAAAGCAGTTTGCGGGAATGGAGTATATCACGGGCGAATATCACAGCGAAGTGATCGACAGTGACGAAAGGTTGATTATACTGTGAAATGGGCGTACAACAACATGGGGCATGTTCTTAGTTTTAACGAAGGATATGTTAACGAACTGATTGTGGAAAACAAAAACCTGTTTTTCAACTTGGTTAACAGCATGGCCATGCAGGCAGAAGGGGCGCACGGCGACTGCATTTTATCGATTGCGGATAAGCCGGTGGACTTTGGCAAATATGCCGACCTCACCGTGCAATTCGCACCGTTTCCGGTGAACCGAAAAAGTTTGCTTTCCAAGCTGTACGCTGCCTTGGAAAAGCAGGCATTGGCACCGGAAAGCTACCGGAAAACCACAGAGCTTCTCGGCGGGTTGGAACGCTATGTGCTGCAACTTGCCGAAGAGTTCCCGTGCGAAATTCATTGCCAAAAGCTGGCTGTTGGCCCGGTGATTCGTGCGTTGGCGCCCGAAATTGAAGAAAGCGAAAAAAGCCCGCTCGAAAAAATATTTGCGTATATGGAATTGGTGCGAGAACTGGACCGCGACAAATTGTTTGTTATGGTGAATATGCGTTCGTATTTTTCGGATGACGAAATGGAACATTTCACAGAAAGTGCGGTGTTGCACGACTTCAAAGTGATGTTGTTGGAACATTCGGAATCCGCCAAATTACAACACACCAAGCGCTATGTAGTGGACAGTGATTTGTGCGAGTTCTAGCTTGAGCTTTACATGATTTTGTGATATACTTAGCTTGCGTTGATCCCTTATACATTGCTTTCGGCAATTCGTAGTATTGTTTCTCAAATGTAGATTTGAGGTTTGAGAGTAGTGTAATTTTATAAGGGACTTAAACAAAGAATGTTTTGATGCTG
>CAYMDU010000086.1:0-6297 GCA_964389495.1 uncultured Eubacteriales bacterium
CAGCGAAACGCCTTTGGAATTGGGCGACTGCCCCATACCGATGCACGGCCCGCACGCACATTCCAAAATGCGCGCACCGGCAGCAATCAAATCGGCCAGCGCCCCGTTTTCCGCCAACATGGTATAGACCTGCTTGGAACCGGGTGCAATCGACAAACTCACATTCGGATGCACCGTGCGGCCTTTCAAAATCGCTGCCACTTTCAGCATATCCATCAACGAGGAATTGGTGCAGGAACCGATACAGCACTGATCCACGGGAAGCCCTGCTAATTCTGCAACCGGACGCACCGCGTCCGGTGAATGGGGACACGCCGCCAACGGCACCAATGTGTTCAAATCAATTGTGATAATCTCATCGTATTCCGCATCCGCATCGGGTTGCAACGGCACCCAATCCGCCTCGCGTCCTTGCGCTTTCATAAAAGAGCGCGTTACTTCGTCCGAGGGAAAAATCGAGGTGGAAGCCCCCAATTCGGCACCCATGTTGGTGATGGTGGCCCGTTCCGGCACCGACAACGTGGCAACGCCCTCGCCGCCGTATTCCACAATTTTGCCAACGCCGCCTTTCACTGTCATGCGACGCAGCACTTCCAAAATAATATCTTTGGCCGCAACCCACGGTTGCAACTTGCCTGTGAGATTCACCCGCACCATTTTGGGCATGGTAATGTAGTAAGTGCCGCCGCCCATGGCCACAGCAACATCCAAGCCACCGGCACCAAACGCCAACATGCCAATGCCGCCTCCGGTTGGCGTGTGACTGTCGGAACCGATCAATGTTTTGCCGGGAATCCCAAAGCGTTCCAAATGCACTTGATGGCAAATGCCATTGCCTGGACGCGAAAAATACAAGCCGTGCTTTTTGCACACGGTTTGAATGTACCGATGGTCGTCGGCGTTTTCAAAACCGGTTTGCAACGTGTTGTGGTCGATATAGGCAACGGAGCGCTCGGTGC
Source organism: uncultured Eubacteriales bacterium (assembly GCA_964389495.1). Taxonomy (GTDB): domain Bacteria; phylum Bacillota; class Clostridia; order Oscillospirales; family Acutalibacteraceae; genus RGIG3009. The sequence goes on from CAYMDU010000086.1 coordinate 960, forward strand.
GCACACTCGGAACGCCCATTGCCTCAAATTCCAAATAGGCCATCGTTCCCGTGGCATCCTGCGTTAGGGTTTGGTCGATCTTTAAACCGATTTCTTCGCCGACCTTCATTTCGCCGGACACCAAATGCGAACGAATTAACTTTTGTGCTAATGTATCTGCCATGTTGTTTTTCCACTCCTTTGTTAACTCATAATATTATAAAATATTTCATAGCCACTTGTCAATGATTTATCAATTTTACCAAACCTTCTCTTTTCCTCTTGATTATCCGGCAGAAATGCGCTATAATAAATACGAATGTTCGGCAGGTTCCTGCCTTCATGCGTTTGTTTGTACGAATTTCATTACACAGAAAGGTGTGTCACAGCATGATCCGTATTGAAAACCATTTGGGAAGCATCGAGATTTCTCAGGAATATTTTTCCTATTTGATTGGCAACGCGGTGTCCTCCTGCTATGGCGTTGCCGGCATGGTAAAAAGCGGCACGCGACAAGGGCTTCGTTCCATTTTCTTCCGTCGTTCGTTTGCCGACGAAGGCATTCGTGTCCGCAGCGACAGCGGAAAACTGGTGGTTGATTTGCACATCTGTGTCATCTACGGCATGAACATTGCCGAAATTTCCAAAAGCATTGTCAACAAAGTGCGCTACACCGTGGAAGAAGCAACCGGCCTAACGGTGAAGCGTGTGAATGTCTATATCGACGGTATGAAATCCGAATAATCTCTGCGATACACGGGCCTAACCCATGCGTCTAGAAAAAGGAGTGCTACGCTTGATACAAGGTAAACAGTTACGCGACGCCATCATTTCCGCGTCCAACGCACTTTCCCTGCAAAAGCAGCAGGTGGATGAACTGAACATTTTCCCGGTTCCCGACGGCGACACAGGCACCAACATGTCCATGACTATCTCGGCCGCCGCACGCGAACTGGCTCGCTTGCAAGACCCCACCGTGAGTGAAACCGCCGACACCGCCTCTGCTGCCCTGTTGCGCGGCGCGCGTGGCAATTCCGGCGTTATTTTGTCTTTGCTGTTCCGCGGTTTTTCCAAAGGCCTGAAAGGAAAAACCGAAGCCACCGGCGCCGATTTGGCCGCCGCGCTCAAATTGGGCGTCGATGCCGCCTACAAAGCCGTTATGAAGCCCACCGAAGGCACCATTTTAACTGTTGCCCGCGAAGCGGCCGAACATGGCATCGCCGTCGGTGCCGAAGATTCCTCGGTGGAAACCGTATGGGAAGCCATTTGCAGCGAAGCCGATGCGTCTTTGCAACGCACACCGGAGTTGTTGCCGGTTCTCAAAAAAGCCGGCGTTGTCGATGCCGGCGGGCAAGGCTTGTACATCATTTTGCGAGCCATGCAAGCGGTATTCCGCGGCGAACCCATTGTCGAGGGCGAAACCGCAACCACTGTCACCGCTTCCGAACGCAAAGTCAGCGCGGCCGGTTCGTTTGAAACCGACATTAAATTCACCTATTGCACCGAATTCATTGTTGCGCGCGACAAAGCCTGCACCAAAGAGCCGCTAAAACTGCGTGCCTATTTGGAATCCATCGGAGACTGCGTTGTGGTGGTGGACGACGAAGACATCATCAAAGTCCATGTACACACCAACGACCCAGGCAAGGCTTTGTCCAAGGGCGTGGAATACGGCCAGTTTGAAACCGTGAAGGTGGAAAACATGCGCATCCAGCACGAAAATGCCGGTTGGGTCGACAACGAAGCCGCTGCACAGCCGGCCGCACCGGTTCGCGCCGAACCGGAAGAAGAATTCGGCTTTGTTGCCGTTGCCGCCGGCGACGGATTGCAGTCGTTGTTCACCGACTTGGGGTGCCAGCAAGTGGTATCCGGCGGGCAAACCATGAACCCCTCTACAGACGATATCTTAAACGCCATCGAAGCCACACCGGCCAAAGTGGTGTATGTACTTCCCAACAACAAAAACATCATTTTGGCGGCCGAGCAAGCCATTCCTTTGGCGGATCGCACCGTGCATGTGCTACCCACACGCACCATTCCGCAGGGCATTGCCGCCATGCTGGGCTTTGATCCGGATGCCGAAGTGGAACACAATCTCACCGCCATGATGAAAGCGGCCGACAATGTTTCCACCGGTTCCGTCACTTTTGCTGCCCGCAACAGCGACTACGAAAACCGCGCCATCCGCGAAGGCGATATTTTGGCATTGGATAACGGCAAGCTCTCCTTCACCGATACCGATATCAGCCACGCCGTTGTTAAGCTCACCAAGAACATGGCTGCGGCCCGTCGCCTTGTCGGCAAAGATGTGTCGTTTGTCACTCTGCTGTTCGGCGAAGGTGTTGCCGAAGAAGAAGCCGAATCCGTTCGCGCTTCTGTTGCTTCCAAGTTGGGCAACGATGTAGACATCACGGTGGTGCACGGCGGTCAACCGGTGTATTACTATTTCATTTCGATTGAATAATTGGGTATCACACCAGCCGATAACGCCGTCTTGGCCGTTATCGGCTTTTTTCAAGAAAGGAGGAAGTGCATGCTCACTTGGAACACGCCCGTGCAATATCTCAAAGGCGTGGGCGAAAAACGCGCCGCTCTGTTGGCCCGCTTGGGCATTCACACCGTGGGGGATCTTCTCACCCACTATCCCCGTCAATACGAAGATTGGTCGGCTGTTCAGCCCATTGCCACCGCGCCGCGCGGCACGCCCTGTTGCGTGCGTGGCCGTGCTTTGGCCGCACCTGTGGAACGCCGTGTGCGGAAAGGACTGACATTATACACCTTTTCCGTTACCGATGCTTCTTCTTTACTGCGCATCACGCTGTTTAACAATCCCTATACCGCCAAAAAAATTCAAGCCGGCCAATCGTATTTGTTTTTCGGCACACTCACCGGGCAAAACACGCCGGAAATGGCGGCGCCCCTCATTGAACCGGCCGAGGGTGGTGCGCGTATTCGCCCCATTTATTCTCTCACCGCCGGTATTCATTCGCGTTACTTGGAAAAACTGGTGTCCGAAGCACTGCCGCAACTGGAAGACCGGCTGCAAACCGATATCCTGCCCGACGAATTGCGCCGGCAACACCGCCTGTGCACCAAACGCTACGCATTGGAAAACATTCATTGCCCCGCCGATCACGAATCGCTGGAAACCGCGCGGCGTCGGCTGGTGTTTGAAGAATTGCTGTTGCTTCAACTGGGCCTGCTCGGCATTAAAGGCCGTTCACTCACCACCACCGGTGTTCGCATTTCGCAATCATACACCAACGAGTTTTGTGCAACACTTCCCTTCACACTCACCGGTGCGCAGCGCCGCGCCATCGACGACTGCGTCGCTGATATGAGCCGCTCCACGCCCATGAATCGGCTGTTGCAAGGCGATGTCGGCAGCGGCAAAACCGCCGTGGCCGCTTGTGTGGCCTACACCGCCATTCGCAACGGCTGGCAATGTGTAATCATGGCCCCCACCGAAATTCTGGCACGGCAACACCAAGCCTCGCTGCAACGCCTGTTTGCCGCTGCCACCGACATTCGGGTGGGCTTGCTAACCGGTTCACTTTCCAAAGCACAAAAGCAATCGGTGTTGGAACAGGTTGCCAGCGGCGAATGTCAACTGCTGGTTGGCACCCACGCCGTGCTATCCGACAATGTGCAGTTTGCCTCGCTGGGGCTGGTAATCACCGACGAACAGCACCGCTTTGGCGTGCGTCAGCGTGCAGCATTGGCGGCCAAAGGAGCCCATCCGCACCTGCTGGTTATGTCGGCCACTCCCATTCCCCGCACCTTGGCCCTGATGGTGTACGGCGACCTCGATGTGTCTGTTTTGGACGAATTGCCCCCGGGCCGCTCCCCCATCGCCACCTATGCCATTGATACCGGCAAACGGGAACGGGCCTATGGCTATGTGCGAAAATTTTTGAACGAAGGGCGCCAAGCGTATATCGTTTGTCCGTTGGTGGAAGAGGGCGACAGCGAATTGGTGGCAGCCGAAAGTTATGCCAAGCAACTGGCCGACGGGCCGTTTCGCGGATACACGGTGGGCCTGTTGCACGGAAAAATGAAAACCCGTGACAAAGACCGCGTGATGCGCGAGTTTGCCGAAGGCAAGCTGTCGTTGTTGGTGTCTACCACCGTTGTAGAGGTGGGTGTTGATGTTCCCAACGCGGTGCTCATGGTAATTGAAAATGCCGAACGGTTTGGACTGGCACAGCTGCATCAGCTGCGCGGGCGCGTTGGCCGCGGCCGCCATGCTTCTTCCTGCATTTTGATTTCCGATGCGCAAAACACCGAAGCCGCGCGCCGACTGCAAGTGATGTACCAAACAACCGACGGTTTTAAAATTGCCGATGCCGACCTGCAACAACGGGGGCCGGGTGATTTCTTCGGCAACCGTCAGCACGGATTGCCGGAACTCAAAATTGCCGATTTGCTCACCGATATGGCGTTGCTGCACGAAGCGCAAACCGTGGCCCGCTCTCTCTACGAACAAGACCCCACATTGAGCCAACCGGAACATCACCGCTTGCAACAGGCGGTTGCCGCTTTGTTTACCCGCACCGGCGAACAGAGCATGAACTGAAAAGCACGGTCTACATCACCGTCCGGCGGGATGTAGACCGTGTTTTTATAATTCATCCAATGTTAATTCATAGGCCGGCAAAAATTCTTCCATAAAGGCATCCACCGCCGGCATGTTCATCTTTCGAATGGCTGCTTCCAATGTTTCCGCTGCCTGTGCAAATTCTCGGTTGCCCTGTTTGAGTTCTTCTTTGCACTTGATTAAGGCGGCCAGTTTATCGGCAGCCTTCACCAGACGCTGTTCCGCTGAGTTTTCGTTCTCCGGCAACAGCAACGGACGGTAGGCGTCTTGCAAATCCGCCGGCAATTTGGACAACAGTTTTGAGGCCGCCACCTTTTCCAATTCTTTGTAGGCAGTTTGCAGCACCGGATTGTCGTATTTCACCGGTGTGGGCATATCGCCGGTGAGTGTTTCTGCCGCATCGTGATACAAGGCCAACTGAATACAACGGTCAACATTCACTTGGCCGTTAAAGCGAAGGTTTTGCAGCAAAGCAAGAGCATGAACCAGCACCGCCACATCGTGCGAATGTTCGCTGATATTTTCGGTTTTGGTGTTTCGCATCAGCGCCCACCGATTGATGTTTTTCATGCGTGACAGCATGGCAAAAAATGATGACATAGTTTTAACTCCCGTTTAGTTAGAACAGCATGGCGACAAAGAGCGCCGCTTGCCGATTAGTCCAGAAAATCTTTTAACTTTTTGCTGCGGCTGGGATGCCGCAATTTGCGCAAGGCCTTTGCTTCGATTTGGCGAATACGCTCACGGGTTACATCGAATTCC
>CAYMDU010000087.1:0-6281 GCA_964389495.1 uncultured Eubacteriales bacterium
CAACAATGTATGTCAGCTCGGTCACCAACGCGATGCGCGGCAAGCGCTTGCTGGAACGGCAGGGCCATACCGTATATATGCAGCGTTCTTCGCAGATTGCGGAAAACAATGGTTGCGGATACAGTTTGCTGGTGAATGGCAACGGTGCCAAAGCGGTTGAACAATTGCGGAGGGCCGGTATTCGCGTTTTGCGCACGGTCGGCGGAGGTGCGCCGCAATGATCTATTTGGATAACGCGGCTACCACATTTCCCAAGCCGCCGTCGGTGTATGCGGCGGTGAACGAAGCCATGTGGCGCTTCGGCGCCAATCCGGGGCGCGGAGGTTATGCCATGGCCATGGAGAGCGCCGCACAGGTGTATGCTTGCCGCGAGGAATTGGCAGCTTTGTTTGGGTTGGACAATCCGGCAGGGGTAATATTCACGGCCAATTGCACCACGGCCCTAAACATGGTGATCAAAGGCCTGTTGCGCGGCGGAGGGCATGCGGTTATTTCCAGTTGCGAACACAATTCGGTGATTCGCCCGTTGCATTCGTTGAGGAATGTGACATATACGGAAGCAACGGTATATCCTTTGGAACCGCAGCGAACAGTGGAGAGCTTTCGGAAGGCGCTGCAACCGAACACGCGGCTGATTGTTTGCACGCATGCTTCCAATGTGTTTGGTTTCCGATTGCCGATACGGGAAATCGGTGCAATGGCCAAACAATACCACATTCCCTTTGCCGTGGATGCCGCACAAAGCGCGGGATTGTTGCCGTTGAATATGGAAACAGACGGGATTGATTTTTTGTGCATACCGGGGCACAAAGCTCTGTATGGCCCCATGGGCACAGGAGCACTTTTGTGCCGCGGCACGGTATTGCCGGAGCCGCTAACCGAAGGCGGAACCGGCAGCCAATCTTTGCTGGCAGAGCAGCCGACCGACTTGCCCGACCGTTTGGAAAGCGGAACACTGAATGTACCGGGCATTTGCGGGTTGTGTGCAGGGGTGCGCTTTGTGCGACAACACGGCGTGACAGCGTTGGCCGAGCAGGAAAGCAGCCGCTTGTGCCGGCTGTATGATTGGTTGGTGCAACGGCCGGGCATATGTGTGTATACCCAACGCCCGCAACCGAATTCCGTGCCGATGATTACGCTGAATGTACAGGGACTTTCCTCAGAGCAAACGGCGGCTCAACTGGCTGCTTCCGGCGTGGCGGCGCGTGCCGGGTTGCATTGTGCGCCGTCGGCGCATCGGCAAATGGGAACTTTGCCGGATGGAGCGGTACGGCTTTGTCCGTCGTGCTTCACCACATTGGCATCAATGGAAAACACGGCAAAAATCTTGCGTGAAATTGAAAGAAAAGCCTTGCAATCATCTCAGAGTATGATACAATAATAGAAAGAGATGTTTAGAAAGCAGGTGAGTACACTGGGTTCCTTTTTCGCAGGCGTGTGGGAAAATATACTAATGTTTTTTCGCAGCTATCACATCCTTACCGACACATTGGATATTTTGGTGGTGGCGTTCGCGGTGTACGGCATCATTAAACTGGTGCGCGATTCGCGGGCAGAGCAACTTCTCAAAGGGTTTGCTTTGCTGGCCATCGCCTATGGCGCCGCGTATTTGTTTGGATTAACCACAGTGAAATACCTCTTGCAGGTGTTGTTCGACAATGTGTTGATTATTTTGGTAGTGATTTTCCAACCGGAATTGCGCCGCGCCTTGGAACAGGTGGGTCATTCCGGTTTTTCCCGTTTGCGCGTTTTGGGCGCGAGCGAAGCGGAGAGCCGCGAATATATCGACAATTGGAAGCGCGCTATTTCGGCGGTGTGCACGGCGGCCGAGTCGTTGCAGCACAGTCGTATGGGGGCTTTGATTGTATTTGAACGAAATACTCGCTTGGGCGAAATTGCGGCTTCGGGCACGGTACTCAATGCCGAACCGACAACGGAATTAATTGGGAACATTTTCTTCAATAAAGCACCGCTGCATGACGGTGCCACCATCATGCGCGACGGAAAGGTGTATGCCGCCGGTTGTATTTTGCCTCTTTCAGAAGATATCACCATCAGCCGCAGTTTGGGAACACGGCACCGCGCCGGCGTGGGAATGAGTGAAAATTCCGATGCTTTGATCGTGGTGGTGTCGGAAGAAACCGGTGTTATTTCTTTGGCCAAAGGCGGCGAGCTAACCCGCAATTACACAGCGGAAACGTTGCAAGCGGTGTTGGAAAATGAGATTATTTGGAGCAATGTTCGCGCCGAAGACGATAAAACGGGCGATAGCCTGTTGGCACGCGTGCGGGGGTGGTTCTCAAAATGAAACAGAAATTTTCGCTGAACGAATTGCTGCATCGCGATCGCCTGATGATTATTTTTTCGTTGGTAGTGGCTTTAACAGCTTGGGCTGTGGTGTCGTTTGGCCCTGGCAATGTGCAAACACGCACAATTACCGCCACCGTTAAGGTGGATTTAACCGATACCAGTGCCGGCTACAACGATTTGCGTGTGATTGGGGAAGACACCTTTACTGTCAATGTGGTTGTGGAAGGAACACGCTCGGTCATTTTTAATTTAGCCAGCGATGATTTGGAAATCAAGCCCTCATTGACCGACATTCAAGGTCCCGGAAAATCCGATGTATCGCTAAATGTCAACAAAGCAGGCAAATCCACAGGGTACACCATCAATTCCATCTCGCCGTCAACCGTAACGGTGGAATGCGATTATTGGAATAGTGCCTCCTTTGCGGTGTCACCGGATGTTTCTTTGCTCACAGTGGAGGATGAAAAAGCACAGCAAATCGGCGATGTGTTGCTGGATACGGCGGCGTTGTCCGATGGGCGTGTTTCTATTGAAGGGCCGCGCACAGTTGTTCGTCAAATCAATTCGGTGGTAGCGCGTGTGGAAGAAGCGCAAACGCTAAGCAAAACAGCGCACTTGCAGGCACGGCTGCTGGCCCTAAACGAATCCGGTGGGGAAGTGGATGTTTCTCAATGCCAATTCACCGGCCTGAGCGACAGCTTGGTGGATGTAACAGTGCCGGTTTGGGTACAGCGCACCGTGGATTTAACATACACCTTGGCCAATGTGCCAAGCGGTTTATCTCAAAACGGGTTGGTTACATTGTCGCACAATAGCATCACACTGGTTGGCGAAGAAGAAACACTAACTTCGGTGGCAGGTACCATTGGCAATTTGGGCGTTTTTGATTTTGATCATATTCGCCCGGAAACGGCTGAAATGACAGTTCAGTTAACCATTCCCAACGGTGTCAAGGTGCTGGAAGGAGATTCGGTTACGGTTTCTTTGCCCATTGATAAGTTCTCAACACGAACGTTGTCCTATTCGGTGCGAAGTTTGGACGATGTGATTGTTGACAACTTGCCCGATGGCAAAACCATCACTTTGCAAGAACAGAAATTAACAGATATCGTGGTTTGCGGTACCGCCGCAACACTGCGTCGTCTAACCGCTAACGATTTAAACATCACATTGGATGCATCCAGTAACACTGGAAGCGGCTCGGTTCGCTACACCGTGCGAATTACCGTTCCGGAGCATCCCGATGTGTGGGTATACTACGGAGCCGATGACAATGCGGCATATAAGTTATACGGCACTTTGAAATGAGAAAACAACATCAGGCCGCCCGAAATTCGGGCGGCCTTTTGTGTGGATTATTTGCCGCAGTCTTTGTCAAAGCTGGGGTTGCAAGCATAGAAATTGCGGCTGTCCAGTCGCTCGGTTGTGAGCCGCAAGCCCTCACCGAACCGCTGATAATGAACAATTTCGCGTTCGCGTAGGAATTTCAACGGATCACGAATATCCGGGTCGTCGATTAGCCGCAATAGGTTATCATAGGTGGTGCGTGCTTTTTGTTCCGCGGCCATATCTTCGTGCAAATCGGTGATTACATCGCCTTTGGCGGCAATGTATTCAGCACGCCAAGGAAGTGACGAAGCGGCAATGGGATATACAGCCGTTGTGTGATCAACAAAGTATTTGTCAAAACCGGCACGCTTGATTTCTTCCGGTGTGAGGTTGCGGGTGAGCTGATATACCATGGCACATATCATTTCCATGTGTGCCAGTTCTTCTGTACCGATGTCGGTTAGCAAGCCCTTCAATTCGTTATAAGGCATAGAGTAGCGTTGTGTCAGGTATCGCATGGATGCTCCAAGCTCGCCGTCAGGACCGCCGTACTGCATTTAGATATAATTTTGAACAACTACCATCCCGTTATAGTGTGTAGAAGACAACATCGATAGACTTAGTATCTGCGTGATAAGTGACATGGTCAATTACTGTTCGCAATGATTTGTTCTTAGAGTCTTCGGAAGCATCGGGATTAGTTACCACATTTAATACATTAGTGATTTTGTCACAAAAAGCATTTTTGTCAATTTTAGGAAAGCTGGCTTCTTGGCGCGCAATAGCAGCGCGTAATCTATCAATTTCTTTTTGAATGCGCATTTTGTTGGATGCATATTCTTCTTTGGTATCAATGCCATCTATATACGCTATTTTTGCGCGGTTTAATTTAACCGTTTCATTTTTTAATATCTTTTCTAAATCGTTCGAAAAATCGATCGAAGAGGCTTTCCTTTTTTGTACAATATCAAAATTCCCGTTCGCAGCCACTTCGGTTAAATATGTGATGACGGATTGGTTGATTTTTGACAAAGCAATACTGTGCGACTTTCGGCAAGTACCGCGCGAATACGAATGACATTGTAATGACGGGCATTTCAATGATAAAAGAGTCAGTGTGCTGCCGCAAGCGGAACAACGCACCAAGCCTTTGAGCATGTACGACTTTGGTTCATCAGATTGTTGTCGGCTCGAATATAACAGTTTCAAACGATCGGCACGCTCCTGAGCAAGCTCAAATAGCTCCGGTGAAACGATGGCATCGTGAATTCCATCAACGATTAAGTTGTTTTTGTTGAAAAAATCACGCTTGCCGGCACCGCGACCGTCTTTACACCAGCGTATTTTACCGGCATAAATCGGATTACGAATGATATATTCGATGCAACGATTGTCAGGAGGATTTCCTTTGGTCGTTTTTAGACCAAGAGAAGCATACTTGTGCGCCAAAGCACGATATCCCGTCCCATTAACAAAGTCCATAAAAATGGCACGTACAAGTGCTGCATCGTCATTGGGATAAATTTTTCCATCTTTCATAGTGTATCCAATAGGTGGTCGGCAGACGGCACCGCCTCGCGATACTTTTTCCAGCATGCCACGACGCACTTCTTCTGCCAGGTTGATGGAATAGTATTCGTCCATTGCTTCAATTAGCGCTTCGATGAGGACGGATGTTTTATCGTCGCCAATATCTTCGGATACAGAAACGACTTGAATGTCACACTGCTTGCGAAGCATAGATTTATATACAATGCTATCTTCGCGATTTCGTGCGAAGCGGCTGAATTTCCAAACCAGAATCAAGTCAAAAGGTTTTGGCTTTTGCTTGGCCGTACCTATCATCAAATTAAAACCTTGCCGGTTGGCAGTTCGTTTGCCTGAGATTCCTTCATCTGTATAAATGTGATCTTCAAGCAAAAGTATATCGTTTTTTTGAGCGTACTCGCGGATCTTTTTGATTTGACTTTCGGGGGAATATTCAATCTGGTCATCGGTACTAACGCGAATGTAAGCCGCTGCGGTTTTCATGAATATCCCTCTCTTTTTTATATATGGCCGCATTGGATTTTCCAATGCGGCTTCTTTCATTGTATAGATTGCAAGATTTCATTTTTTAATTTCTGAAATTCATCTTGCGTAATGGAGCCGCTTTTCAAATAGTCGTGCAGTGTGTTGATTTTTTTATAGCAGCGTTGTTTATACCAAATTTTAAAAATGCGCGGAATACCATTGGCTTTCGTCGCTTTGACAGTCATTACTCTTAGGCCGTAAAGGCATTTACAACAAAATGCCATACCAAATGTAGAAGCTGAAAGAATAATCCACCCGGCAAGGAGTTGATGTTTTCGAAGCACAACAATTCCCAGAATTAAACATACTCCTAAAAGGCATAGCATAACAAAGAAAAAAAGTTTTTGGTATTTGGTATTGGTAGAATAGTTTTTTGGAGCAACGCCGGTGCTTTGATTGCTATTATTAGCATATAAATTAGTTGTATCTCCCATACCTGGATTTTTCTCCTTCAAGATTATCATCATTTTGAAAAAACAACATACAGAACATTGTTTTTGTGTCCAATTAGGCATTCTTGGCTTGAAGCGCAGTATGGTACTTGTCGGCAGACAGCAGACCGTCAAGGT
>CAYMDU010000088.1:0-6164 GCA_964389495.1 uncultured Eubacteriales bacterium
TTTGTAACCGCCCCCTTGCCTCCCCCTTTGGGGGAGATGGCACGGCGCAGCCGTGCCGGAGAGGGCACCGCCCCCAAAACAAACCCGTTCCCCCAATCTCACCGAAAGGAGCAACCTCATGACCCGTTTTCTGCAACGCTTCCGTTCGTGGGCGCTGTGGCTGTCGGTGGCCGCCCTAGTCGTGTTTTGCGTCCGCACCTTGGCGGGCGTCGATATCGGCCCCACCGTCGACGGCCTGTTGGATGTCCTGCTGCCCGTGTTGGTCGGCTTCGGCATCGTCAACAACCCCACCGACAAACGCAACCTCTAACCCCGCACCGCCAAAACCGAACACCCCCTGCTTGCCACCCCCGCCAACATCTGGTATACTGTTTAAGAAAGGAAATCACCATTTGAGTTTAGAAGCAGCGATTGCCATAGCAGCAGCACAAGGAGAAGTCCTGTTTCCCCGGTTGTCCACAAGTACAAATTTCAAACATTGGATAAGCATTGAAGATGGGCGGCGGTGCATTGAGTGCGAGGAAAACACCGGAAAGATATGGCCGATTTCGGAAGTGCCCGATCCACACCCACCAACGCATCCGCTTTGTCGTTGCGTAATTGTACGCATGCAGGCAATTCAAGCCGGCACAGCCACGGTAAACGGCAAAGAGGGAGCAGATTGGGCATTGATGTACACCGGAGAACTGCCGGATTTTTATGCTGACAGTGAGGAAGCATCAATGGCTGGCTGGAAACCCGGTAAATGGCCATCAAATTTTATTGCGGGAAAAACAATTACCATTGGAATTTACAAAAACCACAATGATCATTTACCGCAAGTGGAAGGCCGTTTATGGTACGAAGCCGATATTAATTACAAATCGGGAAAACGAAACGGTCAGCGTGTTGTTTGGTCAAACGATGGATTGTTGTTTGTTACTTATGACCATTACAAAACTTTTTATGAAATTGTAAAGGAGGCCCCCTCATGAAAACCGTGGTATTGGATGTCACCGGCTGCCGCAGCCTGTCCGACCTGCACGCGCGCATCCGCACCGCCTTTGATTTCCCGGCATGGTACGGCAACAACTGGGACGCCTTTTGGGACTTGCTGTGGAGCGATTGCGATGCCGACCGGGTACTCATTCGCGGCGAATCCACACTGCCCGCGGAATGGGCCGACCATTTGGCGACTTTGCACGGTATATTGGACGACAAAGCGGCCTTTCACCGTCGTTGTTCGTTTCCGCCTTTTTCCTACGAAGTGACCGAATAATTTCCCGCACCGTCCGCCTTGCCGGAGAGGGCGCTCAAGGCTCCCCTGTGTAAGGGGAGCTGTCGGCGAAGCCGACTGAGGGGTTGTCGGCTCAGAGTTGCCGCCCCGTGCAGTCTTTGTAACCGCCACCTCGCTTTGTCTCAAAAACAAGACAACCGCCTCTCGAAAACACCCCCCGGCCACCCGCCGCCTGCCCCTTCTTTGACTTTTTGTCCCACAGGTATTGACTAATTGCCAAAACAATTTTATAATAGTATCGGCTATCTTTATATGTTGGGGAACTGGAAAGAGAGGAGAACACACATGCAGGAAATCGATCTGAAATCCATCTGCGTGCTGCTGCTGGCCAAACTCAAATGGCTGGTGGTGGGCATGGCCGTGGGCTTGTTGTTGTTTGGGTCCTATGCCTATTTCTTGGTACCGGCCGAATACACCGCCTCGGCGCTGGTCTATGTGCGCAACACCAAAGAAGGGTACGACATCAACGGCACCACCAACAGCAACCTCACCGCGGCGCAGCAGTTGGTGGCCAACTACACCATTCACATGAACACCCGTCCCGTGCTGGACAAAGCCGTGGCCCGTCTGGGCGGCCGCCTGTCCGCCGGTGAACTCAAAGCGGCGTCGTCCGCTTCGGGGCAAGACGAAACATCCTGGCTCAAAATCTCGGTCACCCTGGGCGATCCCGATCTGGCCATGGAAGCCTGCACCGCCATCGCCGATGCGTCGGCGGAAACCTTCGGCGATTTGGAAGCGTCGTCGGCCACCGTGCGCGAATATCCCACCCGCGCCGCCCAGGTGGCTCCCAATGTCATCAAAACCGCCCTGGTGGGCGCCCTGCTCGGCCTGGTGGTGCCGGCGGCCTTCGTGCTGATTCGCCAGCTGGCCGATAACACCATTCACGACAAATTCGGCCTGCGCCAGCGCCTCGATGTGCCGGTGCTGGGCGAAATCCCCAGTTTTGAACTCGCGGCGTCGCGCCGTTCGCGGAAAGGGGGGCGCACCCATGCGTAATGTAAAAAATCCGGGCGGTCAGCGCCCCATCGCGTCCACCTTCCAAATCGTGGAAGCCTACAAAACCATTCGCACCAACCTGCTGTTCGCCCTGGCCCCCATCAACAACAAAGTGATTGTGGTGTCCAGCGCCGAACCCAACGCCGGCAAATCCACCGTGTCGTGCAACCTGGCCATCACCATGGCCCAAACCGGCGCGCGCGTGCTGCTGATCGATGCCGACATGCGCAAACCCTCCCAGCACAAAACCTTCCGCGTGCCCAAAGCCAAAGGCCTGTCCCGCATTTTGTCGGGCCAGCTCACGGCGGAAGACTGCCTGGTGCGCGATGCGGCCCGCGGGCTCGATCTCATTCCCTGCGGCGCCCTGCCGCCCAACCCGTCGGAACTGCTGGGGAGCGACGCCATGCGCGACTTGCTGGAACAAATGGCCCTGCAATACGACTATGTGTTTGTCGATACCCCGCCGCTGGGCGTGGTGTCCGATTCGCTGGTGCTGGTGGAAGAAGCCGCCGGCATGGTGCTGGTGGCCCGCCAGGGTCAAACCACCTACGACGAATTGCAAAACGCGGTGGAAGCCGTGCGCGGCTGCCACGGCAACCTGCTGGGCGTGGTGATTTCCGACATGCGCGAAAACCCCCGCACCTACGGCCGGTACGACCGCTATCATTATTACAAAGCCTACGATTACAGCTACACCACCGCCGACGGCGACGAGAAATAAGCGGTAATCGAATCGGGAAGAGGAGAAGAACCTGTGAAGAACAAAGAAACAGCGCGCCGGTCTTCCGTTAGTTGGTTCATGAAGCACTTGGCGGGCGTTCGGGAAATCCTGTTGGCACTCATGGACTTGGGGTTGCTTGTACTAAGCTGTGTGTTGCTGTATTTCGTGGCGGGCGGCGGTCGCCGCGACCGTCTGGTGTTTTTAGAGGGCGACACCGCCGTGACTCACTTTTGGGTCACGCATTTTGCCCTGCTCATTGCGTCGGTGTTCGTGTTTCTCATCGTGTTCGGCACCTACAAAAGCCTGTGGGCCTATGCCACCAGCCGCGAATACCTCAGCCTCATCGCCGCCGCCGCGTGCGGCTATCTGCTCTACATCGGCGTCAGCCGCCTGGCCATGGGCGAATCGCTGTCGTTTCTCATGGCACTCGAAACCGTCACCGTGGCGGTGCTGCTCATGCTGGCCCTGCGCATGCTCTACCGCCGCTGGCGCGAATACCGCATGCTGCACAGCGGCAAAACCCATCGCCAGCCCCTCATTCTGGTGGGCGCGGGCGATGCCGGTGCCCTGTTGCTGGAAGAATTGGCCCGCAACACCGCCAGCCCCTACCGCGTGCTTTGCGTGGTGGATGACGACCCCAAAAAAATCGGCCGCCTGTTGCACGGCTGCCGCATCGAAGGCCCCATTTCCCGCATGGGCGATATTGTGCGCCGCTATCAAACCAAAGACATCATCATCACCATGCCCTCGGCCGGCCGCGGCCGCCTGCGCGAAGTGGTGGAACTGTGCTCGTCGCTGGAATGTAAAGTGCGCATTTTGCCCGATGTGCTGGAAACCGTGCAGGGCGCGTCCATGATGCAGCGCGTGCGCGAAGTATCCATCGACGACTTGCTGGGCCGCGATCCCATTTCGCTGCACACCGAACAACTCACCGCCTTCATTCAAGACAAGGTGGTCATGGTCACCGGCGGCGGTGGTTCCATCGGTTCGGAACTGTGCCGCCAAATCGCCCGCCACCGTCCCAAACAGCTCATCGTGGTGGACATCTACGAAAACAACGCCTACGATATCGAACAGGAATTGCGCTTCCGCTACCGCGACTCACTCAACCTGGCGGTGGAAATCGCCTCGGTGCGCGACGAACATAAAATCAATTTGCTGTTTCAAAAATACCGCCCGCAGCTGGTGTTCCACGCCGCGGCGCACAAGCATGTGCCGCTCATGGAGCATTGCCCCGAAGAAGCGGTGCGCAACAATGTGTTCGGTACCTACCATGTGGCTTCGGCGGCCGACCGCTTCGGCGCCGAACGCTTCATTCTCATCTCCACCGACAAAGCGGTGAACCCCACCAATGTCATGGGCGCGTCCAAACGCCTGTGCGAAATGGTGGTGCAAAGCTTTACCGGCAGCCGCACCCGGTTTGCGGCGGTGCGCTTCGGCAATGTGCTCGGTTCCAACGGGTCGGTGATTCCGCTGTTCCGCCGGCAGATTGCCGCGGGCGGTCCCATCACCCTCACCGACAAACGCATCATCCGCTATTTCATGACCATTCCCGAAGCCGCCCAGCTGGTGCTGTCGGCCGGGGCCATGGCGCAGCGCGGCGAAATTTTCGTGCTGGATATGGGCCAGCCCGTGCGCATCGCCGAACTGGCCGAAAATCTGGTGCGTCTGTCCGGCCTCAAACCCTATCGCGACATCGACATCGTCGAAACCGGCTTGCGCCCCGGCGAAAAGCTCTATGAGGAATTGCTCATGCGCAGCGAAACCCTGCGCGAAACCGACAACAGCAAAATCTTCATCGAACAGGTCACCGAACCGGTCACCCCGGCCGAACTGCAAGAAAAACTGGCGCAGCTCACCGCCGCCCTGGAAACCGACAGTGCCGAAACGCTGGTGGAAACCATGCACCGCGTGGTGCCCACCTTCCATACGGCCGAAGAAGTCAATGCCCGCGCCGTGGCCGACCTCAACTACCACGCCGCCACCGCCGCTCAGGCCAACTGAGCCTCTCTCACCAAACAACGCCTCCCACCGGAGGCGTTTTTTTCCCACACCGCCCCCTCAAGCCTCCCCTGTGTAAGGTCGCGAAGCCAGAGGGCACTCAAGGCTCCCCTGTGTAAGAGCCGCGAAGGCAGAGGGCACTCAAGGCTCCCCTGTGTAAGGGGAGCTGTCGGCGAAGCCGACTGAGGGGTTGTTACCGTCCGGAGAATGGCACCAATGTCTTATTTTCACGACAAACCAAAGCAACACCCGCCTTGCCTCCCCCTTTGGGGAGGGGACACGGCGTTCCCATAGCCGTGAGGGTATTTATAAGAAAGAATAGGGGATAATTGCAGTCAAATCTTCGGCTAAAATATGACGATTCCACATTTTAGCCGATGTTTTTATTGACTTACGGCGCATCATACTATATAATGTAATCGAGAAATTATACTCGGATGAGGTGTATTATGAGCTATATTAATCGACATATGGAACAGCGCATAACCGAACTTTCAAAAAATTGGTCGGCAATTTTGCTTACCGGTCCGCGTCAGTCCGGCAAAACCACTATGCTTAAAAACCTTGCCGAAAAGGAAAATATCGGTCGCGAATACATTTCTCTTGACGATTTAACCGTTAGAGAAATGGCAAAAAACGATCCTAAAATGTTTCTGCAGCTTCACAAACCGCCGATTATTATCGACGAGGTTCAGTACGCTCCGGAGTTGTTTACTTATATTAAAATTCATATAGATACACATCATAACCCCGGCGATTTTTGGCTGACCGGTTCTCAGGTGTTCAGTTTGATGAAAGGCGTTCAGGAGTCGCTGGCAGGTCGTGTTGCACTTCTGCATATGTCCCCCTTATCGCAAAGGGAAATTATCGGCGCAAACCCCCGTCCCTTTACCACCGATTTTGATGCACTTGCAGAGGATAGCAAAAACATCGAGGCACTTACCACTCCCCAAATGTATGAGCGCATCTGGAACGGTTGTATGCCCGGACTTGCAAGCGGAGAGTATGCTGACAGAAATATGTATTACTCCTCCTATCTTTCCACATATATTGAGCGTGATGTTCGTGAACTCTCGGGTGCGATTGACGCCTTGAAGTTTACAAAGTTTATCACGGCGGTTGCTGCCCGTGCATCTCAACTTGTGAATTATAAAGCGATGGCGGATGATG
>CAYMDU010000089.1:0-6094 GCA_964389495.1 uncultured Eubacteriales bacterium
AAATCTAAACTGCAACCGGCAGAAGGCTGCTTCTGCCGGCTTTTTGCATGGAAAGGAGTGGCGCAGGTGGCGCTGTTTTCAAAGCGTGTAAAGCAACCGGAAACCGCCGTGGTGCCGGAACATCTGGGCATCATCATGGACGGCAACGGCCGTTGGGCCAAACGGCGCGGCTTGCCGCGTCAGGCGGGCCATGCCGTGGGGGCCAAAGTGTTCCGAACCATTGCCAAGCACTGCGAAAAGCGCGGCATTCGCGTGGTAACGTTCTACACCTTTTCCACCGAAAACTGGAAGCGTCCGCAAGAAGAAGTGGATGCCATCATGGATTTGTTGCGGCAATACCTCAAAGAATCGCTGGCCGATTTCGAAAAAGAAAACATATGCACGCGCTTCATCGGCGACCGTTCGGTGCTGGCTCCCGACATTCAGCAACTAATGGCCGAAGCCGAAGAAGCCACCGCCCACAAAACCGGCATGATTTTAAACCTGGCCATCAACTACGGCGGCCGTGCCGAATTGGTCACCGCCGTCCGTCGCATTGTCGAAGACTGCCGCAACGGAACACTCACCGCCGATGCCATTACCGAAGCATGCATCGGAGAACACCTGTACACGGCAGGCCAGCCGGAGGTAGACATGATTTTGCGTCCGAGCGGGGAATACCGGCTGTCCAATTTCCTGATTTGGCAATGTGCCTATGCCGAATACGTATTCGACGACATATTGTGGCCGGACTTCACCACCAAAGATTTGGATCGGGCGTTGGCAACCTATGCCGGGCGGCACCGTCGCTTTGGCGGTGTCTGAAAGAAAGGATGACAAGATGAAAACGCGAATTATAACCGGAGTTGTCGGTGCGGGGCTGTTGCTGCTGGTGCTGCTGTTGCCGTGGACCATCGTGCTCACCGTGGCCACATCCGTGATCACCGGCCTGGCCGTGTACGAGATTTTTTCGGTAACGGGCATGCTTCGTCACCGCGGTTTGGAAAGCGTGGCGTTGGCATTTGCCGTGATTGCACCGTTCTTTGCCCGCATGTCCGGATCGGCGGTGTTGGTCACCTGCATCATGTACGCCCTGATGTTGGGCTTGTTGCTGGCTCTGTACCGAACCGAAGTGCCGGTGCAACGCCTGTGCCTGCTTTTTGCGCTGTCCGTGTTGGTAACGCTGTCGCTCTCTTGCATGTCCTATTTGCGCACATTGCCCGCGGCGCGCAGCAGCGACGGGCTGTTCTATGTGATATTGGCTTTGCTCATGGCCTGGATGTCCGACACCGGCGCCTATTTTGTGGGCACCTTTTTCGGCAAGCACAAACTGTGCCCCAAACTGTCGCCCAAGAAAACAGTGGAAGGCCTCATCGGCGGCATTGTTGTTTCGGTGCTGGTGAGCGTGTTGGCCGCCGTGTGCTATCAGCAGGTGATTTTGCACGGCACAGCACAGGTGTCCTACATCGGCGTGTTGCTGCTGGCGTTGCTTTGCGCACCGCTGTCGGTGCTGGGCGACTTGTTTGCTTCGCTCATCAAGCGCGTGTGCGGCGTTAAGGATTTCGGCCATGTGTTTCCGGGGCACGGCGGCGTGATGGACCGATTCGACAGCTTGCTGTTTGTATTCCCGGTGGTGTATTTCACAGCCAAAATGTGGCCGCTGGTCGGCTGAATAACGGGCAAGGAGTAACTGTATGGCAAAGCGATTGGTGATACTGGGGTCCACCGGGTCCATCGGCACACAGGCGCTGGATGTGGTGCGCATGCAAGGCTACACCGTCACCGCCTTGGCGGCCCATTCCCAGGTGGCCCTTTTGGAAAAACAAATTCGCGAATTCCGTCCGCGTGCGGCCGCCCTGTTCGACGAAGCCGCCGCCCGCGATTTGCGCGTGCGTGTGCGGGATTTGCCGGTGGACATTCTTTCCGGCATGGAGGGCCTGTGCGAGCTGGCGCGGCGTGAAGACACCGATGTGGTGCTCAACGCGGTGGTGGGCATGGTGGGGTTGCAGCCCACCATGGCTGCTTTGCAAGCCGGCCACGATGTGGCCTTGGCCAACAAAGAAACCCTGGTGGCCGGCGGCGAGCTGGTCATGCGCGCAGCAGCCGAACATCGGGTGCGGATTTTGCCGGTCGATAGTGAGCATTCCGCCATTTTCCAGTGCTTGCAGGCCACGGCGTCCGGGCCTTGGGCGCCGCCGCAACCGCTGGCCGGAAAAGGCGCGAACCGCCTGATTTTAACCGCATCGGGCGGGCCGTTTTTCGGGCGAAGCCGCGAGGAACTTCGCACCGTAACCGTGGAACAGGCACTGGCCCATCCGAATTGGAGCATGGGGCCGAAAATCACGGTGGATTCCGCCACCATGATGAACAAAGGCCTGGAATTGATAGAAGCCAAATGGTTATTTGCCATGGCCCCGGAGAATATAGATATTGTAATCCACCGCGAAAGCGTGGTTCATTCGCTGGTGGAGTATGCCGATGGGTCGGTGCTGGCCCAGTTGGGTGTGCCGGATATGCGTATCCCGATTCAATACGCCCTAACCTGGCCGCATCGCGTACCGTCACCGGTTCCGCGCTTGCAGTTGGCCGAAGTGGCCAATCTGTCGTTTTTTGCGCCGGACGAAACCGCGTTTCCCATGATTTCCTATTGCCGGCGCGCACTGGAACAAGGTGGCGCCTATCCCGCGGCCGTCAACGCGGCCAACGAAGAAGCCAACGCCGGCTTCCGTGCCGGAAAAATCGGTTTTTTGCAAATGGCCGAGTTGGCAGCTGCCGTGTTGGAACAGCGGTTACCGCCGGCGGAAACGGTGGACGACATTTTGGCAATCGATGCCGAGTGCCGTCGCCGTGTTCGTGAACAAATGAGGTGATTATCATTCTGACAGTATTGACACAGGTGGGGCGTTTGCTGGCCGCTTTGATTGTGTTCGGTCTCATCGTGATGGTTCACGAATGGGGGCATTTCATTGCAGCCAAAGCCATGAAAGTTCAGGTGAATGAATTTTCCATCGGCATGGGCCCCAAACTGTTTCAATTCGGAAAGAAAGAAACCAAATACACATGGCGGCTGTTTCCCATCGGCGGGTATTGCGCCATGGAAGGTGAAGATGCCGCCGGCGGCGGGGAAGTGCACTTGGACTCCCAGCCCCAAGCCTCACCCAACCCGCGCGCATTCTACAACCGCCCGGTGTGGCGCCGCGTGGTGATCACCGTGGCCGGTGTGGCCATGAACCTGTTGCTGGGCTTTGCGGTGTTGCTGGTATACTGCGGTGTGTGCACATCACCGGCCGAAAACGGCAAAGTCTATTACAGCGACACGGAAATTGCCGTGCTTTCGGAAGACAGCCCGGCCTATCAAAGCGGGCTGCGCCCCGGCGACCGGTTGCTGAAAATCGACGGGCAGCGGGTGTATTCCGCGTTCGACATTCAATTTCTGTTGCAAAACAGCGACGACGGCGTGTTCGAAATGCAAGTGCGCCGGCAGGCCGAAGGCACCGAAACCACCGTTACATTGCCGGCCGTTGAATTTCAGCGGGTCTATTCCGAAGAAACCGGCCGCTACACCCTGATTTACGATTTCTATGTGTCCCCGATTGCGCAAACCGTGGGCACCACCGTGCGCGAAGCGGCACGAACCGAATGTAGCGTTGCCGTCACCGTGTGGCGCACCCTGAAAGGCATGTTCACCGGTCAATACGGGCTAAACGATTTGTCGGGCCCCGTGGGAACGGTGGATGCCATCGGCGATGTGGTAGAAGAGGCCGTAAAACAAACCGATTGGCGTCTGGGTTGGGGCAATGTGCTCATGCTGGTGGCTTTGCTCACCGTGAATGTGGGCATTTTCAATTTGTTGCCGATTCCCGCTCTGGACGGCGGGCGGTTGCTGTTTTTACTATGGGAAGGCATAACACGCCGTCCGGTGCCGCCCAAATACGAAGGCATGGTGCATGCCATCGGTTTGGTGCTGCTGTTGATTTTGATTGTGATTGTCACATTTCACGACATTGTGAAATTGATTGTTTAAGGAGTGAGCCAGCATGCAACGCCGCGTTTGCAAAACAGTGGCCGTGGGGAATGTGCCGCTTGGCGGCACAGCGCCGATTGCCGTGCAATCCATGGGCAATGTGCCTTCGCACGATGTGGAAGGCACGGTAAACCAAGCACGGAAACTGCAACAGGCCGGGTGCGATATTCTGCGCATTGCCGTGCCCGATCTCGAAGCGGTGCGCCTGATAGACGCCGTGAAATCGGCGGTGGACATGCCGCTGGTGGCCGATATTCACTTTGATTATCGCCTGGCCCTGGAAAGCGTGGCCGCCGGTGTCGATAAAATCCGCATCAATCCCGGCAACATCGGTTCCGAAGACCGTGTACATCAAGTGGCCAAAGCCTGTGCCGCGCACGGCGTGCCGATTCGCATTGGCGTGAATTCCGGCTCGCTGGAACAGGACATTCTGAAACAATACGGGCACCCGTGTGCCGAAGCCATGCGCGACAGCGCCTTGTATCATGCGGGGTTGCTGGAAAAATACGATTTTGACGACATTGTTATTTCCATCAAATCCTCCCGGGTGGAAACCATGGTGCAAGCCTATCAGCTAACAGCGGCCGCGTGCGCCTACCCGTTGCACCTCGGCGTAACCGAAGCCGGCACCGAACAGATGGGCGTGATGAAATCCGCCATCGGCATCGGTTCGTTGCTGTTGCAGGGCATTGGCGACACCATTCGCGTATCCCTCACAGCCGACCCGGTGAAAGAAGTGGAAGCCGGGCGGCGGATTCTGTCAGCACTGAATTTGCTGGAAGGCGAACCCACGCTGGTGTCTTGTCCCACCTGCGGGCGCACCCGCATCGATTTAATCGGAATTGCCGCTCAGGTGGAAGAACGGCTGAAAGCCATACACAAACCGGTGCGCGTGGCGGTGATGGGGTGCGTGGTCAACGGCCCCGGCGAAGCACGCGAAGCCGACATCGGCATCGCCGGCGGCGACGGCAAAGTGGCCCTGTTCAAAAAAGGGCAGGTCATTCGCACCGTGCCGGAGACCGAGGCGGTTGAGGAATTGATAAAAGAAGTGGAGCTATTATGAGTCAATCAACGGTGGGCGCCCTGTTTGCCCCATACATAACCGATAAGGCCCTGCTGGAACAGGTGGCCGAGGCAACTGTCACCGATATGCAGGTGAACCGTGCCGACCGTTTTTTGCGCGTGCGGTTGCAGTGCCCGGCGTTTGTGCCGTATGAGCCGCTGGCCATGCTGGAACAGGCGTTGGCCGCCGGTTTGGGATTGCGTGCCGCGGAAATTCTGCCGCACTATCCGCAGGATTCGCTGAACGAAGCCTGCTTTCCCACGGTGGTGGCCTATCTGCGGCGGCGTTGCGCGGCGGTTAACGGCACATTCGACGGTGCCGAGTTCGTGCCGCAGGAAGACGGCTTTTCGGTGTCGCTGTGCCACGGCAATGTGGATTTGCTGCACACCACCCATGCCGACCGCTTGATGGAAGAAGTGGTGGCCGAGTTGTTCGGCAAGCGCGTGCCGATTCGTTTTCAGGGTGCCGCCGGCGTGGACCAAACCGACGACCGCTATCGTCAGCTCATGGAGCAGGCCGAGCGGGAATCGCGTGAAGCAGCGCAACGCGCGGCCGAAGCCGTCAAAGCGGCTCCCAAAGCCGACAAACCGGTTGCCGCCGAGACCATTCGCCCTCTGAAACCCGCCGACCCCACGGCCCCGCCGGCCGATGGGTTGCCCATCTACCGCGAAACCGCCCAGCCGCTGTTCGGTCCCGTCCCGCGCGAGATGCCGACACCGCTGAACAAATTGCAGGAAGGCTCCACGGTCACGGTGTGGGGCGAGGTGTTCGGCTATGAAACCCGCGCTTTTCGCGACGGAACCCGTATTCGGCACACCTTTTACATCAGCGACCGCACCAATTCCATCACCGTGATTTTATGGACAGACACCAAACGCGACAAAGCCAAACTCGAAGCCATGGAATCGCTGAAAAACGGTGTTTGCGTGCTGGTCAGCGGATTGTATGAATTTGATGAATTTGCCAAAGGTGATGTGCTCAGCCCCAAATCCCTGGCGGTGGTCGATCGCTATAAAAAGCAAGACACG
>CAYMDU010000090.1:0-5563 GCA_964389495.1 uncultured Eubacteriales bacterium
AATCCGCTTACAAAGCGGGTTCTTTTTGCATTTGTACCAACAATGTACGAATATTGGAGAGATTTTCGCCTTGCTTTTGTAAGGAGGAATCATAATGATTTCAGTAAATTTTAAAAAAGCGTTTGGCAAAAATGTGTCTGCATTGCGAAAGGCACAAAGAAAAACGGAAGAACAGGTTGCTGTCGGGGCCGGAATTTCCACCGCTTTTCTCAAAAAAATTGAAAGCGGCGATTCAAACCCAACCATGAAAGTGATTTACAATCTGGCACAGTCGTTGGGCGTGCCGTTGTATGCACTCGTTGAAGAAAATGCCGCGGACATGTATGCCCAAACGATGAGGGCAGAAACAAGTGAAACCGGCGAAAAAGCCATGACATACCGCGTGCGCATTGATATGCGCCAAGACGATATAGGCGATTGGCACATGGTCTACGGTGTTGATGCTTATCAGTTGGTGCAAAGCATTCCCGACATTTTCACCGATTACGCCGAAATTCGTTCGTTTATCGAATTGTGTGACCGATTGCAACCGCTCCCGGAACACCTAACCGATATTGTGCAAGACAGAATTGCACGGTAATACGGTGAACTAAACAGCTCCGCTTTGTGGCGTACAGCACAAAGCGGAGCTTTTGTTATAGTGTTTCCAACACTGCAACGGCGCGTTCTTCTTCGCGGGGGTACAGGTGAGCGTATGTGTTCCATGTTTGCTGAACATTGGAGTGCCCCAATCGCCGGGCAATTTCCTGAATGTTAATTCCTTGGTTGGCCAACACAGACGCATGCGAGTGGCGAAAATCGTGAATCCGAATGTGCGGCAAGCCGGCAGTGGCGGCATAGTGGGCATTGTGAGTTTCAATGCTGGTGTCACGCAGGGGCGTGGCACCGCCGCACACACGGAAATCTTCGGAAAAGCCAACGAGTTGCTGTTGATAGCGCCGATGTTCTTCCAAAATGGCACACAGGCGCGGCGGCATTTGAACAGTGCGGTAGGAAGAACGGTTTTTGGGCGGAGTTTCTTTATCGTCCCCGCGCGTTTTTTGCGAAATGCTGCGACGCACAGACAGACAGTTGCCCTC
The DNA here is from genome assembly GCA_964389495.1 of uncultured Eubacteriales bacterium. GTDB lineage: Bacteria > Bacillota > Clostridia > Oscillospirales > Acutalibacteraceae > RGIG3009. Next base: position 1,080 of record CAYMDU010000090.1, read on the forward strand.
AATGTCCGACCACTTCAAGGCGTTGATTTCGCCTTTGCGAAGGCCGGTGAAAAAGGCGATGTTAAAAAACACATAATAGCCGCTGTCGCTGACAGAGCGGTTCCGTTCGTTGGCGGCAACGGCGATGAAACGCGAAAATTGTTCCGGAGTGTAGTAGTGCAAAGCTTCTTGTTCGTGAACAAAATACGGCTCGCGAAAGCGTCCCAATTGTGGCAGGGGATTGCGGGTTATCAGCTCCATACGAACAGCAAAATTGAGCAAGGCATTAAGTTCGCGATAGGCGTTGTTTTTGGTGGTGGTTTTCAAGGGGAGAGCGGCCATATCGGTTTTCCATTCTTGCAGGTGGGCAACGCTCAATTCGGCAAGAGACACATCGCCCAACTTAGGCAAAATGTGATTGTGCAAAATGGAATCGCATTTTTCCAACGACGCTTGGCGCAATTCGCCGGCTTTGGCGGCGCGGTACTGTTCGTATAACTGTGCAACTGTGAGAGTGCCGACAGTACCGTTGTTTTGAACAGCCAGTTGCAAGCGGCGTTCTTCTTGCCGCGCTTCGGCGGCACCGTAGACTGTTTTGGAGGCCTTACGGTAGTGGCCGGCAGCATCTTTGTAATTAACAAAAACACGGTATTGGGCTTTCCCGTTTTGGGATTTGCCGGTTTTATAAATAGGCATTTACTTATCGGTTTCCTTTTTCGGTAGTTCGGTTCGTATTTCGTCGGCCAGCATGGTGATATACCTTTCCCGCTCTTGCGGTATAGCGTTAAGCAACCAATTCACTGTTGTTCGCAAGCCGGTGTCGCTTCGGTAGGCGTGCAGAAGTGCCGCTTCGTTGGCAGTGAGAACACCGCGCGACTTGTTACTGCCATTGGCGGATTCGTCATCGGCAAAGAAAGAAGAAGTGGGAACAGAAAACAATTCGGCCAAGCGGTAGATGGTTTCTCTTTTGAGATTTTGCACTTTGCCGCTTTCCCATTTTTGCACAGCGGCGCGTTGCACGCCCAGCAGCTGCCCCAGTTCTTCTTGCGAATACCCGGCATCGAGCCGCAGCTTTTTGATATATACACCTACATTCATGGAGATTCCATCCTTTCAAAATAATTGTATCTCAAAAGTAGCACATTGTCAATGAAAAAACGAAAAAATCGATACAAAAGGAATTGACAAGCCACAGAGATAGTGTTAAAATGTATCTGAAAAAGATACATGGAGGTGGCAAAAATGAACAAGAAAAAACTGGTGGAACGCATGCGCCGTTTGGGTGATCGCCAAAGCGATTTGGCCGAGGCAATCGGATTGTCGCGTTCACGCTTGTCTGCCAAAATGAACGGCAAAGCCTCGTTTACACAGCCGGAAATTTTGGCAATCAAACAGCGATATCGGTTGTCTTGCCAAGAGCTGGACGAAATTTTTTTCGCTTGATTGTATCCTAAAAAGATACAATCGGCATAGCCATGCCCCAAAATGTAAGCCGCCGAGTGCGGCTTTTCGTTTCGGCTTGGAAAGGAGGAGGGATAGCGTATGTACAATTTGCAACAATTGAGGGAGCAGCGCGGTAAAACGCAGAGCGAATTGGCGCGAGAAATCGGAGAAACGGCACAGGAGATTGCTGCTTATGAAAACGGATGGCTTGTGCCCACAGTGCAAGCAGCCTATGCGATGGCGGCAGCGCTTGGTTGCACGCTGGATTGTTTGATGGGACATAAGCGGTGTGTGTAACGATGTAATACGGGAAAAGGAGGAAGGAAGATGCCGCAGTTGAATATAGCGGCGGCGATTGAGCTGTACTATTCAAAAAATGAGCTGTCAACCGCAGATATTATGCACCTTTTCGGTTGTTCGCGTTCATATGCGCGAACACGCAAGTTGCAGGTTCAGCAACAGGCGGCTGTTGATCAGGTGTATCCGGTGGTGTTCGATGCCAACGCTGTGAATACCGACTATGCGTTTCGTGTGTGGGGCCTGAATGTAGAGGAACTGGAAAGCAAATATGCCAAATGGCGGCGGTTTCGGCAAACATTGGAAAAAGAGTATGATGAATAAGCAAAACGAAAGTCGCCGTTCCGATTGGTACTGTTTTTCAACCGAGACAATAACCCGTGAAAGCAATCCGGCTCATTTGTGCCCTGTGTGCGGCTATTTGTGGTGTGTTCCGGCTTGCCCTCTGTATGATGAACGGTACGACCCGATGCTGGCTGATTGTGATAACGGAGTGTGAAGCATATGAATGAAGTATTGTATTACGGACACGGACAAGCTGTGGTGGATGTTCACTTTCCAAACAAGGATTGCGTGTGTCGGTGGTGTTCACTGTTTTTACGGTACGAAGAGGCGTTCAAACGGTATTCGTGCCGGTTGAGTGGCGAATGGATATTTGATCCGTTTCATGAACGGGGCAGTCGGTGTCCGCTGATATTGGAGGAGGATGAGAAATGATGGGAATACCGGTGTTGATTTTAGGCGAAAGCGGAAGCGGCAAATCGGCATCCATGCGAAATTTCGATGCCGACACCGTGGGCGTGTTCAATGTGGCAAGTAAACCGTTGCCGTTTCGCAAAGCGTTGAAACGAGTGGATGGCGCGGGGTATGTGCAGATTCTGAATGGCATTCGAAAAAGTCCGCTCAAACGATTTGTAATTGACGATTCGCAATATTTGCTGTGTTTTGAACTGTTTAATCGTGCCAAAGAAAGCGGCTATCAAAAATTCACCGATATGGCCCTGAATTTTTATAACCTCATTCAGTGCATCATTCGGGAAACACCGGCAGATGTGATTGTATATTTTTTGCACCACACAGAAACGGCCGAGGGGAAAACCAAAGCCAAAACGGTGGGGCGTATGCTGGATGAAAAGCTCACCGTAGAAGGTCTGTTTTCCATTGTGCTGTTGTGTCAAACCGACGGTGTGCGGCATGTGTTTGTCACACAGTCGGACGGCAGCACAACCGCCAAAAGTCCGATGGACATGTTTCCGTTGGAGATTGATAACGACTTGAAAATGGTGGATAGCTGTATTCGGGAGTATTACGGATTGGAGGAAGCAAATCATGAAAGCAATTGATTTAAGCCGCGTGGAAGCGGCGCAAGAGCACCGGCGATTACCGGCAGGCGGCTATGTGTGCGGAATTACGCGCGTGGAGGATGTATCCGAACGGGAGTATCTGCGAATGGAGTTTGATATTGCCGAAGGGGAGTATAAAAACTACTACCGTCAGTTGCAGGAGAAGCACGGATTTTGGGGCGGTAAGCTGTATAAGTCCTACAAAGAAAAGGCGCTGCCGTTTTTCAAGGCGTTCACCACGGCCGTGGAGCGAAGTAACGCGGGGTATGTTTGGGACAACAATGAACAGAGCTTGAAGCGAAAACTGGTGGGGCTGGTGCTTGGGGAAGAAGAATACCGAAAAAATGACGGCAGTGTGGGCGTGCGGTTGTATGTGGCCAAAGAAATCGAAGCCGACCGAATTCGCTGCGGCAACTACGAAGTACCGCTGTGTAAACAACTGCCAGAACCGGTTGCTCCGGTGTCGATGCCGTTGGTGGTGATGCAACCGGAGGAATTGCTGGATGATGAACTACCGTTCTGAATGCCCGATTTGCCAACGATTGGGTGTGATGCACGAGGAACGGCATTTTGTGCGATGCCCCGCGTATCGCTCATTGGTACACATGAGGCATTGTCTTGCGTGCCGGTATCACCGAACAGAGTGTTCTTTGGATTGGTGCGTGTATAAAACGCGGGAACAAAAAGAGAGGGAAAGGCAGAGGTAGATGGCAAGCAATGTTAAGTGGATAAAAATAGCCACCGATATTTTTGAAGATGAAAAAATCCTTCTCATTGAAAGTCTTCCGAACGCCTATGCGTTATTGATTGTATGGTTCAAGTTGTTATGCTTTGCAGGAAGGCAAAACAACGGAGGCGTGTTTGTGATGGGAACAATGCCCTACACAGCCAAAATGCTGGCAACGATTTTCCGCATGGAGGAATATGAGGTAACAGCTGCTTTGGAAACCTTTGAAAAGTTCGGAATGGTGGCAACGGAAGACGGCGTGATCCGAATTCCGAATTGGAACAAACACCAAAGTTTGGATGCCTTTGAAAAGCGGCGTGAACGAGATAAAACTTACCAACAGGAAAAACGAAAGCAGAAAAAAGAATTGGCCCTGCAAGCAACCGGCAGTCGGTTGCTATTAGGCGACGAATCGGCCGACAGTCGGTCGATGGTCGGCGTTTCAGAAGGAGAGAGAAAAGAAGAAACAGAAGAAGCCAAGATAGATACAAAGGGAGCGCACATGCCGCCAACAACAGACGAAGTGACAGCCTATTGTACCAAGCGCGGTAATTGTATCGACCCGCAACGATTTATCGACTATTATGCCAGCTGTGGTTGGCGGTTGGGTAACGGGGCGCCCATTCGCGATTGGCGGGCATGCGTGCGCAACTGGGAACGGCGCGAACAGTCAAAAGCAGAGAAAGAACCGCCGA
>CAYMDU010000091.1:0-5201 GCA_964389495.1 uncultured Eubacteriales bacterium
TCGGTTGTAAACGCCCTCACGACGGCTCGCTGTCGCTACCAACTTTTTGCGAGTTTGAGAGAGTTCAACTCCCACCTCCGAAAAGTCGAAAAAATCTTTTTCATGTGTCTCTCACAGAAAAAGCACGCCATCGGCGTGCTTTTTTTAACGAAATTAATCCCTTTGGGATTTGTGAAATAAGCAGCTTTCGGCAACTTGAAAAGTACTTTGGCGGGAACTGAATATCCAGTCGTATCAGGCAAGGCGGAGGGTAACCGTAGCAGCAAAAACGGCGTTTTGCAATGAAGTACCGGAACGACGCGCTAAACCCAGCGGGTCGCTGCCGCAGTCGATAACAGTGTGTTGCAGGGCGGTTTCCACCGTGCATGCCACAGTGGATTGCAAGCGACCAATGAGCTCTTGGGTTTGGGTGGCAGTGAGTGGCCGGGCGGTACCGGTTTCCAGCACGGTGACGCGGCCGCTGACGGCGACGGCAAAATGTGGATCGGTGGCGGTGGGCCATGTCCAGCGCACCGATAGGCGGTCTAGGCGGGCGGTGATGCCGCCTTCGGTGAATAGGCACTGCGTGGCGGTGCCGGCCGCCAGGCTGAGACCGATGGTTTCATCCACGGTGAGTTCACCTGCCCAACGCCCCGCAGCAAACAGGGCGGTGCCGACCAAGCGCGGGGTACCGTCTGTGACTTCCAGCAACGGCAGAGCGGCGTCGTATAGGCCGGCGGAGGCTCGGCACACATCCAACAAGCAGGCGGACACCGCCTGGCCGCGGCGGCGGCCTTCGGCCAGCAGGTTGGCCACATGGGTGGCGGGAATGGCGTCGCTGTCGGTGGCAACGGTAAGCAAATCGGTGGGGTTACCGCGGCAAACCGCCAACTCCACCAGGGCGCGGCTGTCGCGGTTGGTAAGAAAGTAGTCCAAAGTGGCAAACAGCGACCGGCTTCGGCACTGGGATTCACTGACAGCAATGAGTTGATTTTGCAACAAGTAGGTGCGTTTGCCGGTTTCGTTAAGAAAGGCTTGCAGGGCTTCGGACACGGTGGCACCGGCGGCGGTGTAGACGGCAGTAGCGGCCGCAGTTTGTTCGGCCAAATTGCCGGCGGTGTTCAACGGGGCAATGGCCTGCACCGACAGGCGCAGATTCTCCCCGGCCGCGGTGTCAATACCCAGCGCGGTGACCACCGCCCGGTCGCTCACGGCGAGTTCGGCGCGACAACCGGTACACAGCAGTACGGCCGAGGCGACAAGCAGGGCAAGCACCCGATTCATGGGCGATTTCTCCTTTCGGTACGATGCAAGCGGACGGTTAAGGCAGCGGGCAACACCCAACAAAACAGAACAAGTACGGCCGCGTAGACCACGGTGATGGCGGTTTCAGTGGCGGGGGTGACAGTACGCACGGCGGAGGCGGTCACACACACCAATGCCGCGGCGATGGTACCGGCCAAACGGGCGACGCGACGGGAACCGAGACGGCGGTGCAGTTGCCGACACAGCAGGGTGGCAAACAATGTGAGACGCACAAACGAGGTACCGAGCCAAATGCCGGTGATAACAATATCGGGGCGTTCGAGCACACCGAGTTGGGCGGCGGCTACGGCAGTGTGATAGGGATAGGCAGTAACGGCAGCAAAATCACCCAGCACGCCCAAGGCGGTGAGGCACACAGCGGCGGTGACGGCAGCAGTGACAGCGGCGAACACCAAGTAGGCACGGGCGGCGCGGCGCGGTGAACGCAGGCGGCGACGCGGCAACAACACGACGGTGAGCACTTCGGCAGTGCGCGGGAGTTCGGCCAGTGCCTGACGGCACACAGCGGGCCAACCGCCGACGGTGGTGGTTGGCAGATACCACGAACAGGACTGCGGCAACAGGCACAGGCCGATCACAGCAAGCAGCACCACGGTGAAAACGGCCACAGGGGCAGCGGCGCGTTGCAAAGCGGCCAGGCCGAAGCCGGAAGCGGCGAATGCGGCAGCCACCAACGCGGGCACCAACGCGGGTGTAACAGTGCTGTGTTGCACAGCGGTATCGACAAAAGCAGACAGGTGGGCCACATCCAGTACCAGCACCCACAGGCACAAAGCAACAACGGCAACCCCCACCGTGCGGCCCAGAAAACGAGACCGGGCATAGGCAGCATCGGTGAGGGTGCGGTGACGAAGCCAAAACACGGCGGGCAGGGTCAGCAAGGCAATGAGGAAACCGCTGAGTACACAGGCGACCAAGCGGTCACGCATGGTAAGGGCACACAGGCCGTCGGACGGCAACAGCAGACATTGCGACAGGCGCGAACACACCAACAGCAGCACGGGAACACAGCGGTTTACGGGAACGGTGTCGATCACGGGCGACCCTCCTTTGAACGGGCAATGCGGGAACCGGACACCTGCTGCACGGTGAAGCGGTGGCGGGCCAAGGTGCGCCAATCGGCACGAATGAGGACATCGCGCATGGCGCGAAAACGGAAGGGCGACAGCGGCGCGGTAATGGGGATGCCGGCAATTTCCAGCGAGCAAACACTGCACAGCAACAGCAAGCACCCAAGGGTGAGACCGAACAGGCCGAACGCACCGCCCAGCAGAATAAACACCAGACGCAACACGGCGATACCACCGTAGAGGCTGGGCAGCACAAAGGCACTGACCGAAGTGAGAGCCACAAGAATGACCATGGGAGCGCTGACAAGACCGGCAGCGACGGCGGCATCACCGATGACGATGGCACCGGCAATGCTGACGGCATGACCGACGGATTTGGGAAAACGCAAACCGGCTTCGCGCATGATTTCGAACACTAAGTGAATAAGCAGAGCTTGCACAGTGAGCGAAAACGGAGTACTGCGGGCGGCGTTGACAAACGGAAGCAAAAAGGCAAACGGCAGCATTTCGGCATGATGGGTGCCCACAGCCACATAGACACCGGGTAGCAACAGGCTGAGAAAAAAGGCGGTATATTTGAGCAGGCGAAGAAAACTGGCATAGAACGGTGGCTGAGTGTAGTCGTCCATACACTGGAAATGCTCGGAAAACAAAAAAGGCACCACCAAGGCGAAGGGGGTGCCGTCAACCAGCACTCCCACGCGGCCTTCGGCGAGTTTGCCGCACAGGGTATCGGGGCGTTCGGTGGTATCGACACCGGTGAACGCACTGCGGCGGGGGCCTTCCAAAAAGGGTTGGAGATAGCCGGAATCAAGCAGCATGTCCAGCGGACAGCAGCGCACGCGACGACGCACCCAGCGCAACAGATGCGGTGAAGTGCGGTCGCGCAGGTAGCACAGGCACACGGCAGTTTGGCCGGCGTTGCCCACGGTGTGCATTTCAAAAGTGAGTTGCGGGGTTTTAAGGCGGCGGCGCACCAACGACAAGTTGACGCGCAAGGCTTCGGTGAAACCTTCGCGGGAGCCGCGCACGCCGGTTTCGGCCGAAGGTTCGCCCACGCCGCGGATAGCGAAGGCTTGCAAACCGCCGAGCAGAACACGGCCGACGCCGTGAATGAGTATGCCGGCAAAACCGGAGGTGAGCAGCTCGGTGAGGCGTTCAACAGTGGTGGCTTCCAACAGATCGGTGAAGCCCACCACACTTTCACGCACGGTGTGGTAGAGAACGGCAGGGTCGGAATAGGCCGGCGGCAGATTGAGAAGCGGCAAAATAACCGATTCGGACAGGATCTGGCGGTCGACCATGCCTTCGATGCTGAGAAACGCCGCACGGTGGCCGGCCACACGGGCTTCACGCACCACCAAGTCGGCACTGCCCGCAAAGGCAGTGCGCAAGGCGTCCAGCGCTTGCTGCAGATCGGCGGGTATCGGTGTGCTTTTCACGGTGATCACTCCCTCATCAGCATGCCCGAAACGGCGGTGAATATCCGCCGGTGCAGTGGGCATACTAGCGGTGTCGGGAGGTGGAAACATGGCGATTGTAGCGTTGCGAACAACCATCATCTACATAGTAATTATGGCAGCATTGCGGTTGGCGGGCAAGCGACAACTGGGCGAGTTGCAACCGGCCGAGCTGGTGGTGACACTGCTGATTGCGGATTTGGCAGCGGTGCCGATGCAAGACAACGGGACGCCGCTGTTAAGCGGGTTGGTGCCGATTGCGGTGTTGACAGCGTTGGAGCTGATTTTATCAGCGTTGATGATGAAGTGGCGGCCGCTGGCACATTTGGTGAGCGGCAATCCGGTGGTGATTATCCGTGACGGCGTGTTGCAGCAGCAAGCGTTGCGGCAGTTGCGGCTGACGGTGGAAGATTTGAGTGAAACATTGCGGCAGCAACAGGTGTTCGACCTGCGCACCGTGCAATATGCCATTGCGGAAACCAACGGCAAAATCAGCGTGTGGCCCATGCCGCGCGAACGGCCGGCCACGGTGGGAGATTTGCAGGTGTCGGTGTCGGACGATGGCGCGCCGGTGCCGGTGGTGAGCGACGGACAGCTGGTGAGCTGGGGGCTGGCGATGTGCGGGGTATCGCCCGCGTGGGTGCAGGAAAAACTGCGACGGCGCGGAGTGCCGCAACGGGAAGTGCTGCTGATGACAGCCGACAAGCAACATCGGGTGTGTATTGTGCGACGGGAGGCAAAACCATGAAGCGAGCGGTAGCGGCGGTGATACTGCTGGTGGCGGTGTTGGCGGGGTGCGTGTGGTCGTATGCCACGGAACGGGCACAGTTTGAGCGGCTGCTGACATGGGTCGACACAGCCGAGGCATGCTATCGCCGTGGGGACACCGACGGAGCACGCCATGCAGCCGAGTCGCTGGCGGCGTGCTACGAAGAAGGATTACCGCTGATGACGCTGTTTCTCCCCCACGCAGCGTTGACCGAGGCGGAAAAGAGCGTGTGTGCACTGCCATTGTTGCTGGCAGGCGGCGAAGAACGGGATTTTTTGCCGGAGGTGTGCCGGTGTCGCTTGTTGCTTCGACGATTGTGGGAGCAGGAGCAACCCACACTGCAAACGGTGCTGTAGGAGTACCAAGAGGACAAAAAAGCAAGCCATTCACACTTGGATTCAAGTGCGAATGGCTTGTTGTGTTTACGGTTTCGAGACCGCACAGCCCGCTTGCAATCGGGCTTTTTGAGTTTCAAATCAGTCCAACGGCTTCATCGTGGGGAACAAAAGAACATCGCGGATGGAAGCAGAATCGGTGAGCAACATCACCAAGCGGTCGATACCAAAACCCAAACCGCCTGTGGGCGGCATGCCGTAT
>CAYMDU010000092.1:0-4630 GCA_964389495.1 uncultured Eubacteriales bacterium
CACCATATGCACCGGAATACGAATGGTGCGTGCTTGGTCGGCAATGGCGCGTGTGATGGCCTGACGAATCCACCACGTGGCATAGGTGGAGAATTTAAAACCTTTGGTGTAATCAAATTTTTCCACCGCTTTTATCAGGCCCAAATTGCCCTCTTGAATTAAGTCGAGAAACTGCATGCCACGGCCGACATACCGTTTGGCAATGCTCACCACCAAACGAAGGTTGGCTTCGGACAAGCGCTTTTTGGCGTATTTGTTGCCTTCGGCAATTTTTATGGACAAGTCGATTTCTTCTTCCGGTGTCAGCAACGGCACGCGACCGATTTCTTTCAAATACACCTTAACCGGGTCGTCGGTGATGATGCCGTCGGCCAACGGGTCGCTGCTTTCGGATTCCACACTTTCCAGCACCACATCCATGTCGTTAAAAGCCGTTTCGGTGAAATCGTCTACAATCTCCACATTATAGCTTTCCAGCACTTCGTAGAGCTTGTCCATTTGCTCCGGATCAAAATCCAGCGTTTCCATCGCATCCATCAATTCTTGCGTGGTGAGCTTTCCTTTGGCACGACCGGCTTCAATCAGTTCGTTGTATACCGTTTTTTTATCTTTTTTCCCCACCGAAATGTCCAGTTCCTCTTCTTCGCTGATAATCGAATCGTAGGTGACTTCCTTCAACACATCCACAGTTTGCTCGTCCATTTTGCTTTCCTCCGTTATGACTTCATTTTTCGCATGAGTTCCAATTTTTCCTGTATCTGCTCCGGCGTGAGAGTGGTTGGTTCTTTCAGCGCCAGTAGCTGATGTTCTTTTTTTATCACGCTCACATAGTGAAGCGCATCTTCCTTGGTTAATGCCGAACCACGTTCGCGCGAATCGCGCAACATGCCGGTGATATAGGCCATTTCTTCCGGCTCATAGTCCCCCGACAGCACCGACAAGTCAATCGGAAGCCCTTGCCGATACCGTTCCAGCAACCGCCGATACAGTGCTTGATTAAACGGTGTGATCATGCTGTCCGGCGGCAGTTGCGGCTCCACCACGGCAAAATAATCCGGATTGAGCAGCAACAATCCCAAAAGCGATTCTTCGGCGCTGGCAGCACGAATGTGATTGGCCGCTTCCGGATTGGCTTTTTTCAGTGTTTCTTCGGAACGGCGAATCACCTGCGACATTTGCCTCTCTCGGCGTTGCTTTTTTCGGCGATCCAACTGATAATTCAGCTGCGTTTGCAACGCCTCTTTGGATACCGAAAGGTCTTGCGACAAACGCCCAATGTATACTTCGCGTTCCAGCGGGTCATTCAATTCGGCCAACATTTGCGTGGCTTCGCGCAAATAGGCCACTTTTCCTTCCGATGTGCTCAACAAGTGACGCTGCCCCAATTCCATCAAGCGGTATTCCACATCGTTGGCAGCGCGCTCCACCAGCAATTTAAACCGTTCGGCTCCGTTTTTCTTGATGAATTCATCCGGATCTTTTCCGTCGGGTATGGTCACCAGGCGAATACGCAATCCCGTATCCCGCAACAACCCAATGGCCCGCTGTGCGCCTTTCTTTCCTGCCGCATCGGCATCGAAAATCAGCACTACCTCGTCGGTGTAGCGCGAAAGCAAACGTGCGTGATCGGCGGTGAACGAAGTACCCAACGCCGCCACGGCATTGGTGAACCCTGCCTGATGCAAGGCGATAACATCCATGTATCCTTCACACAAAATCAAATAATTCTGCTTGCTTTGCTTGGCAAAATTGAGAGCAAACAGATTGTTTGTCTTTTTAAAAACCAGGGTTTCACCTGAATTGAGGTATTTGGGCTTGGAATCATCGAGCACACGCCCGCCAAACGCAATCACATTGCCGCGCACATCGATGATCGGAATCATCACGCGGTTGCGAAAAATATCGTAGATGCCTTTGCCGTTGCGACTGTGTGCGCACAGCCACGCCAGCACCAATTCTTCATCGTGAAATCCTTTTTTTCGAAGTGCATCCCGCAAAAAGTTAAAGCTTTGCGGTGCATATCCCAAACCAAAATGGCGAATAACGGCATCGGAATACCCGCGGCTGTGGTAATAGTCCAAAGCAACGCGCCCTTCGGACGAATACAAAAACGCATGGAACAACCGCGCCGCTTCCCGGTTGGCCTCCAAAATTCTCACACGCTGCCGCGCACCCACATCGTTTTCCTTTTGTTCCGGCATGGACATACCGGCTCGGTCGGCCAAGAGCTTCACGGCATCGAGATAACTTAGGTTTTCGATGCGGCGAATAAAGGTGATGACATCGCCGCCGGCACCGCAACCGAAACAATAGAACGAGGCGGTTTCCGGATAGAGATTAAAGGACGGCGTTTTTTCGCCGTGGAAGGGGCACAGCCCCACCAGGTTTCGCCCGCGCCGTTTCAGCGACACATAAGCCGATACCACACTTTCTATGTCGTTCTTAACAATCAGTTCCTGCAAAAAGCTATCGGGCAGCATGGTGTCACCTCCTGGAATTGCAAAGCATTAAATTCCCGACTCGATAGGCCAGCCCTTGGGAATAAACAAATCGTGGTACATCTGCACGGCAAAAGTGTCGGTCATACCGGCAATGTAGTCGCATGCCGCGCGCGGTGCTCCCACCTGTTCCCAAATGGCGTGATACTCCGGTGGCAGCTTGTCCGGCGATTTTACAAAATACGAAAACAACCGGCTGATAAAGGCATCCACCTTTTTCTCTTCGTTTTTGGCAATGGGGTTGTAGTATAACCGTTCAAACATGAAGGTATGTAGGCAATCGAACGCCTGCTGAGCTTCTGACGACATTTGAATATCGTCGTTGCTGTTTTCCACAATGGAGGCAATCAGGGTGTTGAACCGTTCGTTGCGCGTGGTGCCCAGCACCGCTGTTATTTCGGCGGGAATGTCTTGTTCGGAAAACACACCGGCACGAATCGCGTCGTCGATATCGTGATTGATATAGGCCACTTTGTCGGCCACGCGCACAATGCGCCCTTCCCAAGTGGCCGCCTGCACGCCGGTGGTGTGATTAACAATGCCGTCGCGCACTTCCCAAGTGAGATTGAGCCCACGGCCGTCTTTTTCCAGCAAATCCACCACACGCAGGCTTTGTTCATAGTGACGGAACCCGCCCTCCATGCAGCGATCCAAGGCGCGCTCGCCGGCGTGACCGAACGGAGTGTGCCCCAAATCGTGTGCCAGTGCGATGGCTTCGGTTAAATCTTCGTTTAGGCGAAGGGACCGCGCAATGGTGCGGGCAATTTGCGACACTTCCAATGTGTGGGTTAGGCGTGTGCGATAGTGGTCGCCCTCCGGCGAGAGAAACACCTGCGTTTTGTGACGCAAACGGCGAAAGGCCTTGCAATGCAACACACGATCGCGGTCGCGCTGAAAATCGGTGCGAAAATCGCACGGCGTTTCGGGGTGTTCACGCCCGCGGCTTTCGGCCGCCAGCGCCGCTTTGGAAGACAAAATTTCCCGTTCGATTTGTTCGGTTCGTATTCTCGGAATCATGGGAGCACCACCTTTCTCATAGTATTATACGCATGGCCACATTGATTTTCCTCTAAAAATTTTACTTTTTTTCAAAAATTTCAAAAATTTCTTTGATTTGCCGAAAATGCAAGCTGCCGGCCGACAGATTGGTTAGTTCTTTTTCAAAGGCCGCCACCCGTTCGGCAGGAAGAAGCACCGTTACCTGCACTTCTTCGGCAAATTCCGTGCCGGTTACCCGGCCTCCGTGAACCGCCACCAACGGCGCAATGCGCCCATACCAGGCATAGTCACAGGCAATGAGTCCCTCTGTGCAGGGGCAACATTCGCCGATGCCCGCTGCTTTTACCGCCAAAGCCGTGCTTTGGGAATAGGCGCGCACCAAACCGCCGGTTCCCAACAAAATGCCGCCGAAATAGCGGGTGACCACCACCGCGCAATCAACCAAGCCTTGCTTTTGCAAAACCTCCAACATGGGCAAACCGGCCGTTCCTTGGGGTTCCCCATCGTCAGAAAAGCGGCTGATACCGTTACGAAGAACATAGGCATGCACATTGTGACGCGCATCCCAATATTTCTTTTTGCGTTCGGCAATAAAGGCCGCGGCTTCGGCTTCCTCGCTTACCGGTTGTATGGCAGCAATAAAGCGTGAGCGACGGTCGGTGTATTCGGCTTCGGCCGCCCGACACACAGTGAAATAGGCGCGGCTGTCCATGACATTCCTCCTAATGAGAAAAGGCAGCGCATGACTGCACTGCCCTTTGTCCATCTTACTTGCTCTCCTTGATGCCGAAACGCTTGTTGAAGCGATCTACACGGCCGCCGGTATCGACCAGCTTCTGACGGCCGGTGAAAAACGGATGGCACTTGGAGCAGATTTCCACGCGGATGTTCTCTTTGGTGGAAGATGTCTCAATGACCTCACCGCACGCGCAAGTAATGGTTGTCTTGGCGTACTTGGGATGGATGTTTTCTTTCATTCCTCTGTCACCTCTTTCGGAAGCTGTTATTCCCATCGAAGGAATCCTTCGCTTGTATTCAATGGCGGAGAGTTAGGGATTTGAACCCTAGGTACGCTTTAAACGTACACACGATTTCCAATCGTGCGCCTTCGACCACTCAGCCAACTCTCCGAG
>CAYMDU010000093.1:0-4570 GCA_964389495.1 uncultured Eubacteriales bacterium
TGTGTAAGGGGAGGTGGTGAGGGCGTAGCCCGAACCGGAGGGGTTGTTACCGTCCAGAGGAGTGCACCAATGTCTTGCTTTCAAGACAAACCAAAGCCCCAACCAAAAACAAAAAGCAAGCCCCAAGGCTTGCTTTTTTCGTTAGTCTTCTTTGTCCCCGTCGGCCGGCGGGTTAATCAGCGACACCATGGCAATGCGCACCTGGTGGTCGGCCACCTTGCGCACCCGAATGGCCAGCCCGTGCGTTTCCAGTTCAAACTGGCTGCCGTCTTCGGGCACCGACCCCAACGCGCCGAAAATCAGCCCGTTAAAGGTGCCGTGATCGTCGGTGGGCAGCGGCACATCCAGTGCTTCTTCCACCTCGCGCAGCGGCGTGTTGCCGCTGATTTTCCAGGTGTGGGAATCCAGCCGTTCCAAAACGGGCGCGTCTTCGTCGTCGAGCGGCACATCGCCCAAATCGCCCACCAGCTCGCCCACCAAATCGTTAATGGTGATCACACCGCACATGCCGCCGTATTCGTCCAGCACCACGGCAAACGGGCGGTGCGCCGTGCGCATGTTTTTAAACAGCACATCCGCTTTCACCGTTTTGGGCACAAAATACGCCGGATGCACCGCACCGTTCATCACCGATTCGCGGTCGCACCGTTCCAGGCGGAAATACTCCTTGGCGTTCAGCACCCCCACCACATCGTCCACCGTTTCGTTGCACACCGGGTAGTAGGTGTGCCGGCTTTCGTGAATGGTGCGCTTCCATTCGTCGTCGCTTTCGTCCATCCACAGCAGTGTCACTTCGGTGCGGTGGGTGGCAATGTCGTCGGCGCTCAGGTCGTCAAATTCAAACACATTTTGAATAAACTCCTGTTCCTCGCGGTCGATGGCCCCCTTTTCGCTGCCGGCATCCACCATCATGCGGATATCTTCTTCGCTCACTTCGTCGTCATCGGCGTTGGGGTCGATGCGCAGCAGGCGCAGCACCCCGTTGGTAGACACCGACAGCAGCGACACCACCGGCGCAAAAATGCGCGACATCACAAACAGCAAATTGGCCAAATGCAGCGCCAGCTTTTCGGCGTTGTGCATGGCCACCCGCTTGGGCACCAGTTCCCCGAACACCAGCGTGAAGAAGGACAGCACCAGCGTGATCAGCACCACCGCCACCGTGTTCAGCGTGCCGGCCGGCAGCGTAACGCCCAGGCCCTGCACCCAGGCCACCAGCGGTTCGGCAAAGTTGTCGGCCGCAAAGGCACTGCCCAAAAAGCCCGACAGCGTAATGGCAATTTGAATCACCGATAAAAACCGCTCCGGCTGCTTTTTCATGCTGGCCAGCTTGCCGGCGCGCTTGTTGCCGTCGCCGGCCAGTTTTTCCATTTTTGTTTCGTTCAAACTGATCACGGCGATTTCCGCGCTGGCGAACACCGCGTTCAGCGCAATCAGCACCACCTGAATTAACAGCATAAACCAAATCGAATCCATCTGTTCTTCTCGACTCCTCACATTTGTCAAAAAATACAACAAAAGCACAGCCCGCGCGTTGCCACGCAACGCAGGCTATGCTTCTTTTTCACCACTGATTGTGCATAAAGGCGGTTTGTCGCCGCTATTATCACAGTCGCCTTTCATGGGACGGTTGTCGCTCCTTTTCGTAACGGTCGTTGTCCTGTTGTCTGTCATTATACACGCTTCTTTCCCGCTTGTCAAGAAATTTCCGCAAGGTGTTGATTTTCTCGGCCCGCCTGTGGTATACTACTACACCGAAGAAAGGATGATTGCCCATGGAACACACTTCCAAGCGCCGCCTGGCCCTGCGCCTGTTTTTAACCTTTTTCAAAATCGGCGCGTTCACGTTCGGCGGCGGCTACGCCATGATTCCCCTCATTCAGCGGGAAATCGTCGAAACACACGGTTGGCTGGAGGATGACGACATTCTCTCCATCATCGCCATTTCCGAATCCACCCCCGGCCCCATCGCCATCAACATGGCCACCTTTGTCGGCTACCGCACCGCCGGTGTGCTCGGCTCGTTCATGGCCACCGTGGGCGTGGTGCTCCCCTCGTTCGTCATCATTTTGCTGGTGTCCGGCATCCTGCGCCGTTTCTACGACATGCCGGTGGTGCGCTATGCGTTCGAAGGCATCCGTGCCGGCGTGCTGGCCCTCATTCTCAAAGCCCTGTGGACTTTGTACAAAAAAGCCCCCCACAGCCTGCTGTCCTATCTGCTCATGGCCGCCGCGTTTGTCGCCGTCGCCTTTTTCAAAGTCAGCGCCCTGCTGGTCATTCTCGGCTGCGCTCTCGTCGGCCTGCTGGTATCGTGGGCCACTGCCAGGAGGAACACACCATGATATTTTTAGAACTGTTTTGGACCTTTCTCAAAATCGGCGCCTTCACGTTCGGCGGCGGCTACGCCATGCTCGCCATCGTGCAAAGCGAAGTGGTGGCCAAAGGCTGGATGACCTCCACCGCCCTCACCGACTATGTGGCCATTTCCGAATCCACCCCCGGCCCGCTCGCCATCAACATCGCCACCGCCGTCGGATCGCAAATGGGCGGCGAATACGGCGCGTGGGGCTCCCTGCTGGGGGCATTTCTGGCCACGCTGGGCTCGGTGCTCCCCTCGTTTGTCATCATTCTGCTGGTGGCCCGCTGGTTTGAATCATTCAAAGACAGCCGCATCATGAAAGGCTGCATGACCGGCCTCAAGCCCGCCGTTGTCGGCCTCATCGCTTCGGCTCTGGTGTCCCTCGGCAGCGGCGTGCTGTTCCCCGGCGGCCTCACCGTGTCTGTGTTTTCCGGCCTCGCGTTCTATTCCTCGCTGGTCATTTTCCTTATCTGTGCGGTGCTCGCCTTCAAAAAACTGCACCCCATCGCCGTCATCGGCGTTTCCGCCGCACTGGGCATCGCGGGCGGCTACCTGTTGCCACGCTAACGCCCGTTTTCCTCTGCACATCTCATTCCGCCGCCCCGCATCGGGGCGGCGTTTTTTTGCAGCCCATCAAGCCTCTCCTGTGTAGGTCGATTTTTGGAGATTGCTGCAATCTTTTCAAGCCTCCCCTGTGTAAGGTCACCCGGCTTAAAATTCGCACTATCTTTCATGCCTCCCCTGTGTAAGGGGAGGTGGCACGGCGCAGCCGTGACGGTGGTGTTGTTACAGTTTCAAGTGATGAAACAGTCCCCAAAATCACATACAACAACGCGTTTCAGCCGCCAATCCCCCCTGCCGACGGCGAAATGCCGTCGTCTGTCCCCCCTTTACACAAGGGGGGCTTTTTCTGCCTCCCCTGTGTCAGTTCACAAAGGCAGCGGGCACTCAAGCCTCCCCTGTGTAAGGGGAGGTGGCACCGCGAAGCGGTGACGGAGAGGGCATTGGAAACTGTCTCCTTTTCAAAACAAACCAAAACAACCCTTCCCCACGCCGTCCCGCTTGCCACCCACGCAAAAGAGCACCAACCAATCGGTTGGTGCTCTTGTTTGTTTTGCGGGAACAGATTAATACATGCCGTCCATGCCGCCGGGTGCCGCCGGGGCCGCCGGAGCCACCGGCTCTTTCTTGTCGGCCACCAACGATTCCGTGGTGAGAACCATGGCCGCCACCGATGCCGCGTTCTGCAATGCCGAACGGGTCACCTTGGCCGGGTCCACAATGCCAGCCGCAAACATATCCACATATTGCTCGTTGGCAAAATCAAAACCGAAGTTCTTTTTGTTTTCGGTGCGGATTTTGTCAATAATCACACTGCCTTCCAAACCGGAGTTCAGCGCAATTTGACGCACCGGCTCCTCAATGGCTTTCAGCACGATTTTCACGCCGGTCTTTTCGTCGCCCTCGGTGGCGTCCAGCAACGGAAGCAACACGCCCGAAGCGTTAATCAGCGCCACGCCGCCGCCGGCCACCAGGCCTTCTTCCACAGCCGCCTTGGTCGCTGCCAACGCATCTTCAATGCGCAGCTTCTTTTCCTTCATTTCGATTTCGGTGGCCGCGCCAACCTTAATCACCGCCACACCGCCGGCCAGTTTCGCCAGGCGTTCTTGCAGCTTTTCGCGGTCGAAATCCGAAGTGCTGGCTTCAATCTGCGCACGGATTTGGCCCACACGCGCTTTGATTTGGTCGGAATCGCCGGCGCCGCCCACAATGATGGTGTTTTCCTTTTGCACCTTCACCTGGCTGGCACGGCCCAGCATGGCCATGCTGGTTTCTTTCAAATCCAAACCGACTTCTTCGGAAATCACCTGGCCGCCGGTCAAAATGGCAATATCCTGCAACATCTCCTTGCGACGGTCGCCAAAGCCGGGGGCTTTCACGGCCACGCAGGTGAAGGTGCCGCGCAGCTTGTTCACAATCAGGGTGGACAGCGCTTCGCCTTCAATATCCTCGGCGATAATCACCAGCTTTTTGCCGGCTTGCAAAATCTGCTCCAACAGCGGCAAAATGTCCTGAATGTTGGAAATCTTCTTGTCGGTAATCAGCAAATACGCATCGTCGATCACCGCTTCCATCTTGTCGGTATCGGTGACCATGTAGGGGGTGATGTAGCCGCGGTCGAACTGCATGCCTTCCACCACTTCGGTGTAG
>CAYMDU010000094.1:0-4446 GCA_964389495.1 uncultured Eubacteriales bacterium
TTCGCCCTTCTTGTACGCCACAGCCTTCCACTTGGCGTTGTCATAGGTGAGGCTGTCCTCATTGCCGGCACGCACCAACAGTGAACCGATTTCCGTCACTGTGGCGGTGGCACTGTTATAGGTGACGGTCATGTTTTCCGCATCCACCTTGAAATCGGTAACAGCCAACCGGGTGAGGAAGCGGATACCGTCGGTATCGCCCGCCGTATTGGTGTGAATCGAAGTGCCGATGGAATCCATGGCAAAGCTGTTGGTATCGGCCTTTTGCATGGTGCAAACCAAACGGCCCGCACCTTCCGGCTTGGTGAACTGATAGCAACGGCCGTTGCCGGAACCGAAGGTATCGTTATCTTTGTTAAGCACCGGAATCTTGGTGCCGTCGGCTTTCACATAGACCAAGCTGCCGGGAACCATCAGGTAGCCGCCGTATTCCCACACTTCCACCGTAACGGTGGTACCGGCAGGCACATCCGTCAAAAAGGCAGGGAGAGCAGCAGGCTTGCTGCCTGCATACACATACATGGTGCAGTCGGAAGCATAGGTAACCAAGGCGTTGCCGCTGTCCACGCGTTCAAAAGTGAAGTTATCAAAATAGAGATTGCCTTCACCTGACTCGGATGCAATGTTCAAATAAAACACATTGCTTGGAAGCGTTGTATTGCTACCGGTCCAGATATAATACTCATTGAGCTCCCATTCGGCAGTGGCCTTAAACTTAGTCCCGTTGGGTGTATAGGCCTTGGCATCTTTTGCATTGGTACCACCCCACATAAAGTGTGCGTTGGGGTTGGCGGCAATCCACTCATCAGTAGCACGGGTATAGAACGATACTTTGTACAGCGCATTGGACTCCAAACCGGTGTTAACATCGCGCCAAATGTTCTTGTAGCCCTTTGTGTTAGACAAAGCCATGGCATTAGAGTTGTTCATACCTTCGCCGGCAACAATGGAAATCTCACCGTTGTTCCAATAGTTGCCGCCCCAATCGGGTGTATCAAAATCCATATTCAATACGCCGGTTTCGCTTTCGTTCACCAGCTTAAAACTGATGTTATCCACATATAGTGTGGCTCCATTCGCCAAATTGCTCACCTTGATCAACAAGTTCCAGTTGCTGTTCATCGAAGGCGCATCGCCGGTTTTCACACAATTAACAAACGGCTGCCATGCCGTGCCCTTCACAGTCCGGCCGCTATTATCAATCGAGGTAACATCCACCACATTGCTGTTGCCGGAGCCCGCATTACCAATCTCAATTGTAGCAACAGAACCGTCACTGGTGTGCGCCACCAACGAATACAAATAATAGCTGTTGGGTTTGAGTTCGATTGTCTGGTTTTTGAAGTAATGGGCGCCATTGCTGAGAGCGAGGGCTTTGCCGCCGTCAACGCCTTGGCCGTCTGCAAAACTCCAACCGGTATCGCCGGTTCCAAAATCAATGCCCGTGGTGGACTCATCCATCGAGCCATTCACAAAGTGTTCCACCGAGTAGGGAACATTCACCGTAACCGAAGCCGCGAAGGTGTCCATGGTGGCAGTGATCACAGCCGTGCCGCCCTTTTTGGCAGTCACCACGCCGCTCTTGTCCACGGTAGCCACCACGGTGTTACTGCTTTCCCATGTGAGGCTGCCAAAATAGGCGCCGGCCGGTGCGGCCGTGGCTGTAAAGGCCAGCGTGCTGCCCTTTTGCAGGGTGACCGCTTCGGTCTTGTTCAGTGTCACACCGGTGAGTGCCGGCATGTCGGACTTTTTGATGAAGCGAATATTGTCAACCCACGCTTCACCGGAGCCGGTTCCCACACGCACAACAAATTCCCAAGGCGGATTAGCTGTTGAAGTTTCCGATGCGATGAAAGAAGTCATTTTGGTAATCCACACACCGCCGGAAGCATTACCAATGTATTTTCCGGCGTTTAAGCTACCGGTCCACGCACCGCCGGTGACGGTACCGAAATTTATGTTAAAATAGAATTGCACTTCGGCGGTGCCGGTGGTTTTGTAGTCACAGGCAAACACATATTCCTCGCCGGGAGTGAGTTTGCCAAACAATGCATCCTTGTAGCGCGTTTCACTGACACCTGGATCTTCACTTGCATTAGTTCTGTTATAATAGTAGCAAGTGCCGCCGTCTTTGCCCTG
The DNA here is from genome assembly GCA_964389495.1 of uncultured Eubacteriales bacterium. GTDB lineage: Bacteria > Bacillota > Clostridia > Oscillospirales > Acutalibacteraceae > RGIG3009. The sequence goes on from CAYMDU010000094.1 coordinate 2,140, forward strand.
GCCGGCAACAATATAATCCAGGCCGGAATACCACGAAGCCGTGCCGTCTTCAAAATCGCCGTTGGTCATGATACTGTAGTCGGTAACCGTGACCGTGCAAGACTTGCTCACCGTGCCACTCTTCACGGTGATGGTAGCCGTGCCGCCCTTCACCGCGGTGACTTTGCCGTTGGCATCCACCGTGGCCACAGCGGTGTTGCTGCTTTCCCAGGTGACATCGGCAAAATAGGCACCGGCAGGCACAGCCGTGGCTGTGAGTTGCACCGTGCTGCCCTTGCGGGCAATGGTGGCTTCGGTTTTGTTCAACGCAATGTCGGTAAGCGTCGGCAGCGCCGATTTCTTCACCAACTTAAAGTTGTCATAATAGGCGGCACCGGTGCCGGTTTGGTTATCATACATCAAGGCTTCCACTTGCCATTCATAAGGCGGGCCGCTCTCGATGATGTCGTTGGTGGTAAACTCCATGGTAACCGTGGTCCACTCGGTATTTTTATATACTGCTTTTTTCCAGTTACCGGTCCAGCCGGCACTTTCATTTTTCAAAGGCACGAATCGAGCGCCCTGGCCGGTGCCTTCCCATTTGTAATCAAAAGAGAAAATATAGGTTTCGTTGGGCTCCAACAAACTCATGCACGCTTTTGTGTAACTCACCGAGGGCCATTGGCCTGTGGAGCTGCCTTCGGTATTCGGGTTTTGCACGGTGATTTTGGCGCCGGCACTGCCGTTCACGCCGTAGCCGGCACCGATTTCGGGCACGGGGGATCCGTTGCTCTTGTTCAGACTCCACGAAGTCATGCCGTCTTCGAAATCACCGTTGGTGAGCATGTTGTAGTCAGTCACGGTCACGGTGCAGGTAGCCGACATGGTATCGCCGCAGGTAGCGGTGATCACCGCGGTGCCACCGCCCACAGCGGTGACTTTGCCGTTGGCATCCACCGTGGCCACGGCGGTGTTGCTGCTGGCCCAGGTCACCGTTTCGGCAAAATGCGAACCGGCCGGCGCAGCCACGGCCGCAAGATCAACGGTGTTGCCTTTGCGATCGATGGTCGCTTCGGTTTTGTTCAATGTCATGCTCTCGGCATAGGTGTATTCCGTGATGGTGATGTTGTCAACATAGGTAGCGGTTGTTTCCCGATTTTCATATGTCCAGGAATAAGGCTCGTTTTCTTTTTCGGTTCCCTTTCTGCTGATACTGACATTGTATTGATAGTTCGTGCTCTTGTTTTCATTGAAAGTGAACACATACTGGTAGTTGGTCCATTCGCTGGTATTGTTGCCGAGCTTTTTCCAAGTTTGGCCGCCGGGAACCCAACCAGCCCCGCTCATAGCATAGCTACCGCCGGGAATGCCATACACATCCACACTAAGGAGATAGGTTTTGGTGGTGTCTATCGTGGCAGTGTAGGTGCCGGCTTCGGCATCATACAAGTGAGCGAAATTTAAAAACGCATCGCCGCAACCGGTGAAAGTTCCGTCGTCTCCGAACTGCCCAAGCTGCAACACCTTGTTGCCAGACCCGGTCGGGTCGTCAACCACAATGCTGTTTCCCCGTTGGGAAAACAGTTGTGTCCAGCTGTCGGTTTCAAACTTGCCCAACCCATTGAACAGGTCGGTGGGGGCTGTGCTTTCCGCCGAAGCGGGCAGCATGATGCCGGCCATGCCGCAGGTGACCAGCAAGGTGATCGCCAGCAACAAAGCCAAAGGTTTTTGCCATGCTTTCATAAAAATACCCTCTTTCAACTTTCAATGCAAAAAACAAAAGCAGCGGGCGGACTGCTCGCTGCTTTTCATTGAAGCCGATGAAGAGGATTGGAGAGTTGCGCGCAACTCTCCAAAAGGGGTTCCCCTTTTGAAAAGCACGCTACAACCCAATTCCCATATTCTTGAATTTTGCACTGTGGGCGCCAAACGGCACCTTTTCAACTGCATTATAGCACCGCTTTTCCAAAATTGCAATACTTTTTTAAAAATTTTCGGTCAACTTTCAAATTCCCTTCGTGCTTTCTCGCGCCTCTCCCCGTTTTTCTTGCCGTTTTCTTTGCCTTTCGTTCTTTTCCCCGTTCTTTCCCCATCCCACACAATCCCCTGCTTCTCCTGTGTAAGGCCGCGTTGCTTGAAATTTGCACAACCCCCTCAAGCCTCCCCTGTGTAAGATCTCTTTTCGGCGGTTTGTGCAATCTCGTCAAGCCTCCCCTGTGTAAGGGGAGGTGCCTTTTTTGCAAAAAAAGGCGGAGGGGTTGTTACCGAGTGAAGGGGGCAGAAATGTCTTGTTTTCAAGACAAAGCAAAGCAACACCCCCTTGCCTCC
>CAYMDU010000095.1:0-4446 GCA_964389495.1 uncultured Eubacteriales bacterium
TTGCCGATAAATCAATACCCCATTTTTCTGTAATTTGATGAATATACATCTCTTTGAAATATGTTTCATCTTTTACAAATCCAGCTTTTTTGATAAAACTTTCAACCAAGTTTTCCATAAGATGGCCGCCACGATTTTTTCTTCCGTTGGAATCAAGACCTGTTTCGACACCCGTTACATAATCGACCAAATTATTCACAATGTGATTTTCCATTAAATCAAACAATCCCGTTTTACGCATAAATACTTTATACTGTCCTATGCTGAAGTTAGGTTTCTTAAAATTGTATGTAACCTCACCGTCGCTGTCAATAGCATATATCTCATTTACTCTTACCGCCAAAAGTAACGGAATGCATTTTAATACTTCGGGATATTTTTCAACCAACTTTTCAAAATCAGTTTCAATATTTTTTGAGCCAATGAGAGAATTTAAAATATTAAGCTCAACCTTAATATTATCCACATTTCTGTGTACCTTTTCAAAATCTATGTAATAGCCGTAATCTGCAATGCTGTCACGAAAACCGGACAACCACTCGTTAAAATCTCTGTTCGCCATATTCATCACCCTCCTCAATAATTTGCAATAAGCAATTCGTCTATTTTTCCCCGCAATTCGCTATTGCAGTTAATCATTCGTGTTGCCTGCACTCTTTTAATCTTATGTGCTTTGTAAAGTTCGTCAAAGAAATTATCTTCCGTATTTGAATTTTTCGGATCGGAATTGCTCACAACCACTTTTGCGCCCTTTTTGTTCATTTCTTCCACAAACTCTGCAAGTTCAATTTGCTTTTCGTCATCAAACAAATTCTCGGTATACGCCGTAAAGTTTGATGTTTCGGTAAGCGGTCTATACGGTGGGTCGAAATATACAAAAGTGTTTTCATCAATAAATTCTGCCGATTCCTTGTAATCACCGCAAACGATTTTCACATTTTGCAATTTGTCCGACACCGCACGCAAATTCTTTTCATCGCATATTAACGGGGTTTTATATGCACCCATCGGAACATTGAAAAACCCCTTTCGGTTTACCCTGTAAAGGCCGTTAAAACAGGTTTTATTCAAGAATATCATAAGTGCCGCTTTTTCGATATTGATATTTTCATCGCTGTTTAGTTTCAAAGCATTAAAACGCTCTCTCTTTTGCATATAATATGCCTTACGATTATCCGTATCCATAGGAATAAAAATGCTTTGCAATTTTGAAAGCATTTCAAGTAATTCATCAATATCATCACGAATAATTCGGTAAGTATTGATAAGCTCTGCATTAATATCACTGATATATATTTCTTTCAAATCGTATTTACTTAAAATATCAAAAAGCACAGCACCACCGCCGACAAAGGGCTCAGCGTATTTGGTGATGTCACCCTTGCCAAAAGGGTAGTATGTTTCAATTTCTTTAAGAAGTTGGCCTTTGCCACCCGCCCACTTTAAGAAAGGCTTAACTTTTTTTTCTTCATCGTCATTGTATCTTGTACTTCTTGCATCTACGGGCTTTTCTGCATCAGTAGGGATAATCCACATATTTCCAACCATTGTTGCCGCTTTCACTCTTTGTTCAGAACAAAGAACTGCTACTCTCCTTTGAGAAATACCCCATTTATCTGCGGCTTCTCTTGCGGACATAAACTCCATAACAACCTCCATCAACGCAACACATTTATTTATCACATTTAATATTATATTCTAAATCTCGAATAATAGCAATACCATTTTTACAAAACAACCCTCTTTGCAGAAAACGCAAAGAGGGTTGTTTTCATCTTATACCTTTTTTCTTTGCCGTGAAAAGAACCAGGTGAATACCAGCATGCCCAGCGGAAAAATCGCCGCCGTAAGCAACCCGGCGCGCAGCCCGTATTGCGTGGCATCGGCACCGGTATACCCCCGCTGTGCCACATCCGACACCAAACCGGTGAGCCACGGGCCCAGCGAGCAACCGGCGTCGCCCGCCAGTGCCATGCACGCAAACAATGCCGTGCCGCCGTTTGGTACCTGCGAAGCCACATAGCTGAGAGTGCCCGGCCACATCAGGCTCACCGACAACCCGCAAAACGCACAGCCCAGCAATGCCAAAAACGGGAACGGCGAAAACACCGCCAAGCCATAGCAAAGCACACAAGCCACCGAACTAATCAACAGCAAGGGACGCATGGCCACACGCTCACCGCTGCGACCATAGGCAAACCGCCCCGCAAACATAAACACGGCAAACAGGCATGGGCCCAGCAAATCACCCACCACTTTGGGAACGCCCAATCCCTGTTCGGCAAACAGCGACGCCCACTGCGACATGGCCTGCTCGGCAGCACCGGCACACATCATCATAAACAGCGCACACCACACAACGCCGGAACGCAACAAATGCGCGGCACTCTCACGCGATTCGGCCGGCAGCGTTTCGGGAAACGGCGTGGCCAGCCCTCGCACAAAATTCGACAGCGGCACCAGCGCCCACAACATCACCACCAGCCACCAATACTCGCGGCCGATAATCCACAGCACCAGCGTGGTCAGCAACACCGACAGCACCTGCCCCAACGGATAAAACGAATGTACCAAGGTGAGCGATGCCGCTTTTTTCTCGCTGGGCAGCGCATCGGCCATGGGGCTGACAATCACCTCCAGCAATCCGGCTCCCACGGCATACACCGCCGTGGCCAACACCATGCCGACATACGCATCGGGCATCACACGGGGCAACACACCAAACAGCACCAGGCCGGCGGCGGTGATGATGTGAGTCAGCAAAAAGCAACGGCGGTAGCCCAACCGGTCAACAAAATACAGCGACAGAAAATCCACCGCCAACTGAACCAAAAAGTCAACCAGCACCAACCGCCCGATTTTTTCAAACGAAATGGCAAACTGCGTTTGTAATGTGGAAAAGAACAGCGGCACCACATTGATGGCAACCGCCTGTATGGCCGCACCCCAATAGCAGGCGTGCCAAGTACGCCGATAATTCACGCTCATGATTTCTTCACCCTCATCATACAGTGTACAAGCTGGTAGTATACTCGTTTTTTAAACAGATGTCAATATGGCTTTTTTCCCTCTTTTATAAAAAAGATTGACAAAAAAGCCACAGTCTTAACAATTCCCATTGCAAAATCAAAACCGATCCTGTATAATATCATGTAGGTATGATTTCATTTAAGGAGGAACAGGCAAATGCAGAAAAAAATCAGCAAGCTTCCTTTCAAAGGAACCCCCGAACAAAAGGAAGCGCTGCAAAAGGTCATCGATGCCAACAAGCACGATTCCAGCCGCCTCATGGGCGTCATGCAGGAAGCGCAGGGTATCTATGGCTACCTGCCGTTGGAAGTTCAGCAAATGATTGCCAACGGCATGGGTGTCCCGTTGGAGAAGGTGTACGGTGTGGCCACCTTCTACGCACAGTTCTCGCTTTCTCCCAAGGGCGAGTACAACATCTCGGTCTGCCTCGGCACCGCATGCTATGTAAAAGGCGCCGGCGATGTATTTGAAAAGCTCAAAGAAGTTCTCGGAATCGACGCCGAAGAATGCACAGCCGACGGCCGTTTTTCGCTCACCGCCTGCCGTTGCATCGGTGCGTGCGGCTTGGCTCCCGTATTAACCGTCAACGACGATGTGTACGGCAAGCTCACAGCCGACGATGTTCCCGGCATCATTGCCAAATACAGCAACTAAGTCATGCGTGAGCTGTCGCTGAATGTTTTGGACATTGCCCAAAACTCCATCGCCGCCGCCGCCACCCTTGTCACCGTCACCGTCACCGAAAGCCACGAATGGCTCACGGTTTCCGTTGGTGACAACGGTCGCGGCATGACCGCCGAACAGTTGGAACGCACACGCGACCCATTCTACACCACCCGCACCACGCGCCGTGTGGGAATGGGCATTCCGCTGTTTCGCATGGCCGCCGAAATGGCCGGCGGGTCGTTTTCGATTGATTCGGCCGTGGGTATCGGCACCACCGTAACCGCCACCTTCCGCCTCGATCACATCGACCGCATGCCGCTGGGCGATATGGCCGATACCATGGCCACCCTCATTCGCCTGAATCCCACCGTTGATTTTGTATACCGGCACACCGCGCAAGAGCGAACATTCGAACTGGACACCCGCTCTTTGCGTGAAGTGCTGGGCGAAGTTCCCATTTCGGAACCGGAAATCATGGGCTGGGTCAGCGCCAATTTGGCAGAGGGAATTCAGTCTGTCGGCAGCCGCGCCTAACTCATGTATCATGTATTCAGTACGAACAACTAGGAGGTTATTGTTATGAAATCCATTGCGGAACTGCAAGCCCTGCGTGACAAAGCCCGCGAAAAAATGACTGTGCGCGAAGGCTCGCACGACGGCACGCGCGTTGTCATCGGCATGGCCACCTGCGGCATCGCCGCCGGCGCGCGCCCCGTTATGACCGCGTTTATCGACGAGGTAGGCAAGCGC
>CAYMDU010000096.1:0-3705 GCA_964389495.1 uncultured Eubacteriales bacterium
TATTCTTTTGCACATAAGTCTTAAAGGCTTCCAACAGTTTTGATTTGCCGGAACGTCGAACACCGGTTAAAACCTTAATATCAGGCGTTCCGATAACGCCGATCATTTTATCTAAGTATTGTTTTCTTTCAATCAGTTTCACAGAAAATCACCTCACAATGGAAGTATACCACATTCACTTCCCAAAATCAATAGATTTTCGTTTTCGGGAACTTTGCTTGCGCAGCTTTTTTGTTTATCGGGTGGCCGCTGTCACTGTCGGTTCCCGCGTTGCCGTTGCAGGCCACCTTTTCCCAATGGGAACAGCAAGAAAAAACGGAGGGCTGAGGCCCTCCGTTTGTTTGTGTGGGTTGCGATTATTTGGTGCGCCGTTTGCGGCCCTGGTGCAACATGCGGTAGTCGCGCGGGGTCATGCCTTCGGCGGCGCGGAACTGTGAACAGAAATGGGACGGGGTGCAGAACCCGCAATCCTGTGCCACCGTGGTGATGGGCTGGCGCGAATGGGCCAGCAGGCGACGGGCGGCGGTGATGCGCCGTTCGTTTGTGTATTGGACGATGCTCATGCCGGTGCTGGCGCGGAACAGGCGGCACAAATAGAATTTGCTGATGTGGGCTTGCTCGGCCAGTTTGTCGATGGTGATGGCCTCGGCATAGTTTTCGTGCAGGTATTGAATGACTTTGGCCACGCGCGGGTCGAAGGTGTGCGTGGGCAATTTTTCCTGCGGGGTGGGCATGGTGAGAAGCCGCAAAAAGGCGGGGAACGCCGTGAGCGGGCTGCCGTTGTCGTCGGCCACGGTGCGGAAAACGGCATCGACTTGGTCGGCCAGGTCCGGCTCCAGAGTGAAGCAGGTGCCGCCGTTGTCGAGGAACAGGTTCAGCAGGGGGTGGGCTTCGACCATCTGCAAGGTTTTTTCCGCCGTGCTGCGGCGCACAATGAGCTTGTTGCGGCAATAGGCGGCTTCGTCTTGCGGGTTGAGCGAATGAATGTTGGACGAATCGATGAACAGCAACATACCGGGGGACAGGGGATAGGTTTTGTCGCCAATCAAAGCGGAACCGTTGCCGGACAGGATTTGGATGATTTCCAGGCTGTCGGTATCGGTGTGCGAAGAACGAACCGAGGGGGCACGGCCTTGCTGATGATAGGCGATTTCGCGGGTGAACGACATGGAAAAACCTCCTTGTGAAAATGAATACAGAGTACAAAAACGGCCGAACAGGCCGGAATGACCAACCGAAACAAGAAAAGCGAAACTCAGAAAACGGCGGTGATGCACAGGGAGCGGCCGTCTTCGCTGTGGGCGGTGATGTGCCCGTTTAGCGATTCGACAATGGCGCGGGCCATGGACAGGCCGATGCCGGAACCGCTTACTTGTGACGAACGCGCCGGGTCGGCACGGTAGAAGCGTTCGAACAGGCGGTCTTGGTTGCCGATGCCGATGGTATCGACCGGATTGAAGCAGGTGAGCACGCAATGCTTGCCCTGCCGATGCAATGAAAAGTGAATGGTGCCGTTTTCGGAGGCGTATTTGACGGCGTTGTCGGCCAGCAGGGACACCAGCTGGCGCAGGGCGCGTTCGTCGCCGTGCAGGGTGATGCCGTTTTCCACGGTGACGCGCAACAGCTTGCCGGCGCACAGGGCCGGGGCTTCAAACGGTTCCAGGGCTTCGCGCACGGCATCGGACAGCGAGAAATCCACCGCGTTGCGCCCGCTGTCGGCTTCTTCCAGACGGCACAGCGCCGTGAGCGAATCGGTGAGTGACGAGAGCCGCGCTACCTGGTTTTTGATGCTGGCTGTCCATTCGTTTTCGCCGCTTTCCAGTTCCAGCACTTCGGTGTTGGCGTCGATGATGGTGAGCGGGGTTTTGAGTTCGTGGCTGGCATCGGTGATGAACTGCTTTTGGCGGGCGTAGTTTTCCGCCCACGGCCGAATGGCCCGACGGGAGAACAGCAGCAACAGCAGAAACACGGCCGACAGGCCGGCCAGCGAAATGATGAGGCTGGAAAGAAAGAACGACCGCACGGTGGACAGTTCGCGTTCGCGGTTGAGGAAAATGAACAGGGTGCCGTTTTCTTTTTCGATGCGGCGGTATTTGTAGATGCTCATGTAGCCTTGGGTGCGGCCGGACGCGGCGGCCTGCCGAGCGTATTGTTCGGCGGTGGCGGCGGTGACGGCGGCAATGTGGCCGGCATTGGTGTGCAGGGCTTGCCCATTGGTGCCCAGCAGTACGGTGAAATAGCGGGTTTCAAACGGGGTTTCGGGCGAAAAAGGGAGCAGCTTGTGCGGCTGATTGTTGTCGGGAAACGCGCCTTCGTTTTCCGCAAGCAGGGTGAGCAGTTCGTCGGCGTTGCTGTTGACGCGCAACACGTTGGCCAGGTTGACGCCGAGCATGAGCACCAACAGCACGGCGGCGATGGCCGCCATGGACACCAAAACAAAGCGACGGCGCAACTGACGAATCATGCGTTCACCTCCAAGGTATAGCCGATGCCGCGAAAGGCGCGAATGCTGACATTGGCTTGCAGAGACACCAGTTTTTTGCGCAGGTAGGACAGGTAGACCCACACCACATTGATTTCGGCTTCGCTGTCGCACCCCCAGATGCGTTCCATGAACTGTTCGGTGGTGATGCGTATGCCGGGGTGCGACATGAGCATTTCCATCATTTGAAATTCTTTGTTGGCCAGCCGAAACGACCCGGCGGCGGTGGACAGCTCGAAACTGAGGCGGTCGAGTGACAGGTTGCCCAGTTGCAGCACCGACGAAGTGACGGCGGCCTGGCGGCGTGTCATGGCGCGGATGCGCGCCAGCAGTTCGCGCGTGGCGAACGGTTTGGTGAGGTAGTCGTCGGCGCCGGCGTCCAGGCCGGCCACGCGGTCGTCCACCTGCGATTTGGCGGTGAGAAACAGAATGGGCACGGCACAGCCCTGTTCGCGGGCACGGCGCAGCACGGTGAGGCCGTCGAGTTTGGGCATCATGATGTCGAGTACGGCGCCGTCGTAGGTGCCGGCCAGCAGATAGTCCAGGGCGGTTTCGCCGTCGAACACGGCATCGACAGAATAGTGGTTGTGTTTGAGAATGGCGGTGAGCGCGTGGGACAGTTCGCGCTCGTCTTCGGCCAGCAACAGTCGCATTGGTATCCCTCCCATTCTCAGAATAGCAAGAAAACTTTAAATCTACTTAAATTATACCACGGTTTTTGGGCGTTGACAACGGTTTTTTCGGTGTTCGGCGGCTGCTTTTCGTGAAAAAAGAAAGATTTGGGATAAATTTTAAAAAATGTAAAAAAAGACTTTTCATTTGCAAAAAAGTTTGGTATAATAACAGACGGTGTATGCCGGCATGGTCGGCATATCAAGGGTTCCCCTGAGAAAGTCAAAAATCAAAGAGAGGATGACTGCAAGAATGAGTCACAAGTATGTCTATCTGTTCAGCGAAGGAAACGCCACCATGCGTGAACTGCTGGGCGGCAAGGGTGCGAACCTGGCGGAAATGACCGGCCTGGGTTTGCCGGTGCCGCAGGGCTTCACCATCAGCACGGAGGCGTGCACGCAATACTATGAGGACGGCCGCAAAATCAACGCCGAAATCCAAGCGCAGATTATGGAGTACATCGACAAAATGGAAGAAATCACCGGCAAGAAGTTCGGTGACAAGGAGAACCCGCTGCTCGTGTCGGTGCGTTCCGGTGCGCGTGCGTCCAT
>CAYMDU010000097.1:0-3677 GCA_964389495.1 uncultured Eubacteriales bacterium
GCGGGGCCGCCCGAAAAATGAAAAGCCGCCTCCCGATGGAGGCGGCTCTGCTTTGTGTTGGAAGCGCGGCGGTCAGCCGTAGAGGTATTGGTGCAGGTTTTGCACGGTGGATTTGGGGTCGGTGAGCAGCAGGCCGGCGCCGCCGTTGATTTTCACGCCTTTGTACTCTTTCTTTTCGCGGCTGGGCACCTGGTAGCCTGTTTCGACGGTGTAGTTCATGTATTTGACCGCCGAGGCCGCAAAACCCAAAAATTCATCGGACGACATGTTGGTATCGACACATTCCAGTGCTTTGTACATGACCGACACCAGCTGGGCGTAGTTCATGGATTTGGCTTTTTGCAAAATCTTTTCCACCACAATCTGCTGGCGGCCGGTGCGCTGGAAGTCGCTGTCGAGTTTGCGGATGCGGGCATACTGCATGGCCTGGAAGCCGTTGAGGTGGTAGGTGCCCGGTTCGCCTTTGAGACAGGTGAAGCCGCCCACGCCGTCGCAATCTTTGCCGGGGGTGGGAATGGCCACGGTGCAGCCGTCGGCGGGGATTTGTGTCATTTCCTTGGCGGTGAGGGTGATATCCACGCCGCCCACCGCATCAATCACCACCGGCATGGTGGCAAAGTTCACGCCGATGTAGTCTTCGATGTCCAGCCGGAAGTTTTGGGCAATCATTTTGCTTTGCAGGGTGTGCTTGCCGTAGGCATAGGCGGCGTTGAGTTTGCACACATCGTCTTTGCCGTCGCCGTCTTTGTCGCGGCCGGGAACGGTGACCCAGGTATCGCGCAGCAGCGACACCAGTTTGATGGTTTTGGTTTTGTCGTTAATCGACAAAATCATGTTCACATCGGAACGGCCGGAATAGTTTTTGCTGTCGATCCCCAGCAGCAGAATGTTGCGCACGCCGCTTTCGTTGCCGCGCAGAGGCAGCTGGGCCACTTCGGTGGCACCGGTGTATTGGCTTTCGTCGAATTCTTCGCCGTCGATACCGGAATCGTCGTCGTCGAGTTCCACATCGGCGTTGGGGTCGTAGGGGTCGTTCCCCACAAAGTTGATGCGCCCCAAAAACGACGAAATGACAATGGCCACGGTGATGCACAGCACGCCGAGCACCGCCATGAGCGATGAGCCGATGACGGTGAGCACGCGCACCTTTTTGGAATAGCGGTGCGCCGGTTTGGCGGAACGCCCGGCAGACCGCTTGGCGGACCGCTTGGCGTGGGTGGCTGCTTTTTTCATTCCCAATCTCTCCTTACTGTTTCCGTGCCACAGCGGTGCGCACCGCCGCGGCAATGTGAGCGGCATCCAGCCCGTAGAGCGGCAAAAGGTCGAGTGCGGGACCGGAACGGCCGAAGGTGTCGTTCACGCCGACACGCTCCACCGGCACCGGCCGGGTTTCGCACACGGTTTCGGCCACGGCACTGCCCAGGCCGCCGATGACGGAATGTTCTTCGGCGGTGACAATGGCACCGGTTTCGACGGCGGCGGCAATCACGGCGTCGCGGTCGAGCGGTTTGACGGTGGCCATGTTGACCACGCGCACCGACAGGCCTTCGCCGCGCAACTGTTCGGCGGCTTGCAGGGCTTCGCCCACCATGAGGCCGGTGGCAATCACGGTGGCATCGGTGCCTTCGGCCAGGCGCACGCTGCGGCCGATTTCAAAGTGATAGTCGGTGCCGAACAGCATCGGCACGGCCAAGCGGCCGAACCGCAAATACACGGGGCCCTGCATTTCGGCGGCGGCAATGACCGCCTGGCGGGCTTCTTCGGCATCGGCCGGGATGATCACCGTCATGCCCGGAATGGTGCGCATGAGGGCGATGTCTTCGTTGCACTGGTGGGTGGCGCCGTCTTCCCCCACAGAGATGCCGCCGTGGGTGGCGCCGATTTTGACATTGAGATGGGTGTAGCCGATGGCGTTGCGCACCTGTTCAAAGGCACGGCCGGCGGCGAACATGGCAAACGACGAGGCGAACACGGTTTTGCCCGTGGAGGCCAGGCCGGCGGCAATGCCCATCATGTTGCCTTCGGCGATGCCGCAATCGAAAAAGCGCTGCGGGCAGGCTTTTTTGAACACACCGGTTTTGGTGGCGGCTGCCAAGTCGGCGTCCAGCACAATCACGTTGGGGTTATCCGCCAGGGCCAGCAGGCCGTCGCCGTAGCCGTCGCGGGTGGCTTTTTTGATGATGTCTGCCATGGTTCAGCCCTCCTCTGCCGCGGCCAGGGCGGCGCGAAGCTCGGCCATGGCCTGTTCGTATTCGGCGGCGTTCGGCGCTTTGCCGTGCCAGCCCACCTGATTTTCCATGAACGACACGCCGCGGCCTTTCACCGTTTTGAGAATGATGGCGGTGGGGCGGTCGGTGCAGGCGCGGGCAGCGGCAAAGGCCGATTCGAGTTGGTCGAAATCGTGGCCGTTGACGGTGACCGTGTGGAAACCGAACGCGGCGAATTTTTCGGGAATGGGATGCGGGGAATTGACTTCGTGCACGGTGCCGTCGATTTGCAAGTCGTTGTTATCGACAATCACGCACAGGTTGGACAGCTGTTTGTGCGCGGCAAACATGGCCGCTTCCCACACTTGGCCTTCTTCGATTTCGCCGTCGCCCAGCACGGTGTAGGTGCGGTAGCTTTTGCCGTCGATCTTGGCGGCCAGGGCCATGCCCACGGCGGCGGAGATGCCCTGCCCCAGGGAGCCGGACGACATATCGATGCCGGGGGTGGCGTTCATGCACGGGTGGCCCTGCAAGTGCGAATCGATGTGGCGCAGGGTGGCGATGTCTTCGGCGGGAAAGAAGCCGCGCAACGCCAGCGCGCCGTACAGGGCGGGTGCGCAATGGCCTTTGGACAGAACGAACCGGTCGCGGTCGGGCCAGGTGGGGTTTTGCGGGTTGACCCGCAATTCCTGTGTGTACAGGTAGGCCAACACATCGGCAATGGAAAGCGAACCGCCGGGGTGGCCGCTTTTGGCATGGTAGGTGCCTTCGATGACGGCCAGGCGAATGCGAGCCGCGGCCGCGGCCAAAGCGGACTTGTGAGCTGCGTCCATGAACAGAGTCCTCCTCAATCGACAGAGTTTTTCATAATCACACACATTGTAGCACACTTCTTTGGGAATTGCAATATTGACAAGCGGCCTTTTTTTCGGTATGATAAGAGAATGTAATTTAGTATCGGAGGCAATGTCATGAATAATACGGAAAAAACCATGGAAAAAATTGTGGCGCTGTGCAAGGGGCGCGGGTTTGTGTTTCCCGGTTCCGAAATCTACGGCGGCCTGGCCAACACCTGGGACTACGGCCCGCTGGGCGCCGAACTGAAAAGCAACATCAAGCGCGCCTGGTGGAAAAAGTTTATCCAGGAAAATCCGTATAACGTGGGGCTGGATGCCGCCATTTTGATGAATCCGCAAACCTGGGTGGCCAGCGGGCACCTGAAAGGGTTTTCCGACCCGCTGATGGACTGTCGCGAATGTCACGAGCGTTTCCGGGCCGACAAGCTGATTGAAGACTGGTGCGCCGAGCAGGCGTTTGCGTTGCCCAAGCCGATTGATGCGTTTTCGCAAGACGAAATGAAAGCCTTTGTGGAGGAGCACGCCATTCCCTGCCCCACCTGCGGCAAGCACAATTTCACCGACATCCGCCAGTTTAACCTGATGTTCAAAACCTTCCAGGGCGTGACGGAAG
>CAYMDU010000098.1:0-3589 GCA_964389495.1 uncultured Eubacteriales bacterium
GTTTTGAACTTTCTTGCCATAGAGATATGTCCTCCTTTTAGGATAATAAAAACAACTAGAACCGATGCGTGATGCACCAAGGATAATGATAGCACATTTTGCCGGAACTGTAAAGGAAAAACCGTCGATTTCCCAAAAAATTTTAAATTTGGGCATATCGCCCCGTTTTAATCGAAATTCCGCGTCGTGAGCAGGTGCGTTTCAAGCGCACAGCGCTTTTTGCGCGTTCTTTTCGGCAGATGCCCTGTGGCTTGATTTGACAGATGACAAAAAATCCGCTATGATATATAGTAGTAGATTTTAAAATTCGAAAGGGGATTTCACACATTATGGCTGACCCTGCTCCCGAAAGCACTGCCACCTCGTTTTGGAAAGCGCTCTCCAAGCGGCTGTCCGACCGTCGCAAAACTGTCACCGAAGAGGACATTCGCGAACTGATGGATGCCGGCGAGGAAAAAGGCGTGATTGAAGGCTCGCAAAAAGACATGATCAACAACATTTTCGAATTCGGCGACATGACCGCCGAAGACATCATGACACCGCGCACCGAAGTGGAAGCTCTCGACGTCAACGACGACACCGTGCAAGAGGCACTGAAAATCGCCGTGGAAGAAGGCTTTTCCCGCGTGCCGGTCTACGAAGAAGATATCGACCATGTTGTCGGCGTTTTGTATGTTAAAGATTTGCTTCCCTATGTGGGCAAGCCTTTGCCGGAAACACTCACCCTGCGCTCGCTCATGCGCGATGCCCATTTCATTCCCGGCACCAAAAACTGCCAAGACCTGCTCACGGAAATGGCGGAAAAGCATGTGCAGCTTGCCATGGTGGTGGACGAATACGGCGGCTTGGCCGGCATTGTTTCCATGGAGGATTTGCTGGAATCCATTGTGGGCAGTATTCAAGACGAATACGACCACGAAGAAGACGAAGTAAAACAGCGTGCCGACAACTCGTTTGAAATCGACGGCGCCATGGCCATCGACGAAGTCGGTGAGTTGCTGGGCATCGTCTTTCCCGAAGGTGACTACGAAACGCTGGCCGGCTTTCTTATCGACCAGTTGGGGCGCATCCCCGCCGCCGACGAACAAGCACAACTGGAATATCAAAATTTTGAATTCACCATTTTGCAAATGGACGAACGCCGGGTAGAGCTAGTTCACATTCGAAAGAAAGATCCTTCGGCAGACGGCGCAGCAGACACCGACCGAGGATAACCGCCATGAAACAAGTACAAATAGCCCTGCTGTGTTCTTTGTTCCTGTTGGCAGGGTGCAGTGGAAAGCCGCTTTCTTCAAACGGCACGGAAACCGCCCCGTCGGCAACCGGCACCACCGAAAGCCGCACCACCGTGGCTTCCGCAACGGCCTCAACGACTGCTTCCGCCGAATCGCTCAAAACTACCGTTGCCTCTCAAACAACCGCCGTTGCACCCCAAACCACCACCGGCAAGCCGACAACCACGGTTTCCGCAACCGGCCGCACCACGGTGGCTTCTTCTACCACCATGTCTTCGAAAACGGTCACGTCCCAAACAACCACCACCGTTTCCGAAACAACCACCACAGCTTCGGCAACCGCAACCGCTCGGCAGGAAGTGTCCGTTACCATTCCCGAAGGGTACACCTTCATGCAAATTGCCACTCTGTTGGAACAAAACGGCGTGTGCACGGCAGCCGAATTCTACAACACCTGCCAAACCTACACGCCACAGTCTTTCACCATTCCCACCGGCACCGACCGGTGCTTTCGCATGGAAGGCTATCTGTTCCCCGATACCTACCGCTTTTATGTGAACGATAATCCGCAAACGGTGCTAATCCGCATGCTGAACAACTACCGCAGCAAAGTGGGCAATTTGTCCGACGACACGCTGATTCTCGCCTCCATTATCGAACGCGAAGCCCGCAGCGACAAACACATGAAGTTGGTTTCTTCGGTGTATCACAACCGCCTGTCCCATTCGTCGGAATTTCCCTATCTGAACGCCGACCCCACGCGCGACTATGTGAATCAATACATCACCGGCAACCCGTTGGTGAGCAACCCCTCGCAATACGCGCCGCTGTACAACACCTGCGGTAAGCGAAAAGGGCTGCCCGCCGGCCCCATTTGCAATCCGGGGTTGCGCGCCATTCGTGCCGCACAATCCCCCACCGAATCGCCCTACTACTATTTCTTCTACGGAAAGGACAACGACAATCACTACTCCGAAACATTGGAAGAACACAACCGGCAAATTGCCGAAATCGGCGTTGGTTAATCGAAAACGGTGCAAGCCCACAGGCTTGCACCGTTCTTTTATTGAATATCCGTCACCGTGTATCCCGCATTTTCCACCGCCGATTGAAGTACCGCGTTGTCCACAGGATTTGTCAGTGTCACCGTGGCCTTTCCCTTTTTGTGGCTCACATCGGCCGCCGCCACGCCTGCCAGCTCTTCCAGCACCTGCTTCACACGCGCTTCGCAATGCGCACACATCATTCCTTGGATTTTCATGATTTTTGTCATGTTCGGTTCCTCCTTTTTTTCTTCCGGCGGCAACAACCGCACAAAATTCAGCCGCAAGGCATTGGACACCACGCAAAAGCTGGAAAGACTCATGGCCAACGCCCCGAACATGGGGTTCATTTCCCAGCCCAGCAACGGAGCAAACACCCCCGCCGCCAACGGAATTCCCAAGGCGTTGTACACAAACGCCCAAAACAAATTTTGCTTGATAGTCCGCAAGGTGGCCCGGCTCAACTGTATGGCCGCCACCACATCCGACAACCGGCTCTTAACCAGCACCACATCCGCCGCATCCATGGCCACATCCGTGCCGGCACCGATGGCCATGCCGATATCGGCCCGTGTGAGCGCCGGGGCATCGTTGATGCCGTCGCCCACCATCACCACCGGGCCTTGCGGTTTCAACTGGCGAATAACGGCTTCTTTTCCGTCGGGCAGCACCCCGGCAATCACCTCGTCCACACCAACCGCCGTGCCAATAGCACGGGCGGTTTTTTCGTTATCACCGGTGAGCATCACCACGCGCAATCCCATATCCCGCAACCGGGCAATCGCCAACGCGCTGTCTTCCTTCACCGCATCCGCCACCGCAATCACGCCCAAAAGCCGCTCGCCTTTGGCAAACAGCAACGGCGTGTTTCCCTGCTCGGCCAGCTGCTCCGCTTGGGTCTGCCAATCTGCGGACAAGGGGCGCACCCCGGCAAGATACCGCACACTCCCCCCCACCAGCAATTCTCCGTCGCACCGGGCTTCTAACCCGTTTCCGGGAAGCGCTTGAAACGCACTCACTTCACGCAACGCCAACCCGCGCTGCTCGGCTTCTTGCAACACCGCCCGCGCCAACGGATGTTCGCTGTGCTGTTCCAACGAAGCGGCCAGGGTCAGCAGCTCCTCTTCGCCGATTCCTTCGGCCGGCACCACCGTCGTAACACGCGGCTCACCTTGGGTGACGGTTCCTGTTTTGTCCAGCACCGCCACACGCGCTTTTCCCGCCTGTTCCAGCGCCGTTGCCGTTTTAAACAATATGCCGTGCCGCGCGCCAACACCGTTGCCCACCATAATGGCCACCGGCGTTGCCAGC
>CAYMDU010000099.1:0-3497 GCA_964389495.1 uncultured Eubacteriales bacterium
CCAACCTGCTGCAAGACCGCCTGGGCCTGCTCAACCGCTCGCGCTACACTGCCCCCAACGGCCTCACCTTTTTGGTTTTTGCGGTGGCATTTGTGGTGCACGGCATGGTTGACTATCCCTTCCTCTCCCCCAAACTGGTGGGCACCTTTTGTCTGGTGCTGGGGTTCTTCGAAGCCATGTCGGCCCAATTCTCCGCCGAGCACCTCACCCTGCTGTCGCAGTGGCCGGCCCCCTTGCTCAAACGCCTGTCGCGCAAAAACAAAGCCCGCTAACCCCACCCCGCGGCCCGTTTCGGCCTTCACAAGCAGCACGCCCCCGGCAACCCACACACGGTTGCCGAGGGCGTTTTTCGTTATTCTTTGCCGTTCCAGCAATAGGTGCAAAACTTGCAGGGTGACAGGCCGGTGGCTTCCACCATGTCGTCCAGCCGCTGGTATTTCAGCGAAGTGAAATGCAACTCCTTGCGGATTTCTTCCACCATGTTGGCATATTCCGGCGTATCCGGGTCGGTATACAGCGGCAGCTTTTCGTCGGCCTTGTCCCCTTCCAAACGGGCAATCATGCGCCGGGCAATCAAGTCCATCTCCGAAGTGGAGCGTGAAAAATTCAAATACTTGCAACCGAACATAATCGGCGGGCAAGCCGACCGAATGTGCACCTCTTTGGCACCGCTGTGATACAAAAATTCCGTGGTTTCCCGCATTTGCGTGCCACGCACCAGCGAATCGTCAATCAAAATCAGCCGTTTGTCGCGAATCAGCTCACCAACGGGAATCAACTTCATGTGCGCAATCAAATTGCGCTGGCTCTGCTTTTGCGGCATAAACGAGCGCGGCCAGGTCGGCGTGTATTTAATAAACGGCCGCGAAAACGGAATACCGGTGCGGTTGGCATAGCCAATGGCGTGCGCCGTGCCGGAATCGGGAACACCGGCCACGCTGTCGGCTTCCGTGGGGTCGCGCCGCGCCAGCATGTCGCCGCAACGGCACCGCATTTCCTCCACATTCACGCCCTCATAGGCCGAAGTGGGATACCCGTAGTACACCCACAAAAAGGTGCAAATTTTCATTTGGTCACGCGGCGGCAGCACGGTTTTCAGGGAATCCGCCGTGATAAACACCACCTCGCCCGGCCCCAGTTCGCGTTCTTTGTCATACCCCAAATTCAAAAACGCCGACGACTCAAACGAAGCGCAATACGCTCCCTCTTTTTTGCCGATCACAATCGGCGTGCGCCCCACCAAATCCCGTGCGGCATACAGTCCTTGCGGGGTCAGCAGCAAAATCGACATCGACCCGTCAATCACGGTTTGGGCATAGCGGATGCCCTCCTCCAACGTGCTTTTTTGGTTAATCAGCGAAGCCGTGAGTTCGGTGGGGTTGATAAGCCCGCCGCTCATCTCCTGAAAATGCGGTGTGCCGGCGTCCAGTGCCTGTTTCACCAGGGCTTCCAAATTGTTAATACGCCCCACGGTGGTGATGGCATAGTTGCCCAAATGCGACCGCACAATCAGCGGCTGCGGCTCCGTGTCGGAAATGCAGCCAATGCCGGCCGTGCCGTGCATATCGTCCACATCGCGTTCAAACTTGGTACGAAACGGCGAATTTTCAATATTGTGAATGGCGCGCTCAAACCCGTGGCCGGCATCGTACACCGCCATGCCACCGCGCTTGGTTCCCAAATGCGAATGATAATCGGTTCCGAAAAACAAATCAAACACACAATCCTGTTCCGATACCACGCCGAAAAATCCGCCCATAGCACCCGTCTCCTTTGCTGTATATTCGTACCACAGCATTGTACCACAGATTTTTCGGAATTTCCAGTTTTCCGCGCAAAAAAATGCGGCAACGCCCCACTTTTTTTGCCGGCCGTTGCCGCCCTCCGCATACCGGCACCACACCGAACGCCCGTCGGGACAAGTTCGACATCGCACCGTTTTTGTTCGGTCAATATTTTGTTATTTTCAAAACGCGGAATTCTGCCGCCTTGTACAAGTTCAACTTATCGCTCGGCACATACGTAAACGCCGTCAATTCCACTTTTTGCCCCGGATTTAATTCATAGGCATAAACCGTATCGGTGCCAATCCGTGTGCCGTCCAATTCCACTGCTTCAATAGTGATGCGATAACTTTTCATTGCCGCCGCCTTGTTGGTAACCGTCACCTCCAAAGAGGTGGTGTTGAAAATGTAGGCATCGTTGTCAACCGAAAATTCGCCAAACACAATGTCCACATCGTTTTCCAGCAACTCCTCCACGGTTTCTTCACGAAACAGGTCTTCAACATCATCATGCACGGTGTTAATCACCGAGGCCCACACAACGGCGTAAAAAACAAACAATAGGATCATCCAAACAACAAAGCCAACCAAAGCACCTTTTCCGGCCAAGTCAGCTCGTTTGTAGTCTTGCTTCTTTTTCCATACAAGAAGCAAAATCAATCCCACCAACGGGATAAAAAAGCTCAACACTGCAATGCCAAAGCTCGGCTTCGTTCCCTTGCTGCCCTCGGCATCTTCATACGCCCATTTCCCGCAATGCGTGCAACAACCGTATTTTTCATCAATCATCTGCCCGCAATATTTGCACTGCAACAGCCTCTCCTCCTTGTTCCCCCATTTCATCACTTCACAGCTTTTCGAACACCATGGTAGCCTGAATCCGGTCACCGCCGAAAAAGCCCTTGCTACCGCCGTTGGAAGTGGCAATCGTGTGCAACCGATACCCTTTGCTCGCCTGCATATTAATCACCTTTTCCAGCTCAATCAGATTTCCGGAACCGGTTCCCAACAGCTTTTCTTTCAATGTCACCTGCATAACCACATATTGCAGGTTTTGGCCGGAAGCCCCCGAAAAAGTTGAAAAATCCGTTTTAACTTCCACAATCATACACTCCTCTTTGTTTTGTTACCAAACTCGGCAATTTCATTATAGATGTTTTCCGTCTAATTGTCAAGAGAAAGTTTCCGTCTAACATATAATAAATCCGAGGTGATAAACATGGCGCAAACCTTGGGCGAAAAAATCCGTTCGCTGCGTGAAGACGCCGATTTAAGCCAAACGGAATTGGGAAACTTGTTGAACATGACACAGCGAAAAATATCCTATATCGAATGTGGAAAATACGAACCGTCCATCGAGGACATTGCCGCCATTTGCAATCACTTTCACATTTCTGCCGACTATCTGATTGGCATTAAAAAAGGATATGCCTATCCGGAACGATAAACCGACTGCACACAAGCAACGGGACATCCACACAGGCAACACAGAACTTGCCGATAATACACAAACAGGCGATTGTCAAAACAACCGCCTGTTTCTTTTATTCTCTGCACGAAAAAGCCGTTCACACAACAGTGCAAACGGCTTTGTGAGAGACACATGAAAAAGATTTTTTCGGTTTTTTCGGAGGTGAGAGTTGAACTCTCTCAAACTTGCAAAAAGTTGGTAGCGACAGCGAGCCGTCGTGAGGGCGTTTACAACCGAACAGG
>CAYMDU010000100.1:0-3455 GCA_964389495.1 uncultured Eubacteriales bacterium
ATTGCCAATCGATTGAATTTGGTGAGCAGCACCGATCCGCGCCGTGTGGAAGAACAACTGCGCGCTCTGTTGCCGCCGGAAGAAAGCAATAATTTTTGCCATCGATTGGTTTGGTTTGGGCGTGAAATTTGCACAGCGCGTTCGCCGCGTTGCTCCGATTGCCCTTTTAAGGACTTGTGCGGCGAAAAAGGGCGCGATTAAGACACCGATAGAGCAGCGCCACCGGAAGGCTGAGCAATCCCCACAACACGCTGTACAACAAGCAAATTTGCCCATACAAATTCGCCGGCATACAGCTGTAATCCCACACATTGAGTTTCCAATGTAAGTTCAGCAAACAACCGCTGAGAAATTCGGCAAAGGTCACGGTAACAGAGCATGCAGTCCCCACCATCCATGCGCTACGGCGGTGCAGTTGTTCCCCGATTTTGCCGATAAGATGAAAGCAAGAACCGCCCAGGAAAAACATAGACCAATGCGTATGGCCTCTCCACAGACATTCCAGAAGGTTGTACCCGGCCCCGCCCAACACAAACAGTACAACAAATCGCCATACTTTTGGTTTCATACGCTCCCCTCCCCTTGTTCGGTATCATTGTGCCCGAACAAAGGAAAGGCTATACGGAAAAGGCAGCAATTCACCGAAGAATTGCTGCCTCACTTTTTATTCCAAAATGGCCTTGTGGAACACTTTTTTGCCTTTGCGGATTTTCACACCGGCTGTTAGCATTTCACGCGAAAGAACTTCGTTGGGATTGTCTATTTTGCGATCGTCTACACAAACGCCTCCTTGCATCACCAAGCGGCGTGCTTCGCTTTTGGAAGAAGCCAATGCACAACGAACCATCAAATCCAAAAGGCCAATCCCTTCGGCACCGATTTCATCGCCAGGTAAGGTGGTTGTCGGCATGTTGGAATCATCGGAGCCACCGGAAAACAGCGCGGCCGAAGCGGCCTTTGCTTTCTTCATTTCTTCTTCGCCGTGCACCAGCGCGGTTAGTTCCTCGGCCAAAATTTCTTTGGCGCGATTTAGCTGGGCACCCTCCCACGAATCCATTTCATCAATCTGTGAAAGCGGAAGGAAGGTTAACATGCGAATACATTTCAAAACATCGGCATCGTCTACATTGCGCCAGTATTGATAAAACTCATACGGCGAAGTTTTGTTGGGATCGAGCCACACAGCCCCCGACGCGGTTTTTCCCATTTTTTTGCCTTCCGAATTCAGCAACAGCGTGATTGTCATGGCATGGGCATCTTTGCCCAACTTGCGACGAATCAATTCGGTGCCGCCAAGCATATTAGACCATTGGTCGTCACCGCCGAATTGCATGTTACAACCATATTCTTTGAAAAGATGATAAAAATCGTAAGACTGCATGATCATATAGTTAAATTCCAAAAAAGACAGCCCTTTTTCCATACGCTGCTTGTAGCATTCGGCTGTTAACATGCGATTAACCGAAAAGCAGGAACCCACCTCACGCAAAACATCTACATAATTGAGATCCAGCAACCAATCGGCATTGTTCACCATGATAGCTTTGCCTTCGCCGAAATCAATGAACCGTTCCATCTGCTTTTTGAAGCAATCACAGTTGTGACGAATGGTATCGATTGTCATCATTTGGCGCATGTCGGTTCGGCCGGAGGGATCACCAACCATGGCGGTACCGCCGCCGATAAGCACCACCGGTTTATTGCCTGCCATCTGCAACCGTTTCATAAGGCACAAGGCCATAAAATGGCCAACATGCAGAGAATCCGCTGTAGGGTCAAACCCAATGTAGAAGGTGGCCTTGCCCTCGTTTATCATGGTTCGTATTTCTTCTTCGTTGGTAACTTGCGCAATCAATCCGCGTGCTACCAATTCTTCGTATATTTTCATGGTTGTTATTCCTCCCTGTGGTTTTCTATTGTATCATCTTTTGGGGAACAAGTAAAGGAAATTTATTTTTTCCACGATTTTAAAGTGCTCATCACCGGATTTTCTGTACCAAAATAGTAATACAGCCGCCGATACTCCTCATACAAGGCCTGGTATCGTACTTGATTTTCTTTGTTTGGATACACCACCGCCGTGTGTTTGGCGCCAAGCTGCTGTACACTCTCCTCCAACGGGAGTATGCCGGCAGCCACAGCACCGTAGATGGCACTGCCGCGTGCTCCGGCTTGCTTGGTTGCGGAAACACAAAGCGGCAATCCGATAACATCGGCATACACTTGCAACAAAAACGGATTTTTGTGCGGAATACCGCCGCACACTGTTACGCGGTTGATGGGCACACCATACTCCCGAAAGCGCTCAATAATAATCCGGCTGCCAAAAGCGGTTGCTTCCACCAAAGCCCGATAAATATCTTCCGGTTTGGTATCCAATGTCATGCCCAAAAGCAACCCACTTAAATCTCCGTTGTCCAGCACACTGCGATTTCCGTTCCAAAAATCCAGTGCCAACAATCCGTTTTCACCAACCTGCTGTTTGGCGGCCTTCTCGGATAACCATGCCAGTGGCGATATTCCCTGATCGGCAGCTTCTTTAACAACAGAATCCGGCAGACAGGCGCGTTGCAACCAATCGAAATGGTCTCCCAGGCAACTTTGCCCGGCTTCATAACTGACAAAGCCGGGTAGCATGCCATCTTCAACCACACCGCAAATGCCGGGAACAGCGCGTTCCACGGTGTCCATCAGCAAATGGCAAGTGGAAGTACCCATCACCATAAGCAGATGTCCCGGTTTGCACACACCACAGCCGGGAATGGCGGAATGAGCATCGGCACCGGCTACCGACACCGGAGTTCCCGCTTTCAGGCCAATTTGCTGCGCCGATTCTTCGGTGAGCCGCCCGGCTATGGTTCCGCAAGGAAGTACTTTGCCCGCCAATTTTTCTTCCACAAAGTGCTCCATACGGGCATCCAACGCTTTGAAAAAGGCGTTTGACGGATAGCCTTTTTGTTTGTTCCACAAGGCTTTGTATCCCGCCAAACAGGCATTACGCACCAAATTCCCGCACAATTTCCAAACGACCCAATCGGCCGCTTCTACAAAATAGTCCATAGATTGATACACTGCCGGCGCCAAGCGCAAAGTTTCCAGTGCTTTGGGAATCAACCATTCGCTGGACACTTTTCCGCCAAACAAATCCAACATGTGCGCATCAAAAGCTGCCGCTTTTCGGTTGATTTCATCGGCAAAGGGCTGAGCGGCATGGTGTTTCCACATTTTCACATAGGCATGCGGTTCGGAAGAAAATTCATCAAAGCAGCACAGTGGCGTTCCGTCGGCAGCAACCGGCAGCACGGTGGATGCTGTGAAATCCACGCCGATGCCAATCACTTGTTCCGGCAACACCCCACTCTTTTTCAGCACATCGGGAATTGCCGTTTGCAGTACCTTCCCATAGTCGGCTGGATGCTGTAACGCCCAGTTGCTTCCCAACGGTGTACCATCCG
>CAYMDU010000101.1:0-3357 GCA_964389495.1 uncultured Eubacteriales bacterium
CAGGGCGTGAACAACCTGTTCGAAGTCGACACCGTGCAAAACATCATGAAGCACATCAGCCGCATCGCCGGCGTCACCTACGGGCAAGACGAAAAAACCGATGTGTCGCTGCGCGTCATCACCGACCACATTCGCTCCACCACCTTCATGATCGGCGACAGCGTGATGCCCTCCAACGAAGGCCGCGGTTATGTGTTGCGCCGCCTGTTGCGCCGCGCCGCCCGCCACGGCCGCCTGCTGGGGTTGCACCGTCCCTTCCTGTACGAAGTGTGCGACACCGTGATTGCCGAAAACCCCGCCTATCCCGAATTGGCCGAAAAACGCGATTTCATCGTGCGCGTCATTCGCAACGAAGAAGAAGCGTTCGAAAAAACCATCGACAGCGGCCTGTCCCTGCTGGAAACCATGCTGTCCACCCTCAGCGGCACCACCCTGTCGGGCGAAGATGCCTTCAAACTCTACGACACCTACGGTTTCCCCGTGGACCTCACGCGCGACATTCTGGAAGAAAAAGGCCTCACGGTTGACGAAGCCCGTTTCAACGAACTCATGGCCGAACAGCGTGCCCGCGCCCGCGCCGCCCGCAAAAACGCCGGCGCCGATGCCTGGAAAGCCGACCCCGGCGTGGCCGAGCAACTCGAAGCCGGCACCTTTGTGGGCTACGAAACGCTCACCGCCGAATCGGCCGTCACCGCCATTGTGCGCGGCAACGAACTGGCCGAAGAACTCACCGAAGGCGAACAGGGCGTGCTGGTACTCGGTGCCACCCCGTTCTACGGCGAAAGCGGCGGCCAGGTGGGGGACACCGGCCTCATCGAAGCCGACGGCGTGCGTTTCCGTGTCACCGACACCCAAAAAACCGCGTCCGGCGTGGTGCTGCACAGCGGCGTGCTGGAAAGCGGCACCCTGAATGTGGGCAACACCGTCACCGCCACGGTCGATGCGGCCGCCCGTGCCGCCGTCATGCGCAACCACTCGGCCGCGCACCTGTTGCAGGCCGCGTTGCGCCGCGTGCTGGGCACCCATGTGGAGCAGGCCGGCCAGCTGGTCAACGCCGACCGCGTGCGGTTCGACTTCACGCATTTTTCCGCGCTGTCCGCCGACGAACTCGGCCAAGTGGAAGCGCTGGTTAATCAATGGATTTTGGAAGGACACGGCATCACCGTGCGCGAAATGCCCATCGACGAAGCCCGCAAACTGGGCGCCATGGCGCTGTTCGGCGAAAAATACGGCGAGGTGGTGCGCGTGGTCACCATGGGGGATGTATCCACCGAACTGTGCGGCGGCACCCACGCCGACAACACCGCCAAACTCGGCCTGTTCCGCATTCTCACCGAAACATCGGTGGCCGCCGGCGTGCGCCGCATCGAAGCGGTCACCGGCACCGGCGTGCTGGCACTGCTGAACACCTATCACCGCGAACTGGCCCGCACGGCCGACATCATGAAAGCCAACGGCCCCGACGATGTGGTTCGCCGCGCCGAACAGCTGGTGGGCGAATGGAAAGACGCCCAGCGCGAAGTGCAGGCGTTGCGTTCGCAACAGGCCGCCCAACAAGCGGGCAACCTGTTTGCCGATGCCGTGCCCTGCGGTTCGGTGCAACTGGTCACCGCCGTGCTGCCCGATACCGACGGCGCCGCCCTGCGCGAACTGTGCGACCGCTGCAAAGACCGCGCCCCCGACAAAGCCGTGGTGGTGCTGGCCGGCACCTCGTCCGAAAAGCAGTCGGTGAGCTTTGTGTGCTGGTGCACCGCCCAGGCGGTGGCCGCCGGTGCCAACGCCGGTGCCATCGTGCGCGAAGTGGCCGCGCTGTGCGGCGGTCGCGGCGGCGGCAAACCCGACATGGCCATGGCCGGCGGCAAAGAATTGGCGGCCGTTCCCGCGGCCATGGACCGTGTGCCTGCCATTGTCGGCGGCATGCTCAACTAAGGAGGCAGAACCATGGATTGCATTTTCTGTAAAATCGCGGCGGGGGAGTTGCCCTCAAACAAAATCTACGAAGACTCCCAAGTGCTGGTGTTTCACGACATCGAACCGCAGGCACCCACACACCTGCTGGCCATTCCCAAAACACACCTCAGCGGTTGCGCCGCCGTCACCGAAGAAAACAGCGCGTTGGTGGCGCACCTGTTCGAAGTGATTGCCAAAGTCACCGCCGAACAGGGCATCACCGACTACCGCGTGGTATCCAACCAGGGCGCCGAAGCGGGGCAAACGGTGCCGCACCTGCATTTTCACATTTTGGCGGGCCGCCCGCTGAAAGGCATGGGCTGATACCGTGACCGCGGTTGTACTCGATTTGGAATGGAACAGCGCCTTTTGCCCGGCCATCAACGGCTACTTCAACGAAATCATCGAAATCGGCGCCGTGCGCCTAAATCGAGATTTCACCGTGGCCGAGCGGTTCGACGCGGTGATTCGCCCGCAGAACACCCGTCATCTTTCGCAGTGGGTCACCAAACTCACCGGCTACACCGACGAACAGGTGCGCCGCGGCACCACCTTCGGCAAAGCCCTGGCGCAGTTCCGGCAGTTTTTGGGCGACGAATCGGTGTTGCTGCTCACTTGGAGCAACACCGACCTGCTGGTGCTCATGGAAAATTTCCGCTTTCATTTCGGTCACGACACCATTCCTTTCATGGGTGCCTATCTGGACTTGCAGGCCTATGCCCAGCAACGCCTGTCGCTGGATGCCGGCCGGCAGGTGTCATTGCTGAATTTTGCCGAGCTGGTGGGGCTGGACAGCACCGAACTGTCCCTGCACCACGCCGTGGACGACAGCCTGCTTTCCGCCCGCATTTTGCAGCGGGTGCACGAACCGGCTTCGTTTGCGGCCGCCGTGCGCGCGGCCGACGAGGACTTTTATCGCCGTCTCACCTTCAAGCCCACCTATGTGAGCGAACTCGACGACCCTGCCGTTCGCGCCGCCGATTTCCGCTTTCGGTGCCCGTCGTGCCGGCGGCCGCTCAAACGCCGCGGCGACTGGGTGTTCCGGCACCGTCAGTTTCAGGCGCCGTTGCATTGCAACACCTGCGGGACCGATTTTTCCGGCCGCGTGCGAATTCGGCGCCTGTACGACGGCCCCCAAACCAAACGGTGGCTGGTGCCGCTTCCCGCGCCCGAATCCGCCCCCGAACCCGCCTCTTCACCGGCCGCGCAACCCGGCCCCTCACAGGCCGACCCGCTGTCGGCACCGTAAGCAAACCGGCAACGCCTTCCCACACCGGGAGGGCGTTTTTTATGCACCAACCGCTCACGCCTCCCCGGTGTAAGGTCGCGAAGGCAGAGGGTACTCAAGCCTCCCCTGTGTAAGGGGAGGTGTCACCGCGCCGCCGTGACGGAGAGAGTACTCAAGCT
>CAYMDU010000102.1:0-3352 GCA_964389495.1 uncultured Eubacteriales bacterium
GCCCGCGAGCGTGCACGGCACGCCGATTTGGTGAAATTCCAAAGCCGACGGTACAGTCCGGACACGAGAAGGCCGTAAACAAACGGTACCTAACGCCCCGCAGTTGGTTCTGCGGGGCGCTTTTTGCGGGGAGGAAGAACAATGCAAAACAAACGGGTAGACACACGCCGTCTTATGGTTATGGCACTGCTGTGCGCGTTGGCCTTTGTCTGTGTGGCGGTGTTTCGCATTCCGGTGGTTCAGTTTCTCAAATACGAACCCAAAGATTGCCTGCTGGCCATCGGCGGCATGCTATACGGCCCCGGCGCCGCGTTGCTCATGTCGGTGGTGGTGTCGTTGCTGGAATATTTCACCGTGAGCGACACCGGCTGGATTGGCCTGGTGATGAATGTGCTGTCTTCGTCGCTGTTTGTTCTGCCCGCGGCGTTTCTCTACCGTTACCGCCGCAAGCTTTCGTCGGCCGTGGCGGGGCTGGCCGCGGGTGCGGTGCTGGTTACCGGCGGCATGTTGCTGTGGAACTGGCTGATTGCCCCGTTGTATATGCACATTTCCCGCGCCGAAATCGAACCGCTGTTGCTCACCGTGTTTTTGCCGTTCAATCTGCTGAAATCTTCGCTTAACGCCGTGCTCACGGTGTTGCTGTACAAATCGGTGGTGTCGGCCCTGCGCGCCGCTCACCTGGTTCCTCCCACTCAAGACCCGCCCCGCCGCCGATTCAGCGCGGGGGTGGCGGTGTGCTGTTTGTTGATTCTGGTGGCTCTGATTGCGATTTTGTGGGTATGGCGTACGGTTCAGTAACCGTTGGCGTCGGCACCGTCGGTCGGCCGTCGGGGTAAATGCGGGTTGGCCGTTTGTCTTTGCGTGGCATGCGCTCACTCCTTTCATGGGTAGTATCGCGTGCTGCCGCCGCGTTTATACCGTGTCCGTCGGCACACAGTTTGGTAAAAAAAGGAAGATATCATGACTCTCTATCTTGTTCGTCACGGCGAAAGCCAAGCCAACCGCACCGGTTGTTTTGCCGGCCAAACCGATATTCCTCTCACCGATTGCGGCTGCGCGCAAGCGCAGCGCGTGGCCGAATTTTTCCGCACCGTTCCGCTGGAAGCGGTGTATGCCTCCGGCCTGTCCCGCGCGGTGGATACCGCCCGTCCCACCGCCGACAGCCACGGCCTGCCCGTGATTTCTGTGCCGGAACTGCGCGAAATTTATGCCGGCGAATGGGAAGGCCTGCCGTTTGAAGAACTGCCGCGCCGGTTTCCCGCCGACTACCGCGTGTGGAAAGAAGATATCGGCGCCGTGCGCTGCACCGGCGGCGAATCCATGGCCGAAGTGGCTGCGCGGGCCGGTGCGGCTTTGCAAGCCATAGCCCAATCCCATCCCCACGGCCCCGTGGCGGTGGTGTCGCACGGCGGCGTGTTGCGTGCCGTGCTCACCCTGTGGGCCACCGGCAGCACCGCGGCCATGCAGTTGCAACCGTGGATGCCCAACGCTTCGGTTACCGAAGTACAGGCCGAAAACGGCACCTTTCGCGTGGTGCGCCACGGCATGGTTGGCCATTTGGCGGGGCTGGTCACCCGCTTGCCGAACACCGTGTGAAGCACTTGTGTTTCGGCCCCGTTTGTGATACACTGATGGTAAAGGAGCGATGGATATGAACAAAAAATCCCAATGTGCCGCTCTGTTGGCGGCGATTTGCCTGTTGCTTTGGCCGTGCGGCGTGGCGGCCGAAGGCGAAGCCCCTGCCGCCGACCTCACGGTTACCGCCCTTTCTTGGCAAGGGGGCGACGGGCAGGTGACTCCCGGCACCGAACTGACTTTTTGCGTGGAAATTGCCAACATCGGCACCGCCGATGTTACCGAACCGTTCACGGTGGACTTGGCCGCCGACGGTGCAACTCTGTTGCAACTCACCGGTTCGGGCGTGAAAGCGGGCGAAACGGTGGTGCTGGCTTCGCAACCGTGGCCGGCAACCGAAGGCGACCACATGCTTTCGGCCTGGGTGAACGCGGGCAACACCGTGTCCGAATCCAACACTGTCAATAACACCCGCCAAATCAACCTGCGCGTGGCCGACAACCGCCTGGCCCCGACATATGACACCGTGGCCGAAGTTGTGGCCGAAGCCGGCATGAGCAATTTGGTGTTCAGCGACGATTTTGATTCGCTTTCCACCGTGGATACCACCGCCGGCGGTGCCTTGGGCTACAAATGGTATGTCACGCGTCCGTTCGGTGCATCCACCCTCACCACCGATGACTATTCTGTGAGCGATGGCGTGCTGTCGCTGCATTTGGCGGTGCCCACCTATAACTACGGCCTGTCCACCGTGGACATGGGCACCCGCAACGGCTTCACCTATAACAAAGGCTATTTGGAAATGCGCATCCGTATTCCGCAGTTCAACACCGAAGGCGAAGGCATCCCCGCCGTGTGGGGTATGCCGCAAAGTAAGCTGCACAGCGAAAAGGAAATGTGGGTGGAAATGGATTTTCTGGAATATTGGGGCAAAAAATCCGATACCGACGAAAAAGGCAGCTATTCTGTCACCTTGCACGAACAGTGGCTAAACGAAGACTATCAAGTAACCGACTGGTATAGCAGTCGAGGTGGCGGGTCGCTCACCGAAGGCGAATGGCACACGCTGGGCTTTTTGTGGGAAGAGAACAGCCTGCGCTGTTTTCTGGACGGTGAGGCCGGCTTCACCCAAACATGGGGCGAAGACGAAATTCCCATTCCCAACAACAAAGTGGAACGGGGCGAGATGCGCTTTGAAGGCGTGTTTTCCTATATGAATCAGCAGCTGTTGCCGTTGTTCATCAGCGGTTCGGCCGATAACCCGTTGGAAATCGACTATCTCCGCATTTGGCAAACCGAAGCCCCCGCACTCACTCCCACCGCCGACACCACTGCCGGCACCGTTCGCCCGTGGCACATTGCCGTGGCGGCCGTGGGTGTGGCTGCGATTGCGGCTGTGGCGGGTATTGGGATTCGCCGCCGTGCGCAACGGCAAACAGCGGTGTGAAGTTTGTGCAAACTTTCCGCCTCCCCTGTGTAAGGTCGCAAAGGCAGAAGGTACTCAAGCCTCCTCTGTGTAAGACCGCGGGGTGGAGGTTTTTGCAATCTTTTCAAGCCTCCCCTGTGTAAGGGGAGGTGGTGAGGGCGTAGCCCGAACCGGAGGGGTTGTTACCGTCCGGAGGATTGCACCAATGTCTTGTTTTCGCAACACCAATGTCTTATTTTCAAGACAAACCATGGCGGCAGTCCCACGGTCTGCACGCGGCAACAGCTCTCAGCCGACAACCCCTCAGTCGGCTGCGCCGACAGCTCCCCTTACACAGGGGAGCCTTGATTT
>CAYMDU010000103.1:0-3294 GCA_964389495.1 uncultured Eubacteriales bacterium
AGCAGCTGATTTGTAATCAGCAGGTCGGGGGTTCGAATCCGTCCACCAGCTCCATGTCGGAGCAAAGTTCGCTTTGCTCCGGCTTATTTTTTGTCTGCAACAGAAAATAAGCCATCCGCCCGATTCCTTGCTCCTCCTTTTCGCAAAAAGTCACGCTCGGCTCATCTGTTCGGTTGTAAACGCCCTCACGAAGGCGCGCTGCCGTTGCCAACTTTTTGCGAGTTTGAGAGAGTTCAACTCCCGCCTCCGAAAAGCCGAAAAAATCTTTTTTATGTGTCTCTCACAGCCAAAGCCTCTTTTGTCCATCGGGCAAAAGGGGCTTTTTGTATAACAAAGCGG
Source organism: uncultured Eubacteriales bacterium (assembly GCA_964389495.1). GTDB lineage: Bacteria > Bacillota > Clostridia > Oscillospirales > Acutalibacteraceae > RGIG3009. The sequence goes on from CAYMDU010000103.1 coordinate 340, forward strand.
GAACCGACTGCAGCAGTCGGTTCCCGCTTGGCTGTATCACTCGCCGCTTCCGCAGCATTTTTTGTACTTTTTACCGCTACCGCACGGGCAGGGGTCGTTGCGCCCCACTTTGTTGCCGGCGTTTCGCACCGGGCGGCGCTCGTCGGTGCCGTCGCCGGAAGTGGCCATCGGTTTGGCTACTTCTTCGCGTTTGGGTTCTTCTTCGGTGCGGATGCGCGCGGTTAACATCAAGCGCGCGGTGTCTTCGCGAATGGCGGCAATCATGCCGTCGAACATATCGAATCCTTCTTTACGATACAGCACCACCGGATCGTGTTGCCCATAGGCCCGCAAGCCAATACCGCGGCGTAGCTCCTCCATGGTATCGATGTGATCCATCCAGTGGCGATCCACTGTTTTCAGCAATACCACGCGCTCCAACTCACGCATCAGTTTGTCGCCGTATTCCGCTTCCTTGGCCGCATATACGGCTTCGGCACGCGCAATCAGCTCGTCACAAATCGATTCGGCATCCATATCTTCCAGCTCTTGCGGTGTGTAGCGAAACATGGTGTCGTCGGCCAACCAGCCGTTGTAGTATTCGCGCAACCCGCCCAAATTCCACTCTGTGTGGTCTTCATCGGAAGTGTATTGCGACACCGTCGCAGCAATGGATTCGCGAATCATCCCCAAAATGGATTCCCGAATGTTCTCGCCGTCCAGCACTTTGTTGCGCTGGTCATAAATCAGCTCGCGTTGCCGGTTCATCACATCATCGTATTGCAACACATTGCGGCGAATGCCGAAATTGCGTTCTTCCACACGCTGTTGCGCCGTTTCGATGGCACCGGTGAGCATGCGGTTTTCAATGGGTGTTTTCTCATCCACGCCCAAAGTTTCCATCAACCCATACAATCGGTCGCCGCCAAACAGGCGCATCAAATCGTCTTCCATCGACAGGTAGAAACGGGTGTCACCGGGATCGCCCTGACGGCCGGCACGCCCACGCAGCTGATTGTCGATACGGCGTGATTCGTGCCGCTCCGTTCCCAAAATGTACAACCCGCCGGCCGCTTTCACGGCTTCTTCTTCCGGGCGGATTTCTTCGCGATATTTCTCCTCCAACTCGCGGAAAGTCCCACGGGCTGCAATCACTTCGGCATTCTCGGTTTCGCCAAACGCCGTGGATTCCGCAATCAATTCTTCGGAAAATCCCAAGCGGCGCATTTCCGCTTTGGCCAAAAATTCCGCATTGCCGCCCAACTTAATGTCGGTACCGCGTCCGGCCATGTTGGTAGCAATGGTCACGGCGCCGGGCTTGCCGGCTTGGGCCACAATTTCGGCTTCTTTTTCATGATGCTTGGCATTCAGCACCTCGTGCGGGATACCGCGTGCCTTCAACAGTTTGGAAAGCCGTTCTGACTTTTCAATGGAAATGGTGCCCACCAGCACCGGCTGCTGCCGGCGGTAACAGTCTTCAATTTGGTCAATAACCGCCGCAAACTTGCCCGCTTCGGTTTTATACACCACATCGGAATGGTCCACACGCGCCATCGGCTTGTTGGTGGGAATTTCCACCACATCCAACCGATAAATCTGCTGAAATTCGGTTTCTTCGGTCATGGCCGTTCCCGTCATACCCGACAGCTTGTGATACAACCGGAAAAAGTTTTGAAAAGTGATGGTTGCCAACGTCTTGCTTTCTCGCTCCACCTTCACGCCCTCTTTGGCTTCAATCGCCTGGTGCAGCCCTTCGTTGTAACGACGCCCCGGCATCAGGCGGCCTGTGAACTCGTCAACAATAACCACCTGCCCGTCTTTAACCACATAGTCCACATCGCGCGACATCACGCCGCGCGCCTTGATGGCTTGGTTAATGTGATGCAACAATGTGACCTGATCCGGGTCCATCAAATTTTCCACTTGGAAATACTGTTCGGCTTTTTTCACGCCCGCTTGCGTTAATGTGGCCGTGCGTGCCTTTTCGTCAACAATATAGTCGCCGTCCACCGTATCTTGCTCTTGCTTCACATCCATCTCACGAACACGGTACACTTTCAGGCCGCGCGCAAACGCATCGGCGCGTGCATACAAATCCGTGGAACGGTCGCCTTGGCCGGAAATAATCAACGGCGTGCGCGCTTCGTCAATCAAAATCGAGTCCACTTCGTCCACAATGGCAAACGCATGACCGCGCTGCACACGGCGGTCGGCATAAATCATCATGTTGTCACGCAGATAATCAAATCCCAATTCGTTGTTCGTGGCATAGGTGATGTCGGCCGCATAGGCCGCCCGGCGTTCTTCGTTGGACAAATCATGAACAATCAGCCCCACGGTGAGCCCCAGGTACCGGTACACCTTTCCCATCCATTCGCTGTCGCGGCGCGCCAAATAGTCGTTCACGGTGACAATGTGCACCCCATCACCGCACAGTGCGTTCAAATAGGCCGGCAACGTGGCCACCAAGGTTTTTCCTTCGCCGGTTTTCATTTCGGCAATGCGCCCTTGGTGCAACACAATACCGCCCAAAATCTGCACCGGGAACGGGCGCATACCCAACACACGGTCACACGCTTCGCGGCACACGGCAAAGGCTTCGGGCAAAATATCGTCTGCGGTTTCGCCACACGCCAAACGGTCGCGCAGCACCGCTGTTTGCGCTTTCAGCGTTTCTTCGTCCATGGCACGGTAGGTTTCCTCCAATGCCAATATTCGGTCACACAACGGTTGTATACGCTTTAACTCGCGTTTGCTGTAATCTCCAAACAATCGTTTCAGCAGCCCCATGCTGTCACCTCATCCCATAGAAATCATGTATAGTATTGTATCACAACTTTCACTTCTACACAAGACTGTTTTTGAATCCCGCCGTTTTTATAAAAAAAGAATAAAACAGTTGACAAACGCCAAGGGAGAGTGCTATAATTAACAACACTATACGCGAGGATGCTGGAACAGGCAGACAGGCACGTT
>CAYMDU010000104.1:0-3008 GCA_964389495.1 uncultured Eubacteriales bacterium
TACCGCCGGCCCAAATGTCTGTCCAGATTTTATCCACTTTGTTTTTAACGGTGCCGGTAATCATGCGGTTTCTCCTTTCGATGTGCCGGTGGGAACGCCCGGAGCATGCCTTCAAAAATGCAAAATTGTTCATTTTTATTATACTTCTTTCGGGGCGTATTGGCAAGAATATTCTTTTGTTGGCAAATAAATTTACAACACAGGTGATTGTTTTTCGGATTGCCGTGGGAAACGACAGTGTGGAACTTCACAAAAATTTCACACATTATTCATTTGCCATTTACTGCCTTTTCTGTTTGACATTGTATAATAATGAACAGTTTGGAAATAAACAACAAGGGGCTGGTTGCGTGATTAGTATTCAGGAGATGAACGGATATGCCAGAAAAGTCGGTTTGGCCTATGAGCAGGCACTGCTGCCGTTGAGTAAAGAAACTGGGATACCGCACACGGCCATGGGGATTCTTTTGTTTTTTGCCAACAATCCGGTTTTGGCAACCGCCAGGGATGTGTGCGAATTGCGGGGCTTGAAGCGTGCCAATGTATCGGCCCATGTGGAACGATTGGTCAGTGAAGGGCTGTTAGAACGCCAAGCCTATCCCGGCGACAGGCGAAAAGACAGCCTTGTGTGTACCGAAAAGGCACAGCCGATTATCAACGCCGGCCGGCGGGCGCAAGAGGAATTCACAAAATCGATTGTCAACGGATTAACCGAAGAAGAATTCACAATCATGGAACACTGTTTTCAAGTGATGAACGGGAATATCGATCGGTTGATCAAAGCCCACAACAAAAAAGGAGACGATGCCGAATGATAAAGCTACTGAAAAACATGCAACGCCGCGAGCGCATAATGGTTCTTTTAGCGGTGGTGCTCATTATCGGCCAGATATATTTTGAACTGGCCTTGCCCGATTATATGAGCGAACTGACCTTGCTCATCAACACCGAAGGCAGCCAAATGGGGGATATCCTTTCGGTGGGAGCCAACATGTTGGGTTGCACGCTTGCCGGCGCGGTTCTGGCCATTGCCTGCGGTTTTTTAACTTCCAAAATTGCTTCCGGGTACAGCTTTGCTGTTCGGGACAAGCTGTTCACCCATGTGATGACATTGGGCAAGGCAGAAACCGGAAAATTCTCCATTCCCAGCCTGATCACCCGTACCACCAACGACATCACGCAACTGCAAATGATTGTGTCGATGGGCTTGCAATCGTTGGTGAAAGCGCCCATCATGGCAGTGTGGGCCATTGTTAAAATACTCGGCAAAAGTTGGGAGTTGTCGGCGGTTACGGCGTCGGCCGTTGTGGTTATCGGCGCCACCGTGCTGTCCGTTATGGGCGTGTGCATTCCGCGTTTTCGGAAGGTGCAAAAGCTCACCGATATCCAAAACCGCATTGCCAGAGAAAATCTCACCGGCATCAATGTGGTGCACGCTTTTAACGCCGAAGACTATCAAACCGAAAAGTTCGATGTTCCCAACAGGGACATGATGAACATACAGCTTAAAAACCAGCGATTGTTTTCGCTGATGATGCCGGTTATGACCACATGCATGAGCGGGCTTTCGTTGGCAATCTATTGGCTTGGAGCGGCTCTGATTAACCAAATTGCACTTGCCGATGTGGCGGCCAGAATCACCATGTTCAGCGATGTGGTGGTGTTCAGTACCTACGCAACCTATGTGGTGATGTCGTTTATGATGCTGATTATGGTGTTTATGATGTTGCCCGCTGCACAGGTTTCGGCCGAGCGCATCAACGAGGTGCTTGACAAGACGGCAAGTGTAACCGAAGGCAACACGGCTTCCGGCCGGGAAGTGGGCACCGTGGAATTCAAAAATGTGTCGTTTGTCTATCCCGAAGCCGGGGAAGAAGCGTTGAGCAATCTGTCTTTCCGCGTGGAGCAGGGGCAAACGCTGGCCATTATCGGGGCAACGGGGTGCGGCAAAACAACGCTGGTGTCGTTAATGGCCCGATTTTACGATGCCACCGCGGGCGAGGTGCTGATTGACGGCGTTAATATCAAAGACTATTCGTTTGAAGGCCTTTACAACAAGTTGGGATATATCACGCAAAAAGCCATTTTGTTTGCGGGGAGCATTCGGGATAATGTGACCTTTGGGCAATCGCAAAACGGATTTGATGAAGACACGGTGGACATGGCGCTTGGCGTTTCGCAGTCCGAAGAATTTGTGAGCAAAGCGGAACAGGGGAAAGACCACAAAATTCTGCAACTGGGGAAAAATGTGTCCGGCGGTCAAAAGCAGCGACTTTCCATTGCACGTGCGCTTGCCCGCAAACCTGAAATTCTCATTTTTGACGATTCGTTTTCGGCACTTGACTACAAAACCGACGCCCTGTTGCGTCAAGGATTGAAAAAGGAGTTTAAAACCGCAACAAAGGTTATTGTGGCGCAAAGAATCAGCACCATTAAAGACGCCGATCAAATTCTGGTGTTGGAGCGTGGCGAAGCAGTGGGAATCGGCACACACGAGGAATTGATGAAGACCTGTTCTGTCTACCGTGAGATTGCCCAATCGCAGCTAACGGCGGCGGAATTGGCCTAAGGAGGTAGCGCAATGCCAAAGACATTATCGAAAATTTTTAACTACATGGGGAATTTTCCTCTGGTGATTGTGGCGCTTGTGCTTGCGGCCGTGTCGGCGGTGATGACCATCATTGCACCGGATAAAATCGGTGAAATCACCAACATTATTTCCGACGGGCTTATTGGCGGAATTGATATGCCGGCGATTGCCCAAGTGGGGATTTTGCTGATTGTGCTCTACCTGATTGGGGCAGTGGCGAGTTTTGTGCAGCATTATATTATGGCCACGGTTACCCTGAAAGCGTCGCAAAGAATGCGTCACGACCTGTCGGTCAAAATCAACAAGGTGCCGCAAAAGCAATTCGGAGAAACCTCCACCGGTGACATTCTCAGCCGTATCACCAACGATGTTTCCACCTTGCAGCAGGGAATGACCAACAGTTTGCCCACCATCATCA
>CAYMDU010000105.1:0-2499 GCA_964389495.1 uncultured Eubacteriales bacterium
CAACGTGAGCGTAGTGACGGTTGTCGGTCTCGTACTCAACGTGAGCGGTGTTGATTGTGATACCGCGCTCTCTCTCCTCGGGAGCCTTATCGATGTTGGAATAATCCTCGAAAGCTGCCTGACCCTTGAGGGCGAGGTACTTCGTGATTGCTGCGGTTAAGGTTGTCTTACCATGGTCAACGTGACCTATGGTACCGATGTTTACATGGGGCTTGTTTCTTTCAAACTTTGCCTTTGCCATTGTGATTTCCTCCTTTTATGAAACCTAAAATAAAATAACAGGGGTGATACCCTCATTCTACCAAGTCTGCGCGGAAAATGCAAGACCTTTTTGCAAAGTTCCGGCAAAACGGGGCAGAATCAGTTTTTGGCGCGACGGGAGATGATGTCTTCGGCCACGCTCTTGGGCACTTCGGCGTAGTGGCTGGGTTCCATCACATACTGGCCGCGGCCCTGGGTGCCGGAACGCAAATCGGTGGCATATCCGAACATTTCCGACAACGGCACGTTGGCGCGAATTTGCACGGCGCCGTTGATGTTTTCGGAACCTTCCATCTGGCCGCGGCGGGAAGCAATGTCGCCCACCACAAAGCCCATGTACTCGTCGGGAACCACCACAACCACTTTCATGATGGGTTCCATGAGCACCGGGTCGGCCTTGCGCATGGCTTCTTTGAACGCCATGGAACCGGCAATCTTAAACGCCATTTCCGAAGAGTCCACTTCGTGATACGAACCGTCATACAACGTGACCTTCACGTCCACCACCGGGTACCCGGCAATGGTGCCGGCGTGCATGGCGCCTTGGATACCGGCGTCAACCGCGGGGATGTATTCCTTCGGAATGGCACCGCCCACCACGGCGTTGATGAATTCGTAGCCCTTGCCGGATTCGTTCGGCTCCAGCTTGATTTTTACATGACCGTACTGACCTTTACCGCCGGACTGACGGGCGTATTTCTGGTCCACATCGGCCAGCTTGCGAATGGTCTCTTTGTAGGCCACCTGCGGTGCGCCCACATCGGCTTCCACTTTGAATTCACGCAGCAAGCGGTCCACAATGATTTCCAGGTGCAATTCGCCCATACCGGCAATGATGGTCTGGCCGGTTTCTTCGTCGGTGTAGGTTTTGAAGGTGGGGTCTTCTTCTGCCAATTTCGACAGCGCAATGCCCATCTTCTCCTGACCGGCTTTGGTTTTCGGCTCGATCGCTACGCGGATAACCGGCTCCGGGAACTTCATCGATTCCAAAATAATGGGATGCTTCTCGTCGCACAGGGTGTTACCGGTGGTGGTGTTTTTCAGGCCGATGGCGGCGGCAATGTCGCCGGCATACACAATATCCAAGTCCTTGCGGGCGTTGGCGTGCATCTGCACAATACGGCCCAGCCGTTCGTTGCTGTCTTTGCTGGAATTGTACACCGTGTCGCCGGCCTTCACCGTGCCGGAATACACGCGGAAGAACGCCAGCTTGCCCACGAACGGGTCGGTGGCGATTTTAAACGCCAGAGCCGCGAACGGTTCGTCGTCGGACGAGGGACGGCAATCTTCCTCTTCGGTGTCGGGGTTGATGCCCTTGATGGGGGGCACATCCAGCGGCGACGGCATGTAGTCCACAATGGCGTCCAGCAGCTTCTGCACGCCCTTGTTGCGGTAGGATGTACCGCAGCACACCGGCACCATGGTGTTGGCAATGGTGGCTTTGCGAATCACGGCCTTGATTTCGTCCACGGTGATTTCCTCACCGCTGAAATACTTTTCCATCAGGGCGTCGTCCTGTTCGGCCACGGCCTCCAACAGCTGCTCGTGGTATTTGTCCGCCAACTCTTTCATGTCGTCGGGGATTGCTTCCACGCGCATGTCTTTGCCCATTTCGTCGTAGTAGACATCGGCGTTCATTTCCACCAAGTCCACAATGCCTTTAAAGGTGTTTTCGGCACCGATGGGCAACTGAATCGGCACCGCGTTGCATTTCAGGCGGTCGCGCATCATGTCGATCACGCGGTAGAAATCGGCACCCATAATGTCCATTTTGTTCACATAGGCCATGCGGGGCACCTGGTATTCGTCGGCCTGACGCCACACGGTTTCCGACTGCGGCTCCACGCCGCCTTTGGCACACAGCACCGTCACGGAACCGTCCAAAACGCGCAGCGAGCGCTGCACTTCCACGGTGAAGTCCACGTGGCCGGGGGTGTCGATGATGTTGATGCGATGCTTGTCCGCCGTGCCCTGCTTATCCCAGTAGCAGGTGGTGGCGGCGGAGGTGATGGTGATACCGCGCTCCTGCTCCTGCGCCATCCAGTCCATGGTGGCACCGCCGGCGTGGGTTTCACCGATTTTGTAGTTCACACCGGTATAGTACAAAATACGCTCGGTTGTCGTGGTTTTGCCGGCGTCGATATGCGCCATAATACCGATATTTCTGGTTTTTTCCAGCGAAACATCTCTTGCCATAAGTCATCCTCCTTCTTCCATGATACGGTATGCGGTTTACCA
>CAYMDU010000105.1:2509-2928 GCA_964389495.1 uncultured Eubacteriales bacterium
CCAGCGGAAATGCGCAAACGCCTTGTTGGCTTCTGCCATCTTGTGGGTGTCGTCGCGCTTTTTGGCGGCGCCGCCGTTACCGTTCAGGGCGTCCAGGATTTCTCCGGCAAGACGCTCCTTCATCGTGCGCTCGGAACGGGCGCGCGAATAGGTGGTGAGCCAGCGCAAACCCAGCGTCTGACGACGCTCGGGGCGCACTTCGATCGGGACCTGGTAGGTGGCACCGCCCACACGGCGGGCCTTCACTTCCAGCACAGGCATGATGTTTTCCATGCACTGCTCAAAGACCTCCAACGGGTCTTTTTCGGTTTTTTCACGGATGATGTCGAAGGCATCGTACACGATTTTCTGGGCAACGCCCTTTTTGCCGTCGTACATCACGTTGTTGATGAGTCTGGTCACCAATTTGGAATTGTAAA
>CAYMDU010000106.1:0-2910 GCA_964389495.1 uncultured Eubacteriales bacterium
CGTATTTCACCACCACCACTTTGCCGTTGTAGCGCTGAATGTAAGGCAGGGCCTGCGTGAGCACTTCGGCGCGCTGCGCGTTGGAAAACTGTTCGGCCATGACTGTTTCTCCTTTCAGGTGCGATAATCGCCGTTGATTTTTACATAGTCGTAGGTGAGGTCACATCCCCAGGCGGTGGCGCCGGCGGGGCCGTTGCCCAGGGTGACCAAAATGTCAATTTCGGGTTCCGACAGCACGGCTTTGGCCAGTTCTTCGGAAAAGGGAAGGCCCGCGCCGTTTTCACACACCGGCACCAGCCCTTTGGCCGAACGGAACGCCACGCCGATGTCGGTCACCTTCACGGCAACCCCGCTGTATCCGATGGCGCACAGCACGCGCCCCCAGTTGGCATCGGCCCCGAACATGGCGGCTTTGAGCAGGTTGGAACACACCACGCTTTTGGCCACGGTTTTGGCGGTGGCTTCGTCGGCGGCGCCGCTCACATGACATTCCAGCCGCTTGGTGGCGCCTTCGCCGTCGCCGGCAATCATTCGGCACAGTTGCACCGTGACCGTGTTGAGCGCTTTCACCAATTCGGCGTAGTCGGCGTCGGGGCAGGTGACCGTGGGGTTCCCCGCGGCACCGTTGGCCAGCACCACCACCATGTCGTTGGTGGAGGTGTCGCCGTCCACGCTCACCATGTTGAAGGTGTTGGTCACATCGGTGGCCAGCGCCTGTTGCAATAAAGCGGGGCTGACGGCGGCATCGGTGGTGAGGAACACCAGCATGGTGGCCAGGCTGGGGTGAATCATGCCGCTGCCTTTGGCCATGCCGCCCAGGTGGCACACCTTGCCGCCCAGCGTGAACGACACGGCCGCCTGCTTGATCACGGTGTCGGTGGTGAGAATGGCCTCGGCCGCCGCTTCGTTGCCGTCGGCCGACAGGCCTTCGGCCAGCGCGGCCATGCCGTGGGCCAGGGGGGTGATGTCCAGCGGTTGCCCGATGACACCGGTGGACGCCACCACCACATCGTCGGGGGCGATGTGCAGGGCGTCGGCCGCCAGCCGGCACATCTGTTCGGCCACCGCCACGCCGTCGGCGTTGCAGGTGTTGGCGTTGCCGCTGTTGCAAATCACCGCTTGGGCGGTGCCGTTTTGCAGGTGTTGCTGCGTGACGGTGAGCGGGGCGCCTTTTACCAGATTGGATGTGTACACCGCAGCCGCGGCCGCCGGTGTGCGGCTGTATATCAGCGCCACATCGCGCTTTTGGCGGTTGCGGCGTATGCCGCAGTGGATGCCGTTGGCCGCAAAGCCACGCGCGGCACACACGCCGCCGGGGATGGGTTCTATCATACCGTTCACTCCTTACACAGTCAGGCCGGTGGTTTCGTCCACACCGAGCACCAGGTTCATGTTTTGAATGGCGGCGCCCGAAGCGCCTTTGCCCAAATTGTCAAACCGTGCCACCAGCAACAGGCGGTCGCCGTTGCCCTGCACGGACACTTCCATGTCGTCGCGCCCCGCAAACGCGGCGGCGGAGAGAAAGCCCTGTTCGTCGGCGTGGCTTGCATAGTGCACCAGCCCGGTGCGGTACCACGCGCGGTAGGTGGCTTCGATGTCGGCGCGGGTGCCGCGCAACTGCGAAGCAAACAGCGGCACCGTGACTTCCATGCCGCTGTAAAACGGCGCCACCACGGGGCAGAAAATCGGGGCGTGTGTGAGCCCCGCCACGGCCTGCATTTCCGCCAGATGTTTGTGCTGCTGCGCCAGGCCGTATTGCCGCGGAGCGGCATACAGCGGCGAGCGGGTGCCGCTTTCGTAGTCCGCAATCATTTTTTTGCCGCCGCCCGAATACCCCGTGAGGGAAAAACAGGTGAGCTGTTCGTCGGGCGAAATCAATCCCACGGCCGTAAGAGGCGCTACAAGGGCCAGGAAGCCGCTTGCGTGACAGCCGGGGTTGGCTATGCGGTTCGATGTGAAAACGCGATTTTGACCCCTTAGAAGTTCAATAAAGCCATAGTCCCAACCGGCTGCCGTGCGGTGCGCGGTGGAAGTGTCGATAATCACGGTGTCGGCACCGTCGGCCAGAGCCACCGATTCGCGCGCGGCGTCGTCGGGCAGGCACAAAAAAGCAAGGTCGGCGGTGTGCAGCGCTTCGGCGCGGGCGGCGGGGTCTTTGCGGCCGTTGTCGGGCAGGGTGAGCAGGGTGATGTCGGCGCGCCCGGACAGCCGTTCGTGAATGCGCAGGCCGGTGGTGCCGGCGCTGCCGTCGATAAACACGGTGGTCACAGGCCCAGCACCTCTTTCACATGAGCGATTTGCCGTTCCACCGAGGCCACCGAGGTGCCGCCTTCGCTGGTGCGGCGTTGCACGCAGGCGTCCAAATCGATGGCGGCGTACACCGTGTCGTCAAACAGCGGGCTGTATTCTTGATACACCGACAGCGGCAACGCTTCCAGCACGGTGCCGTCGGCCTGGCAGCGGGCCACCAGCCGACCCGACAGTTGGTAGGCATCGCGGAACGGCAGGCCGTGCGCCACCAGCCAGTCGGCCAAATCGGTGGCGTTGATGAAACCGGTTTGCGCGGCGCGGCGCATGGCGTCGGGATTGGCCCGCAGGGTGGCTATCATGCCGGTGAACACGGGCAGGCACTGCAACACCGTATCCACCGCGTCGAACACGCTTTCTTTGTCTTCCTGCATGTCTTTGTTGTAGGCCAGCGGCAGGCCTTTGAGCACGGTGAGCGTGCCCATCAGGTCGCCGTACACACGCCCCGTTTTGCCGCGCACCAGTTCGGCCATGTCGGGGTTCTTCTTTTGCGGCATGATGGACGACCCGGTGGTGAACGCGTCGGACAGCTCCACAAACCGAAATTCCCAGCTGGCCCACAAAATCAGCTCTTCGGAAAACCGCGACAGGTGCATCATCAGC
>CAYMDU010000107.1:0-2730 GCA_964389495.1 uncultured Eubacteriales bacterium
GCTCGCACGACGGCGCGCGCGTGGTCATCGGCATGGCCACCTGCGGCATCGCCGCCGGCGCCCGCCCCGTTCTCAAAGCGTTCACCGAAGAAATCGCCAAGCGGCATCTCGGCCATGTGGCCGTGGTACAAACCGGTTGCATCGGCATGTGCCAGTTTGAGCCGATTGTCGAAGTGATTGCCCCCGGCAAAGACAAGGTCACCTATGGCAAAGTCACGCCGGACATGGTGGCAAAAATTGTAACCGAACATTTGGTAAACGGCAATCCGGTTGCGGAATACACCGTTTCCAATCTCATGAAGTAAGACAGGAGGAAAAAGAATGTATCGTTCTCATGTGCTGGTTTGCGGCGGTACGGGTTGTACTTCCTCCCACAGCCAAGAAATCATTGAAACTCTGGAAAAAGAAATTGCGGCAAACGACTTGACCGACGAAGTAAAGGTGGTACGCACCGGTTGCTTCGGTCTGTGTGCTCTCGGCCCGATCATGATTGTGTATCCGGAAGGTTGCTTCTATTCCTCTGTGAAAGTAGAAGACATTCCCGAAATCGTTTCCGAGCACTTGCTCAAAGGCCGCATTGTCACCCGCTTGCTCTACGATGAAACCGTCGCCGGCGACAACGAAATCAAATCGTTGAACGAAACCGATTTCTACAAAAAGCAAGTTCGTGTGGCTCTGCGCAACTGCGGTGTTATCAACCCCGAATCCATCGACGAATACATCGCCAACGACGGATATCAGGCACTGGCCAAGTGTCTCACCGAATACACCCCGGAACAGGTCATTCAAATTGTCACCGATTCCGGCCTGCGCGGCCGTGGCGGTGGCGGCTTCCCCACCGGTCGCAAGTGGGCACTCACCGCTCCCAACAAAGCCCCGCAAAAATATGTGGTTTGTAACGCCGACGAAGGCGACCCCGGTGCTTTTATGGACCGTTCCGTTCTTGAAGGCGACCCGCACTGCTTGGTAGAAGCCATGGCCATCGCCGGCTATGCCATCGGTGCCACCAAGGGCTTTGTCTATGTCCGTGCCGAATACCCCATCGCTGTTCGCCGTTTGCAAATCGCCATCGACGAAGCGCGTGCCGAAGGCCTGCTGGGTAAAGACATTTTCGGCAGCGGGTTCGATTTCGACATGGAAATCCGTTTGGGCGCCGGTGCGTTCGTGTGCGGCGAAGAAACCGCATTGATGACTTCCATCGAAGGTAACCGCGGCGAGCCGCGTCCCCGTCCTCCGTATCCGGCGGTGAAGGGCCTGTATGGCTGCCCCACCGTGGAAAACAATGTGGAAACCTTTGCCAACATCCCGCAGATTATTTTGCGCGGAGCCGATTGGTTTGCTTCCATGGGTACCGAAAAGTCCAAAGGCACCAAGGTGTTCGCTCTCGGCGGCAAAATCAAGCACACCGGCTTGGTGGAAATCCCCATGGGCACCACCCTGCGTGAAATCGTGGAAGAAATCGGCGGTGGCATCCCGAACGGCAAGCACTTCAAGGCTGCACAAACCGGCGGCCCGTCCGGCGGCTGCATTCCCGCTTCGCTCATCGATACGCCCGTTGACTACGACAACCTCATTGCCCTCGGTTGCATGATGGGTTCCGGCGGCCTGATTGTTATGGACGAAGACACCTGCATGGTCGATATGGCCAAATTCTTCTTGGAATTCACTGTTGACGAATCCTGCGGCAAATGCACGCCCTGCCGTATCGGCACCAAGCGTTTGCTGGAAAAGCTGGAAAAAATCACCTCCGGCAAGGGCACCCTGGAAGATATCGACGAATTGGAACAGCTGTGCTACTACATCAAAGAGAATTCCCTGTGCGGCTTGGGCCAAACCGCTCCCAACCCGGTGCTCTCCACCCTGCGCTTCTTCCGTGATGAATACATCGCCCATGTGGTCGATAAAAAATGTCCCGCCGGCGTGTGTAAATCGCTCATGCACTACGAAATCGTTGCCGACAAGTGCAAAGGCTGTACCGCCTGCGCCCGTAAGTGCCCGGTGGGTGCTATCAGCGGCGCTGTGAAAGAACCGCACACCATCGATCCCGACAAGTGCATCAAGTGCGGCGTTTGCATGGATACCTGTAAGTTCGGCGCGATTGTGAAGAAATAAGGAAGGAGATGCCAATCATGGATATGGTCAATGTTAAGATTAACGGCATCGCCGTTAGCGTCCCGAAGGGTTCCACCATTTTGGAGGCCGCCCGTGCCGCCGGTGTGGAAATTCCCACCCTGTGCTACCTCAAAGAAATTAACGAAATCGGCGCCTGCCGCATCTGCATGGTAGAAGCCACCGGCGCCCGCGGTTTGGTAACCGCCTGTGTGTATCCCGTTGCCGAGGGTATGGAGGTGCAAACCAACACCGCCCGTGTGCAAAAGGCCCGCAAAACCACATTGGAAATGATTCTTTCCACGCACGACAAAAAATGTCTTTCCTGCGTGCGCTCCGGCGATTGCGAACTGCAAAAGCTCTGCCGTGACTACGGCGTGGAAGACAGCGGAAAGTACGACGGCGACAAGCCGGTGTACGAACTGGACACTTCGGTTCCCCACCTTGTGCGCGACAACAACAAGTGTATTCTGTGCCGCCGTTGTGTTGCCGCTTGCCGCCAGCAGTTTGTTTCGGTCATCGGTGCCAACGATCGCGGTATCGACACGCACATTGCCTGTGCCTTTGAAAAGCCGCTGGCCGAAGTTCCCTGCGTATCCTGCGGTCAGTGTGTGGTTGCCT
>CAYMDU010000108.1:0-2693 GCA_964389495.1 uncultured Eubacteriales bacterium
ATCACCAACACCGAAATCCCCCGCGCCAGCGCATAGCCGCCCGTGGCACCGGCCAACAGCCAGCCCAACACGGTTATCGCCGCAATGCCCAACACCACCGGCACAAACACGCCGGATACCGTGTCGGCGATTTTGGCAATCGGCGCTTTGGTGGCCGCCGCATCGCTCACCATGCGAATAATCTGCGACAAGGCCGTGTCTTCGCCCACGCGGGTGGCCTCGCATTTCAAAAAGCCGGATTGGTTCAGCGTGGCCGCCGACACCCTGTCGCCCGCCTCTTTGTCCACCGGCACACTTTCGCCGGTGAGCGCCGCCTCGTCAACGGCGCTGTTGCCTTCCAGCACCACACCGTCCACCGGCACGGTTTCGCCAGGCCGCACCGCAAACACATCGCCGCGCTTCACCTGCTCCACCGGCACCACCACTTCGCGCCCCTCGCGCAGCACGGTGGCCGTTTGCGGGGCCAGCCGCATCAGTTCTCGCAACGCATCGGTGGTTTTGCCTTTGGAATGGGCTTCCAACAGTTTCCCCACCGTGATCAACGCCAAAATCATGGCCGCCGCTTCAAAATACAGTTCGTGAAGATAGTGGCTTGCCGTTGCCGTGTCACCTTGCACCAACGCCGCCGTCATCAAAAACAGCACCGCCACACTGTATCCGAACGCCGCCGCCGACCCCAGCGCCACCAGGGTGTCCATGTTCGGTGCACGATGAATCACACCCCGAAACCCATTAATGAAAAAGCGCTGGTTAATCACCATCACCGCCATGCAGAGCAACAGTTGCAACAGCCCCACCGCCGGCGGATTGTCGGCCAAAAACGGCGGCACCGGCCACCCCCACATGGCATACCCCATGGACAAATACATCAGCACCGCCAAAAATCCAACCGATGCCACCAACCGCCGCCGTAAAACGGCGGTTTCTTTTTCTTCGGTGTCGCGGGGCGGCTCGGTGCGTTCGGTGTGGCCTTGCAACGCTGCGCCGTACCCCGCGTTTTCCACCGCCGCCACCACGGCCGCCGGCGGCACATCACCCTCAACCCCCATGGAATGGGTCAACAGGTTCACCGAACAAGCTGTCACGCCCTCCACGGAAGCCACCGCCTTTTCCACCCGCGCACTGCACGCGGCACAACTCATTCCCGTAACCGTATAGTGTTGCATTGTGTTTGCCTCCTGTCTGCCGCCTATTTCATCAGCTTTTGCAAGGTTGCCGTCAGTTCGTCCACAATCTCGTCTTTGCCGTTGCGAATATCGCGCACCACGCAACGGCGAATATGGTCGGCAATCAAATCTTTGTTAAAGGCATTGATCGCCGCGCTCACCGCCGCCGACTGAATCAAAATGTCGTTGCAATAGGCGTTTCGTTCCACCATGCCCCGAATTCCGCGGATCTGCCCTTCCAGCCGGTTCAACCGGTGAATCAGTTTTTTCTGTTCTTCTTCGGTTCGCTGCGTGGTTTTGGCTCCGCAACAGCCCGTTTCGTTGTTCATAGTATCTCTCCTTCCCGTTTGATTATATACCCCCGTGGGGTATATGTCAAGACAAAAAAGAGCAGCCGCCGGCCGCCAAAGCATGTTGCCTCACACGCTGTTCCCGATTTTGCATAATTTCAGGGCACCGCCGAAATCGGCGGTGCCCTGCTCAGTTGACTGCTACGGTCAATTCCGTTTGGTTTTTCGCACGCTTGCCGGCACCGAATTCGGTTCTACTTCGTTTCGGCACCAATCACAACCTCTTTCCATTCCGCCTCGTTACCGACAAAGTAACTGTCGGTGAGCTGTTTACTGTTGATAAACACGCTTTCTCCAATTTTCTGTGATCCCTTGGAGAAATACACTGTCGTCAAATCCGTGCCGTTTTCAAATCCATATTCCGGAATCGTAGCAATCTGTCGAAAATAACAATTTGAAATCACTGGGCATAAGCGAATTTCTTTCTGAATAATACGCCTTCACGCAATCCCAACCCTATATTAAAATATTTACAAATTTTCAAGCAACATAATCGGCATTATGTTGCTAACAGTCAAACAAGAAACCGGTTTCTTGACCGGAAAACGGTGCGGTTGTTTAAAAACGGGTACAAAAAAACAAGCCCTTTCGTTTTTGGCTTTTCAAAACACACGGAAAGGCTTTTTTGCGATGTGCTCATTTGGTTGAATTAGGTAGAGGTCGTACTCTTTGGAGCAAAATACTTGACATTTTGTGACAGCGTGCTATACTTTTAGTAGACGAAAAGCTGTTGCTTTTATCGGCTTTCAAATTTTATGCAACATAATGCCGATTATGTAGTCAACCGTCCCATGGGCGGTTTTTTCTTTTTCTCAAATAATCAGCCGCATCTTTTCCATTTGGCGTTTGTGTTCGGCGCCGGTGGTGATCATGTATATGCGCGTGGTATTGATACTGCTGTGGCCGAGAAGGTCGGCCAGCTTGGCAATATCTTTTTCCAGCCCGTAAAACACACGGGCGAACAGGTGGCGGAGGTTGTGCGGAAACACCTTGTTCGGATTTACCCGCGCCTGTTCGCAAAGGCTTTTCATCTCTCGCCAAATGGTTGTGCGACTGATTGCTTTGCCGGTTCTTGTCACAAAAATCATGCCGCTTTGGATATTCTGTTTTTGTGCAAAGAGGAGCAGTTTTTTCTTTAATTCCTTTACGATAAAAACCGACCGTGTTTTGCCTTTTA
>CAYMDU010000109.1:0-2623 GCA_964389495.1 uncultured Eubacteriales bacterium
GGTGCTGCTGCAAAACACACGCTATCGCGCCGAAGAAACCAAAAACGGCGAAGCGTTCTCCCGCGAGCTGGCTTCTCTTGCCAACTTGTTTGTTAACGATGCTTTCGGTGCCGCTCACCGCGCACACTGCTCCACCGTGGGCGTGGCTTCCTTTGTGGAAGAATCCGCCAACGGCTACCTCATGGCCAAAGAAATTCAGTTCTTGGGCAACGCCGTGGAAAACCCGGTTCGCCCGTTTGTCACCATTTTGGGTGGCGCCAAAGTGGCCGATAAACTGAATGTGATTGAAAACCTGCTGAACAAAGCCGACACACTCATCATCGGCGGCGGCATGGCCTACACTTTCTTGGCTGCCAAAGGCTATTCCGTTGGCACCTCGCTGCTGGACAGTGAAAAAATCGACTATTGCCGTGAAATGCTGGCGCGCGCCGAAGCCAAAGGCGTGAAGTTGTTGTTGCCGGTAGACTGCAAAATTGCCAAAGCATTCCCCGATCCCATCGATGCTCCCATCGATGTCACGGTTGTTGCTGCCGATGCCATTCCCGCCGACCAAATGAGCTTGGATATCGGCCCGCGCACAGCCGAACTGTTTGCCAGCGAAGTTAAGAACGCCAAAACAGTGGTGTGGAACGGTCCGATGGGCGTTTTTGAAAACCCGGTTCTTGCCGAAGGCACCATTGCTGTTGCCAAAGCGTTGGCAGAAACCAATGCCACCACCATCATCGGCGGCGGCGATTCGGCAGCGGCTGTCAACACACTGGGCTTTGGCGATAAAATGAGCCACATTTCCACCGGCGGCGGTGCTTCCCTTGAATTCCTGGAAGGCAAAGAACTGCCGGGTATCGTGGCCATGAGCGACAAATAAGGAGTGTTATAAATGGGTAAGTATGTTATCGCGGGCAACTGGAAAATGAACAAAACGCCCGCCGAAGCCACCGAATTGATTGCAGCCATCAAACCGTTGGTTTCCGATGCAGCCTGCGATGTGATTGTGGGCGTTCCCTTTGTGGATTTGCCCGCCGCGCTGGAAGCTGTCAAAGGCAGCCGCATCGGCGTGGCCGCGCAAAACTGCCACTGGGAAAAGTCCGGTGCCTACACCGGCGAAATTTCTGCCGAAATGCTCAAAGCCATGGGCGTTGGCTATGTGATTTTGGGCCACAGCGAACGCCGCACCTATTTCGGCGACACCGATGCCACGGTGCAATCGCGTATGCGCGCCGCTTTGGATGCCGGATTAACGGTTATCCTCTGCGTCGGAGAATATTTGGAGCAGCGTGAGCAGGGCATCACCGGCGAAATCGTTGCCATGCAAACCAAAATTGCGTTGGGCAATGTCACCGAAGAAGAATTAAGTCGCGTTATCATTGCCTACGAACCGGTGTGGGCCATTGGTACCGGTCGCACCGCCACCGCCGAACAGGCCAACGAAGTTTGCGCCCTCATCCGCGGCGTGGTTCGCAATCTGTACAACGAGGCTGCCGCCGCTGCTTTAACCATCCAGTACGGTGGTTCCATGAATGCTAAAAACGCTGCCGAGCTGTTGGCACAGCCCGATGTCGACGGCGGTTTGATTGGCGGTGCTTCTTTGAAGCCTGCTGATTTTGCCACCATTGTCGCTGCTGCGAAATAACACGACCGCACAAAGGCAGGCGCAAGATTCCCCCGGGTCTTGCGCCCGTTTCCTGTGGAAAGGAAGGATATTCGTATGAAAAAACCGCTGGCTCTTATCATTATGGACGGTTTCGGTTTGGACAACAACACTGTGGGCAACGCCATTCATGCAGCCGCCACGCCCAACCTGTCCCGTTTGTTTTCCGAAAATCCCTTCACCGCCATTGGCGCTTCGGGCATGGATGTCGGTTTGCCCGACGGGCAAATGGGCAACAGCGAAGTGGGCCACACCAATATCGGTGCCGGCCGTGTGGTCTATCAGGAACTCACTCGCATCACCAAATCCATTCAAGACGGTGATTTCCAAAAAAATCCCGCGTTGTGTGCTGCCATGGCCAACGCCAAAAACCGGGCGCTGCATCTCATCGGTCTCCTGTCCGACGGCGGCGTTCACAGCCATTTGAATCATCTGTTCGGATTGCTGGATATGGCCAAAGCCAGCGGTGTGGAAAAGGTGTTTGTCCACTGTCTCATGGACGGCCGCGATGTCCCCCCCACTTCCGGCAAAGATTTTGTTATTCAGCTTCAAAACAAACTGAACGAACTGGGCATCGGCAGCATCGCCACCGTGATGGGCCGTTACTACGCCATGGACCGCGACAACCGCTGGGAGCGCGTGGAAAAAGCCTATGCCGCCATGGTATACGGCGAAGGCGTGCAAAACAGCAACGCTGTGTCCGCCATGGCCGAGTCCTATGCCGCCGGTGTCACCGACGAATTTGTGATTCCCACCGTGTGCGATACCAACGGAACAATCGGCCCCAACGACAGTGTGGTCTTTTTCAATTTCCGCCCCGACCGTGCGCGTGAAATCACCCGCACATTGGTGGACCCGGACTTTGCCGGCTTTGAGCGCAAACACGGCTTTTTCCCACTCACCTATGTTTGCATGACACAGTACGATGCCACCATGCCGAATGTCGAGGTGGCTTTCAAACCGCAATCGCTTGAA
>CAYMDU010000110.1:0-2541 GCA_964389495.1 uncultured Eubacteriales bacterium
AGAAAATGTGCGCGGCATGCGCGTGGTCAAGGGCTTTTCGCGGGAGCCGCACGAAAAGCAAAAATTCGGTGCCGCCGCCGAAGATATCCGCGGCGACTTCACCCGCGCCGAACGCATTGTGGCGTTCAACTCGCCGCTCATGCAGTTTTGCGTGTATTTCAACATGATTTTCGTGTTGCTGGTGGGTTCGCGCCTGATTGTGCAAAGCGGCGGTTCGCTCATCAATGTGGGCGAAATCACCGCCATGCTCACCTACGGCATGCAAATTCTCATGCAGTTGATGATGCTGTCCATGATTTATGTCATGCTCACCATGTCGGCCGAATCCATGAAGCGTATCGACGAAGTGCTCGAAGAAGTCCCCACCCTGAGCAACCCGGCCAACCCGGTCACCCAGGTGGCCGACGGTTCGGTGGATTTCGACGGCGTGAGCTTTAAATATTCCGCCGAAGCCGACCGCTTTGCCCTGGAAAACATCAACCTGCACATTCGTTCCGGCATGACCGTGGGCATTTTGGGCGGCACCGGTTCCAGCAAGAGCACCCTGGTGCAGCTGATTCCGCGGCTCTACGATGTCACCGAAGGGTGCGTGCGCGTGGGCGGCGTGGATGTGCGGCACTACGATTTGGACGCCCTGCGCGGCGCGGTGGCCATGGTGCTGCAAAAGAATTTGCTGTTTTCGGGCACCGTTCGCGACAACCTGCGTTGGGGCAACGAATCCGCCACCGACGAAGAAATCGAAGAAGCCTGCCGCCTGGCCCAGGCCGACGACTTTGTGCGTGCTTTTCCCAACGGATACGACACCTTCATCGAACAGGGCGGCACCAATGTGTCGGGCGGGCAAAAGCAGCGCCTGTGCATTGCCCGTGCCCTGCTCAAACGCCCCAAGATTTTGATTTTAGACGACTCCACCAGCGCGGTGGACACCCGCACCGATGCGTTAATTCGCGACGGGTTCGGCAAATACATTCCCGAAACCACCAAAATCATCATTGCCCAGCGCGTGGCTTCGGTGCAAGACGCCGATTTGATTTTGGTAATGGAAAACGGCGGCATTGCGGCAGCCGGCACACACGGGGAACTGTTGCAGTCCAGCAGCATCTACCGGGAAGTGTACGAGCAGCAAACCACACACGGAGGTGAGGACAATGAGTAAACCCATGGGCATGCCCGGCAGAGGGCCGCAACCGCGCGGCGTGCGCAAACTGGATGTGCGCATGCTGGGCCGCGTGGTGAAACTGTTGTTCCGTTCCTATCCGGTGTTGGTGCCGTTGGCCATGGCGTGCATTTTGTTTTCTTCGGTGATTTCCTCGGTGCCCTCCATCTTCACGCAAAAGGTGCTGTCGGTGGTCACCGCCCACCTCGAAGCGGGCAGCCTGGATTGGGCCGTGGCCAAGCAGGAAATTCTGCCCCTCATTTTGGTGCTGGTGGGGCTGTACGCCCTGTCTGTTATTGCCATCACCTTGCAAGGCCAGCTGATGGCCTACATCACGCAAGGGTATTTGAGCAAACTGCGTTGCCGCATGTTCGACGGCATGCAGGATTTGCCCATCAAATATTTTGACACCCACAAACACGGCGACATCATGAGCTACTACACCAACGACATCGACACCCTGCGCCAGCTGGTGTCGCAATCGCTGCCCAGCCTCATGCAATCGTCGATTATCGTGGTCACGGTGTTGTGCATCATGCTGTATTACAGCGTGTGGATGACATTGGTGGTGCTGTGCGGTGTGGCGCTGATGTTCCTGGTATCCGGCAAAATCGGCGGCGGTTCGGCACG
Organism: uncultured Eubacteriales bacterium; assembly: GCA_964389495.1. Taxonomy (GTDB): domain Bacteria; phylum Bacillota; class Clostridia; order Oscillospirales; family Acutalibacteraceae; genus RGIG3009. Next base: position 1,787 of record CAYMDU010000110.1, read on the forward strand.
CTATTTCATTCGCCAGCAACAGGCGGTGGCCAAAACCGAAGGCTATGTGCAGGAAATGATGAACGGCCAAAAGGTCATCAAAGTGTTCAGCCGTGAAGACCGCGTGAAAGACGAATTCGACCGCATCAACAACGAACTGTTCGAAGACAGCTACCGCGCCAACGCCTATGCCAACGCCCCGGGCCCCATCATCATGAACATCGGCAACATTCTCTATGTGTTGTGCGCGATTGTCGGCGGCATTTTCATTGCCACCGGCGCCCGCAATGTGAGCCTTTCGGGCATGGCGTTTGAAATTGCCCTGATTGTGCCGTTCCTCAACATGACCAAACAGTTCACCGGCAATGTCAACCAGTTTTCCCAGCAAATCAACTCCATTGCCATGGGCTTGGCCGGTGCCGAACGCATATTTGCCCTGATGGACGAATCCCCCGAAGACGACAACGGCTATGTCACCCTGGTGAACGCCGACGTGGCCGCCGACGGCACCGTCACGGAAACCGAACGGCGCACCGGCCGTTGGGCTTGGAAACACCCGCACAGCGACGGCACCGTTACCTACACGCCCTTGCGCGGCGATGTGCAATTAACCCATGTGGATTTCGGCTACGAGCCGAACAAGCAGGTGCTGCACGATGTGTCGGTCTATGCCGAACCGGGGCAAAAAGTGGCCTTTGTGGGTGCCACCGGCGCCGGCAAAACCACCATCACCAACCTCATCAACCGCTTCTACGACATTGCCGACGGCAAAATCC
>CAYMDU010000111.1:0-2448 GCA_964389495.1 uncultured Eubacteriales bacterium
CCGACTATGCTGCGACTGGGATACAGATTGTCGCACAGTGCTTTGCCTTCCCGCAAAAATTCCGGGCTGAACAACAGGTTGTCGCAACAAAAATCCGCGCGTGCCTTTTCGGTGAAGCCCACCGGGACCGTGCTTTTAACAATCATGATGGCTTCCGGGTTAACAGCAATCACCTTTTCAATAACCTGCTCTACCGAGGAAGTATCGAAAAAGTTTTTGCGGTCATCGTAGTTGGTGGGAGTGGAAATAATCACCAAATCGGCATCGCGGTAAGCCGCCTCGGCATCCAGCGTGGCGGTGAGGTCAAGTTCGGTGTGCTGCAAGAACTCCTCAATTTCCGCATCTTTGATTGGTGAACGGCGCGCATTGATCATGTCCACTTTTTCCGGGACAATGTCCACAGCAGTAACCGTGTGATGCTGTGACAACAGCACGGCCATGGACAGGCCGACATATCCGGTGCCGGCAACAGCAATTTTCATAGATATTCGCTACCCCTTTCTGTTTTTTGCCATTGCCGTTTCCAACATCTCTGTGGAAAAACAACAACGACAGCAGATGGCTTGACTGCGCCGTTCGTTCCTGTGGTGTGCTCCTATGGCAACGACGATGCAAACACTCGACGGTAGCATTCCCCTTGTTCACCGGGAAATACAGCTGTATTGTAGCACACGGCTTTACAAAAGTCAACCAACACAAGAGCCCGAAGGATCCCTTCGGGCTTTGTGTAGGTATGCGGGGAATTATTTTTCGGTTGTTGACTGCCGGGGGGCGTGGCAGATTTCTTTCATGCCACAGCCGCCGCAGCCGCAGGAACAGGTGCCTTTCCCCTTTTTCTTATTACGCACCGTTGTCACAATAACAGCGACAATAATCGCCAAAACAACGGCACCGACAAGACAGGTTTTCCAATCCATACAAACCGCTCCTTATTTCACACGGATGTTAACGGTGAGCTGGTTGTTGTCGTATTTGTTGCGGCGCACCACAAAGTAGATAAGCAAAGCCAGCACCGCCAACGCAATCACAGTCCACACAGTGAACGCACCGGTTGTGAACAAAAGGCCCAACTGATATACAATCAGCGAAACCGCATAGGCAAATACACACATGTACCCAATGGCAGCCGCTGTCCATTTGGCGTTGTTCATTTCGCGTTTGATTGCACCCATGGCCGCAAAACACGGGGCGCACAGCAAATTGAAAATCATGAACGCATAGGCAGACAGCTGCGTGTAATCGGCAGCCACCAACGCCCAAATTTCCTCGCCGTTTTCGGCAATTTCACCGGCATAGTTATACAGAATACCAAAGGTGGCCACCACATTTTCTTTGGCAATCAAGCCGGTAACGGTAGCAACCGCCGCTTTCCAGTTGCCAAATCCCAGCGGCACAAACAGATATTGAATACCGTTGCCGATAAACGCCAGCACCGAGTTGTTCATATCGTCCACCATGCCAAAGCTTCCGCTTTCCCAGCCGAATGCCTGCAAGAACCACAACACCACGGTGGACAACAAAATGATGGTACCGGCCTTTTTGATGAACGACCAGCCGCGTTCCCACGTGGCACGCAACACATTGCGACCGGTGGGAGCATGATAGGCAGGCAATTCCATCACAAACGGAGCCGGATCGCCGGCAAACGCTTTGGTCTTTTTCAGCATAATGCCGGAAAGGATAATCGCGGCCACACCGACAAAATAGGCCGAAACAGCTATCAAACCGCTGTTGCCGAACAACGCACCGGCAATCAAACCGACAATCGGCATTTTGGCGCCGCAAGGAACAAAGCAAGTAGTCATGATGGTCATGCGGCGATCGCGCTCGTTTTCGATGGTACGCGAAGCCATCACGCCGGGAACACCGCACCCAGTGCCGATGAGCATGGGAATAAACGATTTACCGGACAAGCCAAACTTGCGGAAAATGCGGTCCATGATAAACGCAATACGGGCCATATACCCGCAATCTTCCAGCAACGCCAGCATAAAGAACAACACCAGCATTTGCGGAACAAATCCAAGAACCGCCCCAACGCCGGCCAGCATACCGTCGCAAATCAGGCCCACCAAAACGCTGTTAACACCCCAGCCTTCCAAAGCGGCACGCGGAATTTCCACCAGCCATTCCGACCCCAACACATCGTTGGTCCAATCGGTGAGGAAACTGCCGAACGGGCCCATGGCAATCCAATACACCAAAAACATAATCACTGCAAAAATGGGCAACGCCAAAATCCGGTTGGTAACCACCTTGTCGATTTTATCCGACACCGTGAGCTTGCCGGCCGAGCGCTTTTTGTAGCAGTGCTTCAACAACTGGCCGATATATATGTACCTTTCGTTGGTGATGATACTTTCGGCATCATCATCCAATTCGGTTTCCACCGCGGCAATATCCGTTTCGATGTGGTTGCGAACGCTCTCGCTTAGTTGCAGCTGATCC
>CAYMDU010000112.1:0-2283 GCA_964389495.1 uncultured Eubacteriales bacterium
AGGAGTGATAGATATGCCTTTTTGTAAGAAATGCGGAACAGCTGTGGATGCCGGCGCGCAATTTTGCCCGCAATGCGGCGAAATGCAAGATGCCATGCCGGTGGATAACACCGGTGTGTTGCACCAAATGGATGCCTCTGCCAACAAGGGAATGGCTATTTTGTCCTATTTCGGTTTGCTGGTGCTGATTCCCATTTTTGCGGCCAAGCGTTCACCGTTTGCCCGTTTTCATGCCAACCAGGGCTTGGTGTGCTTCCTTTTTGAAGTGGTCTACTCCATTGTTAAAGGGGTGCTGGAAAATATTTTAGTGGCCGTGTTTTTCTTAACACCGTGGCTGGCCACATTGCTGTCGGCTGTTTTGGAGTTGGCAAGTTTGGTGTTCTTGGCACTCTCGATTATCGGCATTGTGAACGCGGCCAAAGGGGAAATGAAAGAGCTGCCGGTGATTGGGAAAATCCGATTGCTGAAATAAGTTGGGTTTCACCGATTTTGGGGCTTGACAAACAACTTTCACCGTGGTATAATCCTTTCATAATTTGATAAACAAAGGCGTTTGAGCAGAAAGAGTAGCGCAATCAAAAGTCACAGAGAGCTGCCGGTTGGTGCAAGGCAGTGACAGAGTAGTGGCGTGAAGTTCCCTCTGCAAGCTGTGGGCTGAACATTAAGTAGGTTCAACGGGTGCGACCGTTACATCGTCAGGGCTGTGTTGGCAGTCTGTGAGGTGTTGTTCGCGAGAACAGCACGAAAGCAAAGTGGTACCGCGATACATTATCGCCCTTGCTGTTTCGGCAAGGGCGTTTTTTGTATTTATTTTGTATTCATTCACCGCATGGTGGCGGGAATAAGGAGGAACTGTTATGAAAAAAGTGGTATCGGTAGTATTGGCTGTGGCTATGTTGGCTTCGATGTGTCTGTTTGCCGCTTGCGACAATACCAACAAACCAGCAAACGATAAGTATGTTATCGGCATTGTTCAGCAGCAGCCGCATGTGGCATTGGACTCTGCCAGCAACGGGTTCATGGATTCCGTGAAAGCGGAACTGGGCGAAGAAAATGTGGAATTTTTGCTGCAACATGCGCAAGGCGATTCCAACACTTGCACCACCATTGTAAACGATTTTGTAACAAAAAATGTAGATTTGATTTTGGGCAATGCCACCACGGCGTTGCAGTCGGCGGCCAACGCCACCGATACCATCCCGGTTTTGGGCACGTCGGTAACCGAATACGGCGTGGCACTGGGAATCGACAATTTCAACGGGCTGGTGGGCAGCAATGTGTCCGGCACTTCCGATTTGGCCCCCCTGGATGAGCAAGCGGCCATGCTGCTGGAACTGTTCCCCGATACCAAAACCGTGGGTATGCTCTATTGCTCGGCAGAACCGAATTCGGAATACCAAGTGAAAAAGGTGAAAGAATACCTGGAAGCCAAAAATGTGGTTTGCACCGATTTCCCGTTTGCCGATTCCAACGATATCGCGGCGGTAGCTTCGGCGGCAGCGGCGGCTTCCGATGTGCTGTATATCCCCACCGATAACACGGCGGCGGATTGCAAAGAAGCCATCAACAACGCCGTGCTTCCCACCAAAACCCCGATTGTCGGCGGCGACGAAGGCATTTGTTCCGGTTGCGGTGTGGCAACGCTGTGCATCGACTACTACGATTTGGGTGTCACCACCGGCAAAATGGCGGCAAAAATTCTAAAAGGCGAAGCCGATATTTCCCAAATGGAAATTGCCTATGCCGAAGAATATCTGAAAGTATATAACAAGACCATTTGCAATGAATTGGCAATCGATACTTCCAAGCTGGAACAGGCAGGATACAAAGCCATTGAACAGTAATACTCGTTGATGTGTAGCCCCCTCTCGGCACTTGAATTGCGCCGGGAGGGGGCGCTTGTTTTAGCAATCGTTTTTTGCAAACGAAAGTTGAAAATTTAGCGTTTAATTTAGCGCTTATGGGTTGACTTTTTTCGGCGGGGGGGTATACTTTTATTTGCAAATATAACAGCGGCAACAGGGTGGTGCAACGATGAAAACACCGTTTTCCGTGGGTGTGATCACAGACGAGGTTTCACAAAACATCGAAGAGGCGGCTCGGTTTTGCAAGCAACATGGATTGGCTTGCATGGAAGTTCGCTCGGTGAACAACCATTCGCCATTTGAATTCACCGAAAAAGATGTTTCGGATATTTGTGCCGCGGCAGAAGCACACGGGCTTTCGGTTTGTGCGGTGTCGTCGCCGCTTTTCAAGTGCCGGTTCGACGACAGCCGGGCAGTG
>CAYMDU010000113.1:0-2253 GCA_964389495.1 uncultured Eubacteriales bacterium
TTGGCGCAGCCTACCATGAGGGAGTTGCCCATGTTGAAGCGGGCATCGCCCATATAGACCAGCTTGATCCCCTTGAGATGGCCAAAATGCTCCTGAATGGTGAGAAAATCGGCCAAAATCTGGGTGGGGTGGAATTCGTTGGTGAGGCCGTTCCACACCGGCACGCCGGCATGGCGTGCCAATTCTTCCACCGTGTCTTGCCCGAACCCGCGGTATTCGATGCCGTGAAACATCCGCCCCAGCACGCGGGCGGTGTCGGCCAGGCTTTCCTTTTTGCCGATTTGCGACCCTTGCGGGTCGAGATAGACGGGGTGCATGCCCAAATCCGCCGCCGCGACCTCGAAGGCGCAGCGCGTGCGGGTGCTGGTTTTTTCAAACACCAGGGCCACGCTTTTTCCTTCGCACAGGCGATGGGGAATGCCCGCCTTTTTTTGCGCTTTCAGGGTGGCGGCAAGGGCCAACAGTTCTTCGATTTCGGCGGGGGTGAAGTCCAGCAGTTTTAAAAAGCTGCGCTGATACAATGACACGGTTAGCACTCCTTTGCACAAACGGTTTTGAGAATGTCGAGAGCTTCGGTGAGAAGTTCCGTGGGAATGGTGAGCGCGGGCAGCAGCCGCACTTTGTGTTTGGCGGTGAGGCACAGCACGCCGTGTTCGATGCACTCGGCCACCACCTGAGCGGCGGGACGCACGGGTTCCACACCGATCATCAGCCCCAACCCGGTGACCGAACGGATACCGGGGGCACCGGACAGGGACGCAAACACAAACCGGCTTTTTTCGCACACATCGTCCAGCAGGGGGCCGTCGATGCGGTTGAGCACATGAAGCGCGCCGGCGCAACACACGGGGTTGCCGCCGAAGGTGGACCCGTGGTCGCCGGGGCCGAGCACATCGGCCACCCGCTCGCCCAGCAACACCGCGCCCAGCGGCAGACCGCCGCCCAGTCCTTTGGCGGTGGTGACCACATCGGGCGTGATGCCGAACTGTTCGTAGGCATACAGGGTGCCGGTGCGTCCGTTGCCGGTTTGCACTTCGTCGATCATCAGCACCAGATTTTTGCGGCGGCACAGTTCGGCCACCGCCTGCACATAGGCTTTGTCCAGCGTGTTCACACCGCCTTCGCCCTGCACACATTCCAGCAGCACGCCGGCGGTTTTGTGCGCCGCCACCGCCGCTTCCATGGCAAAAATGTCGTTGGCGGGCACATGGTAAAAGCCGGGCGTGAGCGGCGAAAACAGGCGGTGAAACGCCGGTTGCCCCGTGGCCGCCAGCGTGGTGAGGGTGCGGCCGTGAAAGCTGTTTTCCAGCGTGATCACGGCGGTGTAGTCGGGGCCTTTGTGTTCGGCGGCGTACTTGCGCGCCACCTTGACGGCACATTCGTTGGCTTCGGCGCCGGAGTTGGCAAAAAACACGCGGCGCAGGCCGGTGCGTGTGCACAGCTGTTCGGCCAGAGCCGCGCAGGGAGCGGTGTAGTACAGGTTGGAGGTGTGCTGCACCTGCGCCAGTTGCGCGGTGACCGCTGCCTGCCAGCCGGGGTCGGCAATGCCCAGCGCCGTGACCCCGATGCCGGAGCCCATGTCGATGTAGCGGCGGCCTTGGGTGTCCCACAGCAGAGAGCCGCGGCCGTGACTGATTTCCACGGGAAAGCGGCGGTAGGTGGGGGCCACAAAGCGGGTGTCCTGTTCGGTGATGCTCATGTCGGGTCCCCCTTCACCAAGGTGCCCGCGCCTTCGTCGGTGAGAATTTCCATGAGCAGGGAGTGGGGCACCCGCCCGTCCATGATCACCACGGTTTTCACGCCGCGTTCGAGGGCGTCGATGCAGCAGTCCACTTTGGGGATCATGCCGCCGGACACCAGCCCCTGTTCGCGCAGGCGGTGTGCTTCGGACACGGTGACTTCGGGAATGAGCGAAGCGGGGTCGTCGCGGTTGGCGAGAATGCCCGCAATGTCGGTCATCATCACCAGGCGTTCGGCGTGCAGGGCGCCCGCAATGCAGGCGGCGGCGGTGTCGCCGTTGATGTTGTAGATGTTGCCGTAGAAGTCGCAGCCCATTGTGGAAATCACGGGAATGTAGCCCTTTTCCAGCAGGTCTTTCACCGGCTGAATGTGCACCCCGGTGATGGTGCCCACATAGCCCAGCCGTTTGTCGCGCTGCACCGCTTCGATGAGATGCCCGTCCATGCCGGAAATGCCCATGGCGCGGCCGCCGTGCTTTTCCAGCAGGCTCACCAGCGTTTTGTTCACTTTGCC
>CAYMDU010000114.1:0-2100 GCA_964389495.1 uncultured Eubacteriales bacterium
GGGGACAATGGCCATCATCAGCACGATGACACCCATGCCGCCGATCCAGTGGGTGAAGCTGCGCCAAAACAGGGCGGCGTGGCTGAGCACGGCCGGATTGGGCAGCACGGACGAACCGGTGGTGGTGAAGCCGCTGACGGTTTCAAACAGGGCATCGACATAGGATGGAATATCGCCGCCGATGACAAACGGCAACGCGCCGATGAGCGACAGCGCCAGCCACGACAGGGCCACGCTGACCAGGCCGCCGCGGGCAAAAATGCGGCGGTCGCCCCGCCGGTTGGTGAGGGTGAGCGCAAAGCCCACCGCCAATGCCAGCAAAGCGGTGAGCGCAAAGCCCCACGCGGCGGCAAATTCGCGGTAGAGCAGCGCCACGGCCAGCGGCAACGCCAGCAGGGCGGCTTCGAGTTTGATGATTTGTCCCACAGTGTGCAGGATGACACGACGGTTCATGAGGGTGCTCCTTACTTGGCCAGAATGTCCGACAGGTCGTGAACACGGCGGCTGGTGGCCAGCACAATCACGCGGTCGCCCGACAGAATGGCATCGTCGCCGGACGGAATGATGGCTTTGTGATCGCGAATGATGCCGGCCAGCAAAATGCCGGATTGGGTTTTGAGGTCTTTGAGCGGAATGCCCACCAGGTTGGGTTCGTCACGCACCAGAAATTCCAGGGCTTCGGCTTTGCCGTCCATGAGCTGGTACAGCGTTTCCATGCTGCTGCCCAGGGAGTTTTGCAGGGCGCGGGCATAGCGCACCACCACATCGGAAATGCTTTTGCGGGGGGACACGATGCTGTCGAGCCCCAGATTGACGGCCAGCGCCGCCAGTTCGTCGCGGTTGACTTTGGCTATCACCTTGGGCACCCGGTGGGTGGCGGCGAAAATCGACATGAGAATGTTCTCTTCATCGATGCCGGTGAGGGCCACAAACGCATCTTTGGAAAGCAGGTCTTCTTCCAGCAGCAAGTCTTGCTGGGCGCCGTCGCCCTGCACCACCACGGTTTTGGGGAGCAGGTCGCTGAGTTCCTGCGCCAGGGCGCTGTCTTTTTCAATCAGGGTGACATCGCTGCCGCCGGCTTCCAGCAGGTGGGCCAGGTAGAACGCGGTGCGGCTGCCGCCGAGAATCATCACGCTGCGGGCTTTCTTTTGCAACACGCCCATTTCGCGCAACAGCTTTTGCAGTTCGGCGGGGGCGGCGGTGAGGCCGATTTTGTCGCCGGCTTGGAGAACAAAGCGGCCGTCGGGAATGTAGACTTCGTCGCCGCGCTGCACCACACACACCAGGAATTTGGCGCGGTATTTGGTGCGGAGTTCGGACAGGCAGATGCCGTCCATGCCGGAGTTTTCGCGCAAGCGCAGTTCCAGCATTTCGAAATCGCGGTGGGCAAAGGTATCGACCTTGACGGCCGAGGGAAATTTGAGAAGATTGAGCAGTTCTTTGGCGGCCAGCAGTTCCGGGTTGATCACCAGCGACAAATCCAGTTGCTGCTTGATGAAGCTGATGGTTTTGTGGCTGTATTCCGGGTTGCGAATGCGCGCGATGGTGTGCTTGGCCCCCATTTTGCGTGCCAGCAGGCAACTGAGCATGTTGGCATCGTCGGACCCGGTGACGGCAATGAACAAATCGGCATGCGCGGTGTCGGCTTCGCTCAGCACTTCGAAATCGGTGCTGTTGCCGCACACGCCCATGACATCGTAGGTGTTGGTGATGTCTTCGATTACCGCGGGCGCACTGTCGATGGCGGTGATGTTGTGCCCCTCTTGCGTGAGGCTTTCTGTGATGATGCTGCCGATTTTTCCGCAACCTGCCACGGTGATATTCATACTCTTCATCCCCCACTCAAATTAATGTATTATTGTAGCACAACATTCGGCCGCCGTCAACCGTTCCGGCCGGAAATTCGACAAAGTTTCGGGCCGGCGGCGGTAATCCCCCGGCGGCCATCTCGTCGGTTGGCGGGCGGGAGTGGCTTTTTGGCGTGCTACCCCCCTCGAACCTGTAACAACCCCTCCGTCACCGCTTCGCGGTGCCACCTCCCCTTACACAGGGGAGGCATGAGCACCCTCTGCCTTTGCGACCTTACGCGGGGTGGGACAC
>CAYMDU010000115.1:0-1911 GCA_964389495.1 uncultured Eubacteriales bacterium
ACAACCCCTCCGGTTCGGGCTACGCCCTCACCACCTCCCCTTACACAGGGGAGGCAGCAAAAGCCCCCCTTGTGTAAAGGGGGGGAAGCGGGGGCGGCTGCCCCCGCAGGGGGGATTGTCGGCTGGAAGTCGCTGTTGTGTACAGGCTTTCGGATAATACAACCCTGTCGGAAATGTTGCCGATTTTCAAAAGGCGCACAAAAAACTCCCCCGAACCCATGGTTCGGGGGAGTGTGGAGCGGCTTACGAGGCTCGAACTCGCTACCTCCACCTTGGCAAGGTGGCGCTCTACCAGATGAGCTAAAGCCGCAAGTGCAACACTAAGTATAGCACAGCTCTTGCGGTTTGTCAAGCCCCAAATTTCAAGTTTTCAGCGGCGGGTGCCGTCGGTGAAGCATTCGCAAAACCGGCCGGAAAACGACGGGTCTTCGCCCGCAGCATACAGGTGCGACACATCGCCCAGCCCCAGGCATCGCATCGAAGCCGTGCCCTGTTCGCGTTCTTCGGTGCAAAAGGTGCTCACCGACGTGGGCAGGGTGCAGGCGTTTTGCCACAGCGAATAGGGCGAACAGTTCATCAAATGCGAAAACAGCACGCACGACAGCCCGTAGTGACACACAAACAGCAGCACTTTGTGATTGGCGTGTTCGGCCGTGTAGTTCACACCTTGGCGGCGATAGCCGTGCTGCGCCAGCACCTTGTCGAATTCGGCACACACGGCGTCATAGGTTTCGGGCACCCGGCTGGCGGCCAGTGTCGGGTGTTCGCGCCAGCGTTCGGAATACAAAGCGGGATTGTTGCCCAAAAACGCGGGCAGCAAATCCCAGGCGTGACCGCCTTCTCCTGTGTAGGGCACGGTGATGTGCGCGCTTTCAAATTCGCGCAACCAATCGCAATAGTGCGCCTCCAACCCCAGGCGTTCCAGCGTGGGGGCGGCGGTGAGCCGTGCCCGCCCCATGGTGGAGCAATAGGCGGCGGCAATCGGTTCGCGGCACAGGCGGTCGGCCAGCAACTGCGCTTCGCGGGCGCCTTTTTCGGTGAGGCTGTCGGTAACATAGTTCGGGTCGCCGTGGCGAACAATCAGCAGTTTCATGAAATCCTCTCCTTTGCAAGGCTATTGTAGCACGGTCTTGCCAAAAAAACAAGGCGGTGTTCAAAGAAAATTCACGGAGTTGTGTATTGAATTGTGCGGCAAAAAATGGTATACTGATACAGTCAGAAAAAGAAACGCATTTCCCGTCGGCGCGGCAGAAGGCTGCGGGCGGGTACACTTCCGGGAGGGACAAAACCAAATGATCAAACGATTGGCTCGTTGCATTCGCGAGTACCGGTTGCCCATGATACTCACCGTGCTGTTCATTTTGGGCGAAGCCGTAATTGAATGTTTCATTCCGTTCATCACCGCCGACTTGGTGAACCGCATCGAAGCGGGCGCCGGCGTGAACGACATTGTCAAAACAGGCGTGTTGCTGGTGATCATGGCCTTGCTGTCGCTGTGCTGCGGCGGCATCGCCGGCTTCACCTGCGCCAAAGCCTCGGCGGGGTTTGCCAAAAATGTGCGGCACGATGTGTTCCACCGCATACAGGGGTTTTCCTTCGGCAACATCGACAAATTTTCCACCTCGTCGCTGGTCACCCGCCTCACCACCGATATCAACAGCGTGCAAATGGCCTACATGATGCTCATTCGCACCGCCATTCGCGCCCCGCTGATGATGGTTTTCTCCATCATCATGGCCTACATCATGGGCGGCGCTCTGGCCACATCGTTTGTGGTGATTGTGCCGTTGCTGGCCGGCGGGTTGTTTTTGGTGTCGCGCAAGGCCATGCCGGCTTTCCGTCGCGTGTTTAAAAAATACGACAAACTCAACGAATCCATCGAAGAAAATGTGCGCGGCATGCGCGTGGTCA
>CAYMDU010000116.1:0-1710 GCA_964389495.1 uncultured Eubacteriales bacterium
GCAAGGGGATGTGGTGGGCCTTGTCAACGAAAACGGGGTGCGCGTGGCGAACTACTATCAAGAGTATCCATAAGCGGCTACGGAAAACAACAACAGGGTTGACACGAAAGTGACAACCCTGTTGTTTGCAAGCGAAAGTCACGCGACTATCGCGTGGCTTTCGTTACAATGCCCACCTGCTGTGTGGGGACTTCCTATTATTTTTCTGCTTTTTCCGGTGCGCGGTTATCGCCAAAGAAGAACACGGCCGCTGTGCCGGGGCCGCAATGAGCGGCAATGCTGGTGCCGATATCGAATATCGGAATTTCTTTCACCTGCGGGAAGCGTTCCCGGATGGCGGCTTTGAGCAATTCGGCATCGCTTAAACATTGCGAGTGGCAAATGTAGCATTTGCCGTTGTAGGCTTTTCCGCCCAGTGCGTGAGCTTCCATGGTGTCAACCGTGACTTTGATGGCGTTCTTTTTTCCGCGCACCTGACTGTATGCAATGATTTTTCCTTCGTCGTCCAAACGCATGATGGGGCAGATGTTCAACACGGTGGCAATCATTGCCGTGGCGCCCGACATGCGCCCGCTGCGGCGGTAGTGCTTTAATTCGGTTGAGAAAAATTGATGGTGAATGGTTTGGCGGTGAGCCAAGGCCCATTGTTCGATTTCTTCCATGGTGGCGCCGCGATCGCGCATGTCGGCGGCACAATCCACCAGCATGCCATAACCGGACGAACTGCACAGCGAATTCACAACAATCAATTTCCGTTCGGGGTACCGTTCTTTTAGTTCTTCGGCAGCAACCAAAGCGTTTTGATAGGATTTGGTCATGCCGGTGCCCAAGGCAATGTGCAACACATCGCCTTGTTGCAACAGCTCTTCAAAAAATTCTTTGTATTGAAAAGCATTTAATTGCGTGGTGGTTGGCAGTTTGCCGGCGTTCAGCATTTGATAAAAGCGGGGCAGTGCTTCGGGGTCACGCAACATATCATCCACATAGTTCACACCATCCACGGTGTAGCCATAAAACAAAACGGGAATGTGGCGCTCGTTGACATGTGAAAACGGCATATCCACCGTGGACTCACAGGAAAGAATAAACGAATTCATAGCAAAGCAACTCCTTTGTTCATGCGATTACTGTTCAGTATGGCTTAATTATAGGTTTGGCAAGCAGCAAAGTAAAGGAACAGCCGCGTTTTGCCGCTCTCAACATCCGTTACCGCACAGTAGAGTGCGCCCAATGTCGACTCTCGCGTGAGTAGAGAAGAAAATTTTCCTGTTTTTCAAAATTTTCTCAAAAAGTGCTTGACAAACCGCCGACAGGGGTGTATGATATGTGCAGTTAGCAAAGGCTAACCGTTGTAAGCGGTTTTTTTGCCGTCAAGGAGGGAACACCAATGATGCCGTTATCATTTGCATCCGTCGGTGAAGAAAACATCATTCGCAAAATCGGCGGGCGTCCCGAAGTGAAAAAGCATTTGGAAAACTTGGGGTTTGTTGTGGGCGGTACTGTCACCATTGTGAACACACTGGCCGGCAATCTCATTGTGAATGTCAAGGAAACGCGCGTGGCAATCAGTCAGGAAATGGCACAGAAAATCATGATATAACAATCAGCAAAGGAGGAGAGGGCATGAAAACACTGAAAGACATTGCAGTTGGTCAGTCGGCCACGGTGGTGAAGTTGCATGGCGAAGGTGCGGTTAAGCGCCGCATTATG
>CAYMDU010000117.1:0-1573 GCA_964389495.1 uncultured Eubacteriales bacterium
TTTCCAGCAGCTTCTTTTTGCGGGTGATGTCGCCGCCGTAGCACTTGGCCAGCACATCTTTGCGCATGGCGCGCACCGTTTCGCGGGCAATCACCTTGCCGCCGATGGCCGCCTGAATGGGCACTTCAAACAGCTGGCGCGGAATGTTGTCGCGCAGGCGCTCGCACAGCCGCCGCCCGCGGGCATAGGCACTGCCCGCAAACACAATAAACGACAGCGCGTCCACCACCTCGCCGTTCAGCAAAATGTCCAGCTTCACCAGCTCCGATTTTTCATACCCTTTCAGCTCGTAATCAAAACTGGCATACCCCCGTGTGCGCGACTTCAACGCATCAAAGAAATCATACACAATTTCGTTCAGCGGCAGTTCGTAGTGAATGTCCACCCGCGTTTGGTCCAAATACTTCATATCGCGGAACACCCCGCGCCGCTGCTGGCACAGCTCCATAATGTTGCCCACATAGTCGGTGGGTGCCAGAATGTGCGCTTCGGCAATCGGCTCTTCCGCCAACGCCACCGTGCCCGGGTCGGGATAGTTGGTGGGGTTGTCAATGTATTCCACCGTGCCGTCGGTGCGGGTAATGCGGTAAATCACGCTGGGCGCCGTGGTAATCAAATCCAAATCGTATTCGCGTTCCAGCCGCTCCTGAATAATCTCCATATGCAGCAGCCCCAAAAAGCCGCAGCGGAACCCAAACCCCAGCGCCACCGATGTTTCCGGTTCAAAGGTCAGCGACGCGTCGTTCAGTTGCAACCGCTCCAACGCCTCGCGCAAATCCTGGTAGTGCGCACCGTCGGCCGGGAACACCCCGCAAAACACCATGGGGTTCACCTTGCGATACCCCGGCAACGGCTCGGCCGCCGGCCGGTCGGCCAAGGTCACCGTGTCGCCCACGCGGGCTTCGCTCACGGTTTTAATCGACGCGGCCAAATAGCCCACCTGCCCGGCCCGCAACTGCTCGCACGGCTCCAAGGCACCGGGGCGCAAAATGCCCGTTTCCACCACCTCAAACTGTGCGCCCGTGGCCATCATGCGAATGGTGTCGCCCGCCCGCACACAGCCTTCTTTCACACGCACATACACAATCACACCGCGGTAGCTGTCGTAATAGCTGTCAAAAATCAGCGCCTGCAACGGCGCGTCGTCGTCGCCCGTCGGCGGCGGCACGGTGTGCACCACCGCTTCCAGCACCTGATGAATGTTGGTGCCCAGCTTGGCCGACACCAGCGGCGCTTCCGAAGCGTCAATTCCGATAATGTCCTCAATCTCGGCGCGCGCTTCTTCCGGGCGGGCGCTGGGCAAATCAATCTTGTTAATCACCGGCACAATTTCCAGCCCGTGTTCCACCGCCAAATAGGTGTTGGCCAGCGTTTGCGCCTCAATCCCCTGCGAAGCGTCCACAATCAAAATGGCGCCTTCGCACGCCGCCAGCGACCGCGACACTTCGTAGTTAAAGTCCACATGCCCCGGCGTGTCGATCAGGTTCAGGGCGTAGGTTTTTCCATCGTCGGCGGTATATTCCAGGGTGGCGGCGGTGGCTTTGATGGTGATGCCGCGCTCGCGCTCCAAGTC
>CAYMDU010000118.1:0-1527 GCA_964389495.1 uncultured Eubacteriales bacterium
CGGTTCCTCGCCGCTGTCGCAGTTCATGGATCAAAACAACCCGTTGGCAGAGCTCACACATAAGCGCCGTTTGTCGGCTCTCGGCCCCGGCGGTTTGTCGCGTGATCGCGCCGGATTTGAAGTGCGCGATGTCCATTACAGTCACTATGGCCGTATGTGCCCCATCGAATCTCCCGAAGGCCCGAACATCGGCTTGATTTCCTATTTGGCCACCTTTGCGCGCATCAACGAATACGGTTTTGTTGAAGCTCCCTATCGCCGCGTAGACAAGGAAACCGGCATTGTAACCGACGAAGTGGTCTACATGCCCGCCGATGTCGAAGACGAATTCATTGTTGCTCAGGCCAACGAGCCATTGGATGAACAGGGGCGTTTTGTGCGCAACCGCGTCAACGCGCGTCATCGCAGCGAATTCTTGGAAATCGAAAACGACAAAGTCGACTACATGGATGTTTCGCCGAAAATGGTTGTTTCGGTGGCCACAGCCATGATTCCGTTCTTGGAGAACGACGACGCCAACCGTGCTTTGATGGGCGCCAACATGCAGCGCCAGGCTGTGCCGCTGCTCAAAACCGAAGCGCCCATTGTCGGTACCGGCATGGAATACAAAGCCGGCGTTGATTCCGGCGTTTGTGTGCTGGCCAAACACGCCGGTACCGTCACCGCCGTATCGGCCGACCGTATTCATGTGCGCCGCGACGGCGACGGCACCATCGACACCTATCAGTTGATTAAATTCGGCCGTTCCAACCAAGGCACCTGCATCAATCAGCGCCCCGTTGTGGCTTTGAATCAGCATGTGGAACAAAACGATGTAATTGCCGACGGTCCTGCCACCAGCAACGGCGAAATCGCACTGGGCAAAAACGCGCTGATCGGCTTTATGACTTGGGAAGGCTACAACTACGAAGATGCGGTTCTCATCAACGAACGCATCGTGCGTGAAGATGTGTACACTTCCATTCATATTGAAGAATACGAAATGGAATCGCGCGACACCAAATTGGGGCCGGAAGAAATCACCCGTGATATTCCCAATGTCGGCGACGACGCTCTCAAAGATTTGGACGAACGCGGCATCATTCGCGTGGGCGCCGAAGTGCGTGCCGGCGACATTTTGGTGGGTAAAGTCACGCCGAAGGGCGAAACCGAACTAACCGCCGAAGAACGCCTGCTTCGTGCTATTTTCGGTGAAAAAGCACGCGAAGTGCGCGACACTTCGTTGCGCGTACCGCACGGCGAATACGGCATCATCGTGGATGTCAAAGTGTTCACGCGCGAGAATTGCGACGAACTCAGCCCCGGCGTCAACATGGTGGTTCGCTGCTATATTGCCCAAAAGCGCAAACTCAGCGTTGGCGACAAAATGGCCGGCCGTCACGGTAACAAAGGCGTTGTGTCCCGCATCCTGCCGAGCGAAGATATGCCGTTCCTGCCGGACGGCACCCCGCTGGATATTGTGCTGAACCCGTTGGGCGTTCCCTCCCGTATGAACATCGGCCAGGTGCTGGAAGTTCACTTGGGATA